>CAZHRW010000203.1:0-5603 GCA_964535025.1 uncultured Planctomycetales bacterium
CGACGCCTTGCGAACTCCCTGTGAACCGCCGTGTACGGACCCGTACGCACGGTGGTGTGGGAGGTGGGGGTGAGCAATCACCCCCGCCTACCCGATCGCCGCCGCCCTGTTTGGAGTCAACACCATGCAACGTACCCTGATTGCCCGGGCCCTCGCGGGCGAGGGCGTCAACGAAAGCCTGACCGTCGGCGGCTGGGTCCGGACGGTCCGCGTCAGCAAGGGCGGGTTCGCCTTTGTCACGCTCAGCGACGGCTCGTCGTTCGAGCTGCTCCAGATCGTCGCCGGCGGCGACCTGCCCAACTACGACGACGAGATCACCCGCCTGACCGCCGGCTGCAGCCTGCTGGCGACCGGCACGCTCGTGCCCAGCCAGGGCAAGGGGCAAAGCTACGAGCTCCAGGCCGCCGAGATCCGCGTGCTCGGCTGGGCCGACGCCGAGGCGTACCCGATCCAGCAGAAGCGCCACAGCTTCGAGTTCCTCCGCACCCAGGCCCACCTGCGGCCGCGGACCAACACCTTCGGCGCCGTCGCCCGCGTCCGCAACGCCATGAGCATGGCGATCCACGCGTTCTTCCAGCAGCGCGGCTTCCTGTACATCCACACGCCGATCATCACCGCCAGCGACTGCGAGGGCGCCGGGCAGATGTTCCGCGTGACCACGCTCGACCCGGCCGACCCGCCGGGCGACGGCGACGGGGGCGTCGATTTCGGCGAGGATTTCTTCGGCCGGCGCACCAACCTCACCGTCAGCGGCCAGTTGGAGGCCGAGACCTACGCGTGCGCCCTGGGCAACGTCTACACGTTCGGCCCGACGTTCCGCGCGGAGAACTCCAACACGGCGCGGCACCTGGCGGAGTTCTGGATGGTCGAGCCGGAGATGGCCTTCTGCGACCTGGCCGGCAACGCCGACGTCGCCGAGGCGTTCGTCAAGCACATCTTCCAGGCGGTGCTCGACCGCTGCCCGGCGGACATGGCCTTCTTCAACCAGCGGATCGACACGACGGTCCTCGAGACGCTCGAGCACATCATCGCCTCGCCCTTCGAACGATTGACCTACGGCGAGGCGATCGACATCCTCGCCGCCAGCGGGCGGACGTTCGACTACCCCGTGCAGTGGGGCGCCGACCTGCAGAGCGAGCACGAACGCTACCTCACCGAACAGCACGTCGGACGGCCGGTGATCGTGACCGACTACCCCGCGACCATCAAGCCGTTCTACATGCGGCTGAGCGACGACGGGCGGACCGTCGCCGCCATGGACGTGCTGGTGCCCAAGATCGGGGAGATCATCGGCGGCAGCCAGCGGGAGGAGCGGCTCGACGTGCTCACCGACCGCATGGCCGCCCAGCAGCTCGACGCGGCCGACTACTGGTGGTACGCCGACCTCCGCCGCTACGGCACCGTGCCCCACGCCGGCTTCGGCCTGGGCCTGGAGCGGACCGTCCAGTTCGTCACCGGGATGGCCAATATCCGCGACGTCATCCCCTACCCGCGGACGCCCCGAAGCGCCGAATTCTAGAACGGCAGGCTGTAGGCTTGAGGCTGTGGGAACGCCAACGGCAACGGCAAACGGCAGGACCATTGTGCGCTGCCGTTTGCTGTTTTTCCGTTTGGCCGTTTCGGGTTTGTTTCGAGTTTCGGGCTTCGTATTTCGGATTTCTGGAGTTTGCGGATGCAGGTGGAGTTGGCGGTCGAGGCGTCGGGCGGGCCGGCCGGCGGCGCGCGGGAGATGCTCGGCATCGCGCTGCCGATGGTGGTGTCGCGCGCCTGCGATACCACCATGACCTTCACCGACCGCATGTTCCTCGCCCGGCTCGGGCCCGTCCACATGAGCGCCGCGATGGCCGGGGGGATGAGCACCTTCCTGATGATGACGTTCTGGATGGGGCTGATCGGCTACTCGACGGCCCTCGTCGCCCAGTACCTCGGCGCCGGCCGTCGCGACCGCTGTGCCGTGGCGACCACCCAGGCCCTGCTGATCGCCGTGGCGGCCTACCCGGTGATCCTGCTGGCGCGGCCGGGGGCGCACCTGCTGTTCCGCGTGACCGGCATCGGCGCCGAGCAGTTCGCCCTGCAGACGATCTACTTCGATATCCTCGTGTACGGGGCGGTCCTCGCCCTGACCCGTGAGGCGCTGAACGCCTTCTTCTCCGGGATCGGCCGCACGCGGGTGGTGATGGTCTCCACGTTTGTCGCGATGATCGTCAACATCATCATGAACTGGGTGCTGATCTTCGGCAAGCTCGGCCTGCCGGCGATGGGCATCCGCGGGGCGGCGTACGGGACGATCCTCGGGTGGGTGGCCACCGCGGCCGTGCTGATCGTCGCGTATCTGCAGCCGGCGATTCGCCATGCCTATGATATCGGGCGGGCCTGGCGGATCGACCGGGCCGCGCTGAAGGCCCTGTTGCACTTCGGCTACCCGGCGGGGCTGGAGATGGGCCTGAACATGCTGGCCTTCGTGGCCCTGGTCATGACCTTCCAGGGCGTCGGCCCCCGCACCAGCGCCGCGATCACCATCGTGTTCAACTGGGACATGGTCTGCTTCGTGCCCATGCTCGGGGTCAACGTCGGCGTGGTCAGCCTCGTCGGCCGCTACATGGGCGCCCGCCGCCCCGACATCGCCCACCGGGCGACGATGTCCGGCTTCCGCATGGCGGTGTGTTACTCGGCGCTGGTCGTGGTGGCCTTCGCGGGCTTCGCCGAGCCGCTGGTGGGCGTCTTCGCGCCCGCCCGGCCGGATGCGGTCTTCGAGGCGGCGCGGCCGCTGGCGGTGTTCATGCTCCGCCTGGCCAGCCTGTACGTCATGGCCGACGCGGTCATGCTGGTCTTCAGCGGCGCCCTGCGCGGCGCGGGCGACACCTTCTGGGCGATGTGCATCTCCGTGGGGTTCCACTGGCTGTTCCTGCCGGTCACGATAGTCATGCTCCGCGTCTTCCACGTGGACCCCAGGCCCACGTGGGTTGTCCTGGTCGTCATGATCATCGCCTTCAGCGGGGCGTTCTACCTCCGCTACCGCAGCGGCCGGTGGCGGGAGATCCGCGTCGTGCACCCCGTCGAGGGGCCCCCGCGAACGCCCGGGGCCAAGGCCGCCGAGCTGCCCGAAGGATAGCGGCTCAGGCCGTCTCGTCGCCCGCGGCGTAGTCGCAGACGCCGCCCTCGCAGAAGCGGGCCTCGTACTCGTGCTCGTGTTCGAGACGGCCGGCCAGCGGGCGGATCCGCGAGATCAACTGCTCGTACCGCTCGCGGGCGATCGCCTCGTAGGGCGGCTGCCGGTAGCGATGGCCGCGGGACGGCAGGAAGACGATGCCCTTGAGCCGGTCCTCGTAGGCCGCGAGGATCCGCGGCAGGTCGTCGGCCTCGCGGTCCGGGTCGAACTCCGCCGTGCAGCTCACCTGGTTGTCCGACCAGAACCGCTGCATCTGGGCGGCCAGGTCGACCTTCTCCCGCAGGCTCACCTCGCCCTTGGAGCGCGACATCCGGCGCACGTGGACGGGGAAGGCGACCACGACCGTATTATCCGCATAGGCGTCGTCCTCGACGTCGTAGCCCGCCCGGCGGCACAGCTCGGCCAGCGGGTGGCCGCGGGTTACGCGGATCCGCCGAAGGTAGTACGGGGCGTGGTCCCAGTGCACGCCCGGCGTGGCGCCGGCCAGCAGGCTGACCGTGCCGGAGGGCTTGACGGACGTGGTCTTGATCGATCGCGGCACGCACAGCCAGTCGGAGTAGACCTTGTCCAGGTGCCGCACGAGGGCGTAGCCCTTGTCGCACCACTGCATGAACCGCCGGTAGCCCAGGCGGTCGATGGCCTGGACCACGCCGCTCATCGAACAGCCGATCCGGCGGTTGCGGAGCATCACCGCGTTGGTCGCCGCGTCCTCGGTCGCCACCAGCGTGACCGTCTTGGCGTACTGGTACGCGACGCGGAGCGTCTGGGCATAGTCCTCGAAGGTGTCGTGGTGGGCGGGGTAGGTCTCCACCAGGCAGCACAGTTCCTTGTCCCAGAGGGTCTGCTCGACACAGGGGTTGCTGCCGGCGGCGGCGGCGTCGCGCCGGTCAGGCGGGTCGGCCATGCGGCCGTAGGCCCGGGCATTGTCCAGCCAGAGGTAGCCCGGCTCGCCGTTGTCCGCCGTCCGCCGGGCCGCGTCGGTGTAGTCCATGCCCTTCTCGGCGAAGATGGAGTTGTTGGACACCCACCGGTACGCCGCGAGCTTCTCGCGGTCCCGCTTGAGGTCCAGGAACGTCCGGTCGTCCGGCTGGCCGAAGGCGATCTGGGCCGAGCGGCGGATCCCGCCGGCGACCACGCACCGCCCGATGATGTTCATCGTGTCGACGATCAGGCGGCTGTCGACCTTGCGGCCGATCTGGCTGTCGTACAGTTCGCGGAGGTCGGCCAGCATCCGCCGCAGCGGCTCGGGCCCCGAGGAGCGGCCGCCGAAGCTTTCGAGCTTCGCGCCCCGCGGGCGGATGCGGGAGGTGTCCCACCGGCCGGGGAGGCTGCCGTGGCCGCTGTAGGCGCCCAGCAGCCGCCCGAGGGCCTCGGCCCAGCCCTCGCGGCTGTCGCCGATGGTGTGCGGCTCGTCGCTGATGGCGGGCTTGCCGACCGTCACGCTGCCGCGGCCGAGCGTGTCGAACCCTACGCCCACGCCCAGCATGGACATCGACAGCATCCACACGAACGGCCGGGCGTAGTCCGTGGCGAGGTCGCGTGTCGAGACGAACCCGCAGTTGTTCAGGGCCGCCCCGCCGCGCTCGTAGACGAACCGGGTCCCCATGATCCACAGCCCGCGGCCGGGCGGGGTCCACTTGAACTGCCAGAGCCGCTCGAAGGCGTCGTGGGCGAAGGCCCGGGCCTTGCCCGCATCCCACGGCAGGCCGTGCTCGAGGCAGTGCACGCGCTGGACGGTGCACATCCCCTCGATCACCCGCCGGCACGTATCCAGCCACTGCTCCCCCTCGCGGCGGTACGTCCGCTGGTAGATCACACGCGACAGGTCGCCGAACCCCCACTGCGGCTCGCGGCCGCGATACGCCTCGAGGAAGTCCTCGGTCAGCGAGAACACGCCGTACCTGTCCACGTCCACGATCATCGCCTCGTCCTCTACGGCACCACCGCCTCAAACAATTCTAGCGCCTGTTCCTATCGGCGACCCCCCCTCCTCCCGGCGCGAACACGGCCTCTGTTTCAGCAAGCGGCGCGACAAAAGAAAGAAAGCCCCATGCGTGAGCATGGGGCGCGAATCCTCGGCGGGAACCGGTTCGCGTTCGCCTTCGCGCCCCCGCTTGACAGCGGGGGCTCCCTCCCGGCGCGAAGGGGGCCTCTGTTTCAGCGGGGGCTCCCTCCCGGCGCGAAGGGGGCATCAGTTTCAGAAGCGGCGCGACAAAAGGAAGCCCCATGCGTGAGCATGGGGCGCGAATCCCCGTCGGCACCCGGTTTGCGTTCGCTTCGCGCCCCCGCTTGACAGCGGGGGCTCCCTCCCGGCGCGAAGGGGGCCTCTGTTTCGGAAGCGGCGCGACAAAAGGAAGCCCCATGCGTGAGCATGGGGCGCGAATCCCCGGTGGGAACCGGTTCGCGTTCGCCTTCGCGCCCCCGCTTGACAGCG
>CAZHRW010000204.1:0-27103 GCA_964535025.1 uncultured Planctomycetales bacterium
TGGGGATGTGGATCTTGATGACTTCGCCATCCTCAAGCTCAACTTCGGCGCCACCGGCGTCACCCGTGCCGACGGCGACCTGGACGGCGACGGGGACGTCGACCTCGACGACTTCGCCATCCTGAAGACCCACTTCGGGACCGGCGCCTGAGGCCGGCACGGACCCGCAGCGACAACGATACGGAGGGACCATGATGATCCGATCACGCACGACGATCTGCATCGCGATGCTTCTGGCGGTCGCGGCCTGTACGGCCCGCGCGGACCTGGTCGTCAACGGCGGCTTCGAGGTCGGCGGGGACGGCAACTACATCGGCCCGGCGGTCACCGGCGGCATGCCGGTGACGGTCGGTGCGGCTGCCTGGGGGGAGGTGGTCGGCCAGTGGGTGCGCAACAGCGACCACAGCGCGTGGGGCGGCTCGGACCCGGCCGGCGTGCAGGGGCGGGTCGCGAACCTCCGCAAGGCCAACAACGGCTTCATGCAGGCCATCAATGCCGCCGCACTGGTGCCCGGGACGGACCTGACGCTGCGGGGCAAGCTCTATCTCAAGGCCGCCGCCTCCGATGCCGCCACGGTCTATCTCCGAGTTCTGGCCGTGAAGACCGCCGCGGCGGGCGAAGCGCCCACGACCGTCGACTGCGGCCCGGTGGGGAGCCTGGCGTCCATCCTCGGCGGCGAGCCGTCCAATCTCACCCAGATCGGCCACGCCAATACCCCCGCGGCGGGGGCTGTCCGCGACCAGTGGCAACAGATCGAGGCGTCGATGGTTTATCCCGGCGGGTATGACTACCTCGTCATCGTCGTCGGCTACAGCGGCGCCGCCAACAGCTATGACTACCTCGTGGACGATGTGCAACTGATCGCCCCGCCCCTGGTGGCCCATGCCGGAGACGACCAGGCGGTCCTGGATGCCGACGGCGACGGCGTCGAGACCATTACGCTCGACGGGTCGCTGTCGAGTTCGTCGGGGGGGACGATCGTCAGTTACGTCTGGAGCGAGGACGGCACCGTCCTGGCGACGGGCGCGACCGCCGCGGTGGACTTTCCGGTCGGCACGCACGAGGTGACCCTCACAGTCACCGACGACACCGACGGGACGGCCGACGATACCGTCCTCATCGACGTCCTCACCAGCGCCCCGGTCGCCGATGCCGGCGACGACCAGCGGTTGGCCGACGAGGATCGCGACGGGACCGAACCGGTCACGCTGGACGGGTCCGGCTCGACCGACCCCAACGGCTCGATCGTCGGCTACGTCTGGAGCGAGGACGCCGCGGCATTGGGCAGCGGCGCGACGGTCCAGGTCGACCTGGCCGTCGGCGTGCACACCATCGAGTTGCTCGTGACCGATGATGAGGGGCTCACCGATACCGACACCGTCACAGTGAACGTCCGCGAGGTGCCGGTGCTCCTGGGCAACACGATCTCCGAGGTCAAGTCGGGCATCACGGTGACGCCGCAGGGCGTGTACGGCCTGGATTACCTGGTGGAGAACACCTATCACGATCCGCTCATCGATCCGCGGTGCATCATCTACATTCGCGACGACGTGTCGCTGGAGATGACCCACAACGCGATGAACCTAGTCGCCGGCAACGTCGTCGGCGCCGACGGCGGGGGGATCATCCGTTACCGCGTCGATCAGAACATGACCACCCGGGCCAAGTGGGCCGGGTCGGAACACCGCTGGCCCGAATACACGGCGCCGATCAGCTTTGCCGAGATGCTCTACGAGCCGGGTGCCCCTGTCGTCGGTGTCACCGGGCCGCTGCCGGGCGCGACCTGGAGCGACCGCAGCGCGTTCTACTGGCGCGGGATGGTCGGGCCGTTCGGGGATGAATGGCACGTGATCGCCGTCGGCGACGACGACGAGGACCCCGATCTGTATTACGACGCCTGGGCCAGCGACGGGAAGGTCTACACGTTCGTGGTCAACCCGACGACGCCGTGCATCAGCTTCACGGCCGCCGGCGCCGACGCCCAGTGGTACACCACGCCGCCCAAGGCGCACTTCGTGCCTAAGATCCACCCCCAGACGACGTATCTGCTCGGGGAGGTCCTCATCGAACTGGCGGCCCTGGACGGCGCCGAGGTGCAGTATTCCCTCCGCGCCGAGGGCGAGACGACCGACGTGTGGCAGGTCTATACGGACCCGCTCAGCACGCTGACCGAGGGCCTGGCCGCCGACACCCGCTACGAGCTGCGCTACCGCATCGGCGCCGACGGGCCGGTCAAGACGCGGATCCTGCACTACGACCCGGCCTACCCGTCCGACAGCGAGCCGCACCCGACGAACATCCTCTGGCGGGGCGAGGAAGGTCTCCAGCGGATCCGCGACCGCATCAACGACCCGGCGCCCGAGCGGGAGGTCTACCGCGACACGTACGCGGAGGTCCTCTACGACTCCTGGTACCACCAGCGCGGCCGCGCGACGTTGATGGACGGCGACCGGCGCAACACGATCGGCATGGCGATGCTCTGCAACGCCTTTCCGCTGATCATCGACGGGTTCGACCAGCACCCGGACGCCGCGGCCTTCCTGCACGACGCCATGCTCGACAACATCCTCAACCTCGATCCGGTCGGCGTCGAGGGCGTGCACTCGACGAACAATCCCTGCAAGGAGATTAACTACCAGGGCTATTATTCCGTGACGACCCCGCTGGCGATGGCCCTGGCCTACGACTGGGTCATCGCCGACCTTCGGGCCGACAGGCACCCGCACGGCTTCACCGCCGTGGAAGACTACAAGATGCGGGACATGCTGGCGGCTTTCTGCCTGCACACGGCCCTGCGATACGTCGACGATTACAGCCACTGGATCGACCCCAACGGCTATGACCTGGGCATGTGGACGACCGCCTGGCTGTTCGGCGCGAACATCATCTCAGCCGTCATGCCCGACTACGACAGCGACGTGTTCGGCACCAGCGGCGCGCCCGGCGGCACCTTCGACGATCCCCGCCCGTGGACGCCCTTCCCCACGCAGGCGATCACCTGGTGGGATCTGGCCACCGACAAGGACGCACCCACCCCCGGCACGCCCGACATGGCCAAGCGGTCGGGGTTCTGGGGCCTGCTCAACGAGGACGTCGAATGGGCCGACCGACGCGGCTACTGGGGCGGGAAGATGATGGGCTGGCTGTACTACCTCAACGCCAATTTCCGCGTCAACTTCGACGCCCACCGGTATCCGCACTTCGAGGCGGCGTTCGATCAGATCGTCGACGGCACCCTCATGCCCGGCAAATACCCCGACGAAGGACCGATCCACCACTATTCGGTGCTGCTGGTCAACCACCGATTCGGCGACCTGGCGGCCAAGATCGAGCCCATGCTGGCCGCCGGCACCGACGTCAGCGAGGAGAGCATCTGGTATTCGACGCACTACCACCAGGTGCTGGGCCTGTGCCTCTACGAGGATGACTGGCAGGACCTGGCCGATACGCCCGGCGACATCGACGGCGACGGGGACGTCGATCTCGATGACTTCGCCATCCTCAAGGTCAACTTCGGCTCCACCGGCATCACCCGCGCCGAGGGCGACCTGGACGGCGACGGCGACGTCGACCTCGACGACTTCGCGATCCTCAAGACCAACTTTGGCCGGACGTGAGGCGGCGTGCGGCGGGATGTTCAGAATCCGCCCATTGTGGTACAATAACGGACACCCTGAGGCTGACCGGTCCAAGTCAAGTTCGAGGCCGTTCAGCCCGACGATGAGGATAGCAAGGCATGATACGTACAATGCAGCTCATCCTGATGCTGGTCGTGGCTTCGGTGTGCACCGCCGCGCGGGCCGCGCATAACATCGCCACGCCGTACTACGCGCCGCAGTCGGCCGTCGTGGTCGACGGCGACCTGGGCGAGTGGGACGGGGATTACTGGATCGAGTTGGACACCGTCCTGTCCGGCAGCGTCGAGGACGTCGTCTCGGCGCGGTACGCGGTGCGCTGGAGCCAGGCGGCTAATCTCCTCTACGTCGCGGTCGAGGTGGTTGACACCGATCACCGCTTCGCCCCGCGGCGGACCTGGGAGCGTCGTGACGCGGTCGAGATCAGTCTCGACGCGGGCGACCACGACACGGCCTTCGGGCCGCGGATGGGGTACGGCCAGCACATCATCATCGACGGCGCCGGCCTGTGGATCGCCACGGCGGGGCCGTACACGGTCGGTGAGGACCTCGTCATCGAATGGGCCGCCGGGCTGACCGATGACCAGACGCTTACCTACGAGGTGGCGATCATCCCCTACGCCTTCTACGCCGGCTGGGGCGCCGTCGACACCCTGGGCCGAATGGACGGCGACGACAGCGTCGAGGTCGCCCTCGCCGACTGGGCGTGGATCGGGCTGGACGTGGTGGTCGCCTCCAATTCCCGCATGGGCTTCGGACGACTGGCCAACAATGCGGTCGCCGACAAGGCCACCCAGGGCGACAGCCTGCAGACGTGGGTGCTCGTGCAGGCCACGCACGACGGCCTGCGCCCGGGCGACGCCAGCGGCGACGGCATCGTTGACGACAACGACGTGCTGCTGCTCAAGAGCAATTTCGGTATGACCGACGGGGCCGAATGGTGGCGGGGCGATTTCGACGCCGACGGCGACGTCGACCTCGACGACTATGGCATCCTCACCCAGAGCATGGAGCCGCCGCCCAGGCGGGTCTGGCCGACCCCGCCGCCGACGCCGATCGACCCCGAGCCGGTCTACGACTTCAGTCGCTGGACCTTCCCGGGCCGCAGCCTCGGCGACGTCGACCGGGCCTCCTTTGGCGACGGGCGCGGCTTCGATGTGGACCGCTCCGAGTTCGAGGGCAGGCGTTTCGAGGTCGATCGGGGGTTCTGATCTCGTGGGTTAATTGATCTTCGCCGGCTTGACGAACCGACCGGTTCGGGACGATTCCACGCAGGCCATCACCGCCGCGAGGCTGCGGGCGCCTTCTTCGCCGGGGATCGGGTTGGGTTTGCCCGAGCGGATGGCGTCGACGAAGCCGTCGATGACCCCTGAGTTGGCGGCCTTCGGCAGCGTCACGTGCGACACCTCGCCTCCTGTGCGCTTGATCACCAGCGGGTAGTCCTGGTTGTCCATCAGGTGGAGTTGGCCCTTCTGGCAGTAGATGACGGTGGCGTTAGTGGCGCCGGGGCGGGTGTGGATCCAGCCGACGAACATCTGCCCGAGGGCGCCCGAGGCCATCGCCATCGTGGCGAAGGCGGCGTCGTCCACGCGACACCACGGCCGTGCCAGCGTGTCCACCAGGGCGCCGATCTGCTTGACCTCATCGCCGAGAATGTAGCGGATCAGGTCAAGCTTGTGCACGCCCAGGTCGCCCATCGCGCCCAGGACGGCCTCCTTCTTCTTGAAGAAGAAACTCTCGGCCCCATCCACCGACCAGCCCTCCGGGCCGCCGTGGGCGAAGCTGGTGGTGAAGGCGACGACCTCGCCCAACTCGCCGCCGGTGAGAATCTCACGCGCCCGGCTGTGGGCGGGCACAAACCGCTGGTTGTGGGCGATCATCAACTGCCGCTTGGCCGCCCGGGCCGCCCGGAGCATCGCCCGGGCCTCGGCCACGCTGACGGCCATCGGCTTCTCGCACAGCACGTGCGCGCCGGCCTTTAATGCCGCGATCGTCTGCGGGGCGTGCAGGTAGTTCGGCGTGCAGATGCTCACGGCGTCGGGCTCGAGCGCCAGGGCGTCTTCGAGCTTCGTCATCGCGTGGGTCGCGCCGAAGTGCGCGGCCATGTCCTTCGCCCGCTTGGCGTTGATGTCCACGACGGCGAGCAGTTCCACGTCCTGACGAGCCGTGAACTCGATCAGGTGCCGACGCTGGGCGACCGCCCCCGCGCCGACCACGACCACACGTGTCTTCCCGGGCATTTTCCAAGTATCCTCGCTGCAGGTGGGTCATACCTCTGTCAGAAGCGTCGGACCAGTCTTGCAACCGCCGCCGGGGAAGTCAACAATGGTCATCCGCCCCGCGGCGTATTCGCCGCCCGCGGAAGGAAAGGCCACCGTTGCGACCCTGGCGTCATCATCCCGTCGTCCTGCTGGGAACTCTCTCCCTGGGCCACTTCGCCGTCGACATGTACGCCGGGTTCCTCCAGCCGCTCATCCCCGCCCTGGTCGACCACGTCGGCGTCCGCAAGTCCCTGATGATCTCCCTGGCCGCGGCGTGCCAGATCGTCGTCAACGGCATCCAGCCGGTGGCGGGGTGGGCCACCACGCGGTACCGACGCTGCGGCTTCCTGCTGTTGGGGCCGGCGTTGGCGCTGTTGATGGGACTGATGGGCCTGCCGACTTCCTATATCCTCCTGGCGGCGGTGGTGCTCGTCGCGCACGTCGGGATCGGCGTCTACCACCCCGAGGCGCTGGTCGCGGCCCACGACGCGGCGGGGCCGCGTGCCCACGTCGGCGTGCCGATCTTCCTGTCGGGGGGATACCTCGGCTTCAGCGGCGGGGCGTGGCTGTCGACGCAGTGGCACGCCCTGTTCGGTTTCGACGGCTTCTGGCTGCTGGCGATCCCCGGCGGGGCGGTGGTGGGGCTGATTGTCCTGACGGGGCTGGTCCGCCATCGGGCCGAGCCGCCGCCGGTGCCGTCAGGGCCCGCGACGCCGCGGGGGGACCTGAACTTCTACCTCCTGGCCGTGCTCGGCTCGTTCGTCGTCACCGGGACGGTCATGCTGTTCATGTTCCTCAACGTGGACCTCGAGGCCCGCTGGGGCGAGGCCGGCATCGCCGCAGGCGGCCGGGCCCTGGCGCTGGTGGGGCTGGCCGGGGCGACGGCGTCGTACCTGTGGGGGTGGTTGAGCGGTCGGCGGTCGCCGTTCGCCCTGATCGCCATCGGCCAACTGCTGTGCGTGCCGTTTTTCCTGATGATGGTCAGCGCTCCCACGCCGGTGGGCCTGATGGCCTGGAGTGTGCCGACCGGGGCGCTGCTCGGCGGAGCGTTCTTCCCGCTGGTGGCCACGGCGGCGCGGCGGTCGCGCCAGCTCACGCCCGTTCTCCGCGCCGGGCTGATCATGGGCGGCTCGTGGGGCGTCGCCAACCTCATCGCCATGGCCTGCGGCTGGTTGACCGACCTCGGGGTCACCGCCGGCGCAATCCTCCGCTGGAACGTCCTCGCCATGGTCGTCGCGGCGGGCCTTGCGGCATACATTTATGTGCAGCGGCGCAAGAAGAACGGCTCCGACCCGCGGACTTACCACGCGATATAAAGCATGCCGGTATGATCGGTGACGGTGACACAGCCGCGGGCGTTGTCGACGGTGTAAGGCACGAGGTCGTCGGAGGTGATCACCGAGGTGATCTTGAGGCTGCCGTCGGTCAGGGCGATCGGATCGGGGTAGATCGTAACGGTCGCGCGGTCGAGGTTGGCCAGGGACAGTTGCCGCCGGCCGTGCGCGAGGGTGGGCATCTCCTTGGCCTGGACGATCCCGTCGCGCATGGTGACGAAGCAGCGGACCTCGGCATTGATCGTCTTGCCGAAGCAGTCGCCGGCGTAGCCGTCGCGGATCGGCGTTTCGCTCTCGGGGAAGATCGGCGCGCCGTCGGCCGTGCGTACCCAGAGCCTGGCCGTGGTGTTGGGCTTGTGGCCGACGAACACCCACGCGCCCTTCCACCGTTTGATGAACACATTGGCCGCCCGGATGCCCTCGTCGAGGCGGTCCTGAAGGATGTCGATCCCGAAGTCGGCGAGCAGCCGTCGTGCCCAGTCGTCGGGACGCCGGACGTTCCACGGCTGGTCGGGCGTGCCTTCGAGCATGTCCTTGAAGGGGTCGAAGCTGACGGTCCCGCGGATCCACCCCAGCCGTCCACCCTTCCACGCGGTGCGGGCGCGGCTGATGGCGTAGGCGCGCTTATGTCGTTTTTGCCGGGCGACGACGCGGAGGGCCGGGTCGGTCCAGTCGTCCACCACGGCTCGCAGGCCGCCACCGCTGATGAGCCCGCGGTGGCGCAGGGGGCGCTTGGCCGGGTCGGGCGTTTCGATCTCGACCGCTTCGGCCGAGCCGACCGACGCGCCGAACGCATCCATCCCCGTCGGCGGCTGAGGGGGTTGAACGAAACGGTCGGTCGCCAGGGCGACCTTGACGTCGAAATCGCCCTCGAGCGGCTCATCGAGCTTGACGCCCAACGCCCGGCGGACCGCCGGCGAGGCGCCGTCCAGAGCCCCGTAGAGCATCACGCGGCCGCCGTCGCGGACCAGGTCGAGCAGGTGCTTTTCGTATGCCCATGCGCCGACGGGCACCGGCGCGATGTACGTTGCGTCGGGCAGGCGGCCCCGCCCGGCGAGCTTGACGAACACGTCGCTGCTGCAGACCGTGTTCACCGGCAGGCCGGCGTTGGCCAACTGGACCATGAACCAGTCGCCGAAGAAAAGCTGCCCGAGCCGCTCGGGGTTCTTCTTGAGCACCGCGTCGTACTCGTCGAATGGATACACCCACACGACCGGCCCGGCGGCGTCGGCCCGTTCGTCGAGGGCGCGGATCATGTGCGGGATCGACTCGTTCGCCTGGTCGGTCAGCAGCTCCCCCCGCTCGGTGTCGATCGTCAGCAGCGCCAGATCGGTCGGGGCCGTGACGGTCCCGTCGGCGTTAAGACGGCTGACGCTCATGGGCACGACCAGATCGAACGTCTCCCGCCCGTAATAGTCGTACCACGGGGTCGAGTTGAACCACGGATCGTTCAGGTAGAAGCGGAACGGGATCCGCCCGGTGGGCGTCTTGGCGATCCGGGTGAGGTAGGTGACCATCTCCATCCCCAGCGCCCGCGAGCCCCACGGCGGATTGGTAGGCATGACCTCCAGACGGCCGATGCGGTTGATGTCGACATGCGAGCAGCCGTCCGAGGACAGGTCCATTGCGACCGAGAAATTCGTCCCGCGGACCTCGACGGGCAGGCCGCACTCGGCGCGGAAGTCCCGCCAGAACCGGTTGGCCAGCTTGCGTTGGCCGTCGGCCTTCTCCGGGAGGAACCGGTCGCCGACGAACAGTTCGCCGCGGAACCCCCACGGACAGTGGGTGTAGGCGAAGCCGTTGGACAGCCAGATGTAATCGTAGCCGAACGTTTGTGCGGCATGAGCAAACTGCTTGCCCAGGAACGTCCCCAGCGGCAGCCCTTCCGGCAGGCCGTCGGGGAAGGCGGCGTAGACGAGGTCGTCGGCGTGGAAGCGGCTCTGATGCGTGAGGAAGTGCATCATGTTGGGGAACCGTCGCGGCCCGTCGGGGGTGAGGATCTCGGGGTGGTTGACGAACTTCCAATCGTTCTCGACGAACTCCGGCCCCGGATCGATCGTCGCCCCGACGAGGATGTCCAGGCCGTACAGCGCCTTGGCGACGGCTCGCAGCTCGTCGATGATCCGCTTGAGGTCGGCGTACGTCACCGTCGGCGGGTTATCGACGTAGGGCACCGCCGCGTTGACGCGATAGTGACGATTGTCTGGCGGGAAGGCCCCGGGCGTTTTGTAATTGCAGAACCCGATGGACTGGGCGACGGGCACGGGGTCGTCGAGAAGGCCCCGCCACTGAAAAATTTCGCTGCCGTCGCCCGTCCACAGCAGGACCGCCACCGTCTCGGCGCGGTCGATGAGCTTCTCCCAGTTGGTCCACAGTGTCATGCACGTGGTCGTGATCCCGCCGTCGCTGAGGTCCAGGAAGGGTTTGAGGCTCGTCTCGAGCGTGACCTTGTTATACTGCTGCGGCGTGGCGGTTCGGAACATCGTGTTGTCCTTCCAGGCAGATAGAGCAATCGAAACGTTCGGCGCGACTTACTCGGGCGTCACGATCACCCCTTCGATGCCGAGGCAGTCGGCGATCTTCTTGAAGGTCTTGGCATGGTGGCCGACGCCGAGGGCGAAGTGGTGGGTGGGGCCTTCGGCGAGCCAGTGCTTCAGGAAGGTGCGGATATCGGGCTTGAAGCGGCCGCGGGTGTTGGTGTTGCCGGTGGCGGGGATCTTGCCGGCGCAGGATTCGCCCTCGGCGATGACGAACTTGAAGCGGCCGTCGTAGGTGCTGGTCAGGCCGAGCATGGTGATCGGTCCCACCTTCAGGTTGAACTCGACCGACGCGCCGTGGCCCGGCTTGCCGTGATACTTCGCCAGCGACCGCAGAACGGGTTTGCCCTCGGCGACGTTGATATGGTGGGGCCCGTCGTGGCCGACGAGGACGAAGTCGTTGCCGAAATCGATTGGATGGAACTCGGCGAAACTGCCGCCGATCTCCACGCGGTCCATGATGAGCATGGCCACGGCGGTCTTGATGTCCGACTCGCCGCACATGGGGAAGCCGGCGGCCGTGAGTAACGAGTTGCCGACAATGAGGTTAGCGGCCACATGGCGGACGTCGCTGCCGGGGAGGCCCTCGTAGTAGTAGGCCAGCCCGTCGAGCTTGTTTTCCGCGGCGAACTTGTCGAGAGCGACGGCCACGCGGGCGGCGGTGACGAGGTCTTCTTCGGTCAGCTTGCTGGCCAGCCGTTCGGCACCGGGGTCGGGAGTGTCGAACATGTTGAGGATCTCGACCTTCTTAGCCTGGACCTCTTCGTCGGTTACGGCCTTTTCCAGGCGGACCAGGTCGTCGATTTCCGTCTGGACGACGTGCAGGCCGAAGTGGGCCGTGTACGCCGTCGGGTCCGAGTGCATGTCGAGCATCGACTCGAGGACATGGCCGAAGTGGCCGATCCGGGCGCCCTTTAAGTCATGCAGTACATGGGCGATACGGCACCACTCGGCCAGTTCCGCGTCGGCGACGGGGTCGTCGTGCAGCATGCCGATGATGCACTCGGGGGCCTTCTTGCCCATGCGGACCGCCACGCCGGTGAACTCCGGCAGCGAGCAGATGTTATCGTTGCATAGCTGCATGTACGTCGTTGCCTGGTCGTAGTCCATGGCCTTTCGCGGCTGGAGGGCCACCAGCACGACGGGCACATCGACCTCGCGCATGATGA
Source organism: uncultured Planctomycetales bacterium (assembly GCA_964535025.1). GTDB lineage: Bacteria > Planctomycetota > Phycisphaerae > SM23-33 > FEN-1343 > JAAYZK01. The sequence continues at coordinate 10,937 of CAZHRW010000204.1, forward strand.
TCCCGAACGTGCAGCTCGTGGCGTAAGTCACCATGTCCACGAACAATACGTCCAGATTGGCCGCCTTGATCTTGGGGAGAACCTCGTACGACACGTGGGCGTTGTCGACCATGCCGAAGTCGACCACCTCCACGTTGTGGGCCCCGATCTTCCTGGCGACTTCGGCATGATAGCCCATCAGCTCGGGCAGCAGGCCTTCAAACTGATCCCAGTACGTGTCGTGCCCGACGGCGAAGATTCCAACCCTGGCCGTCAGGGGCTTGCGGCGTTCAACTTGCACTTCCATGGTCCATCCTTTTCATAGCGATCGGGGCCCCGCAGGCCGGCCGGCCGGCCGCCGCGGTGCCCCTGTCAGGTGTTCGAAGGAACCCTTATACCATGTTCCGCCCGCCGAAGGGAGAGACTACCTCGGGGTCGACCGCTGGCGTCCGGTGCGGATAAGCTCGTACTCTAACTCCTAGGCCACAGAATCAACCGCCGCTCGGATGTCCCCCGCATCCACATCCGCCACGCCGCGGCCGCCGCGGATCGCCAGCACGGCCGCGGCTCCGGCGGCCTGGCCGGTCTGGTTGCAGTTGACCATGACGCGGACGGCTCCGTAGGCGCCGCGGTCGGCGTCGATGAGGCGTCCGGCCGCCAAGACGTTGACGGACCTGCGGGGCACCAGGCTGCGGTAGGGAATCTGGTAGAACGTCGGATCGGCGTCGAGGGGCTCGCGCCACCGGCCCTCGACGGCCGGACGGCCGGGCACGACGTAGATCTCCCGCCCGTCGAGATAGCGGAACGTCAGGCCCGGCTTGTCGCTGTGGTGAACGTCAACGCGATAGCTCCCATTAGCGATCGCATCGTCGAAGCGGACGCCCGTCAGCAGGTCCTGCTCGGCGAGCTGATACAGGCAGCGGGCGTGCCGGGTCTCGCGGATGCCAATGTAACTGGCCACCTGCGCCAGCGCCACCGCCTCGCCGCCCGGCCGTTCGGCCAGGATGTCCCGCATGGCCCGCGCCTGCCGTCGTCCTTCCATCTCGGCGGCGGTCAACTGATCGGCGTCGCTGCAATCGGCGCCGCTGACGCGGGTGCCGGCGATCATTCGCAGCCCCGGCAGGCCCGGGATCGGCGAACTCCAGACGAACCCCGCGGGCAGGGCCTTGGGATGGGCCGGATCGCACACCGCCGCGCCCAGGTTGAACGATGGGTCGGCGGCCTCGACGGCATCGACGCCGGCGAGGATCGCGCAGACCGTGGGCGGCTGGAGGTCGTCGCGCCGTTCCATGTCGAAACCCGCCCGCGCCAGCAGGTCGCCGTCGCCCGAGGCGTCGATGAAGGTTTTCGCGCGGATCGCCCGCCGGCCGGTCTTGTCCTCGACGATCGCCTCGGTGATCCGCCCATCCCGCCCGAGCGGCCGGACGAAACGCGTGTGCAGGAACGGCCGGATCGTCGGGTGCTCGGCGATCAGTGCGTCGAGTTCGCAGACCAGTTCGGCCGTATTAAGCCGTGCGTACGCGCTGGGACTTCGCTCGGCGATTGCCGCTGCCCCGCGGTCCAGCAGGCGATCGATGACGTCCTGGGTCAGCCCGCCGATGATCCGCCGCGTGTGCGCCGTGTCGAACAGGGAGTGCCAGATGTTCACCAGTCCGGCCGTCGCCACGCCGCCCCAGAGGCCCTGGGCCTCCACCAGGGCCACCGACGCCCCCATCCGCGCCGCCTGCACCGCCGCGAACACGCCGGTGCACGAGCCGCCGATCACGCACACGTCGAACTCGCCGATAACGAGCGTCCGCAGGGGAGGTTCTTCGATCACGTCCGGACCATGCGCTATTGATGATGCGTTCATGCGGCCATCGTACACGCCATGCCGGTTGGCGTGAAGGGGGTCCATCCGGTAGAATCGTCCCGCGGTCGTCCGGCCGCGTCGGCCGGCGGGACCGTGACCCCCAACCAGGAAGGAAGGACGTATGAGGCCGGAACTGTGGGCAATTCTGACGGCAATCTGCTGGGGCGGGGGCTCGCTGCTGGAGAAGCACGGCGTGAAGGTGGGCCAGCTGACGCCGGTGATGGGCACGGCGATCCGGACGGTGTTTTCGCTGGTCCTGCTGGCGGCGATCTCGGTGCCGTTCTGGGGCGAGGTCAAGGCGGCGGGCCCCAAGCCGATCCTCCTGATCGCCCTCGGCGGCGGCGTCTTCGCCGGCGGACTGGGGCTGATCTTCCTCTATTCCGGCATCAAGACGGGCAACATCGCCGTCGTCACGGCCATCGCGTTCTGTTTCGTCCCCGTCGTCACCGCCCTGGGCGGCTGGGCGTTCCTGCGCGAGAAGGTGTCGCTGCTGCAGGCGATCGGGATCGCTCTGTGCATTGTGGGCGCCGCGATGGTGAGCTACTTCAATCAACGTTGACCGTCACCGGCCGGTGACGGCTCGCTACGCCGCGAGCCATCGTTATGGACACGGCCCTGTCGGCGTGCTAGCCTTGGACATCATGCGGATTACAATCATCGGTGACGGCGCGATGGCGACGGTTTCGGCGGGGATTCTCGCCGCCAACGGCCATGCGCTGCGGCTGTGGAGCGCGTTTCCCGAGGCGATCGCGGCCCTGCGGCGGGACCCGGAGAACACCCGCTACCTGCCGGGCGTGCGGTTCCCCGACGGGGTCGTCTTCACCGCCGATGACGCCGACGCCTTCGCCGGCGCCGAGCTGGTCCTGGCGGCGACGCCGACGCAGTACATCCGCGCCACCTGGCAGCGGCTGGCGCCGCACTGCCCGGCGGGCGTGCCGATCGTCTCGGTGGCCAAGGGCATCGAGAACGACACGCTCTTGCGTCCCACGCAGGTGCTTCGCGACGTCCTCGGCGCCGACCGGCCCGTCGCGGCGCTCAGCGGGCCGAACATCGCCCGCGAGCTGGCCGAGCACCTGCCGGCGACGACAACGGTCGCGTCCGACGATGCCGCCCTGGCCGCGCGGGTGCAGGGGCTGTTCTCCACGCGGACGTTCCGCGTCTACACCAACGCCGACCTGATCGGCGTGGAGCTCGGCGGGGCGGTCAAGAACGTCGTGGCGATCGCTGCGGGGATCCTGGACGGGCTCGGCGCCGGCGACAACGCCAAGGCGGCGCTGTTGACCCGCGGGCTGGTCGAGATCGCCCGCCTGGGCGTCGCGGCGGGCGCGCGGCGGGAGACGTTCATGGGCCTCTCGGGCCTGGGTGACCTGGTCACTACGTGCGTGTCGCCCCACGGGCGCAACCGCACCTTCGGCGAGGCGATCGGGCGGGGCGAGACGATGGAGGCCGTCCTCGCCCGCACCCACAGCGTCGTCGAGGGCGTCGCAACCACCCGCAGCGTCCTGGCCCTGGCGGCCCGCCACGATGTCGATATGCCCATCACCGCGGCCGTCCACGCCGTCCTTTTCCAAGCCGTCCCGCCCGCCGAGGCGATCGACACGTTGATGACGCGTCGGCCGAAGCAGGAGGATGCGGAGTGGGCGTAGGCCGCTATTGGCCCTTCAGGCCTTGGTCGGACAGGAGGGCATAGGGCCGTGAACCCCTGTGGGTGTACGGCAACCCGCGGAGCGGCCGCGAGGGCAACATCGAGTTCCGCCCGATCTCCAAGACGTAGTTGCTCCGCGCGTACGGCCTCCACGCGCCCCGCAAAGCCGTCAGCGTCGAATTGATTGATCGCTTTCTCGCCGCCAGGCCTGCCTTTGCCGCCAACCTCGCCACCGCCGCCCGCGATGGCCGGGCCGAAGCGGTCGCGGCGATCGAAAGATATGCCGAGGAACTGGCGAGGTGAAGCAGAGGGCTGATCATGGCGCCAGTGGACATAGGGCAACCACAAGGGTTGCCCCTACCGCTTCCTTCCCTGGTCGTCATTGGATAGTCGTCGTCAAACCTTAGCTGCCGACGGCCTCCCGCAGGATCTCGAACACCCCGTCGTAAAGGTCCGTCTCGATAATCCCATCGGTCGCCAGGCGGACGAGGACCATGTCCCAGTCGGGGACGATGAAGCAGATGTTGTTGTTGTTGCCCTGGATGGCGCTGGTCGAGGCGGGGGCGGCGGGCCATTGGCGGCGGCCGTCGGGGGCCACGCCGTTCACCCAGAGGTTCAGGCCGTACGAGCCGGGCAGACGCTTGTACCACGCCTGCGGGTCATGGGGCGGCGTGTCGGGCGTGGACTGCGGGCGGGTGGCGTCGTCGATGTAGGCCTCGCTGAGAAGCTGCCGCTCGCCCCAGCGGCCGCGTTGCACGAACAGCCAACCCATGCGGGCCATCTGGCGGGCGGTGATCCAGAGCCCCTTGGCGTAGCAGCCCGAGCCGCCGTTGATCCGCACGCCGTCGATGAACCCCCAGTCGCCCCAGGCCCACTGGTCGTCGGGGATCCCGATCGGCCGTGCGATCCGACGGCGAAACAGCTCGGCGAGCGGCTCGCCGGCGATGCGGGTGAGGACGTAGGCGAGCATGTCGGTGGCCATGCCGTAGATGTACCGCTCGCCCGGAGCGAACAGCGGCTCGGCGGGCACGAAGGGCCAGGCGGGCTGGCCTTCGACCTCGAGCGGCCGGTGGGCGTAGCCGACGGTGAACGACGCGAAATGGCGGAACGTCGCCGTCGGGTAATGCTCGGTGAGGGCGGGCAGGTGGTTGGCGACCGGCTCGTCGAGGGCGACGGCCCCGTCGTCGACCAGCAGGCCGAGGCACGCGGAGGTGAACGACTTGCTGCACGACCAGACGGGGTGGAGGTTATCGATATCCGGCCCGGCCCAGATCACCCGTCCGTGTCGGATGACCATTGTCTGGCTGACCCCCTCGTCGAGCGTGATCGCCTCGAGGCGGGCCATCGCCGCGTCGAGCCGCCGGGGGTCGACGCCCTGGGAGGCGGGGGACGCGGCCTCCCAGTCGGTGGCAGGGAAGACGGCTTGGATCGTCGAATCACTCACGTTAATCGACCTCGTAATGAGTTGTACCTCAAGCCTCAGGCCTTTACTGCTTTCCCCGCCCGTTTCCGCAGGTAGGCGTCGATGAACATCTGGATGTCGCCGTCGAGGACGCGGTCGGGGTTGAAGGTTTCGACGTTCGTGCGGTGGTCCTTCACCCGCCGGTCGTCCAGCACGTAGGAGCGGATCTGGTTGCCCCAGGCGATCTGGCCCTTCTCGCCGTACAGCTTGGCCAGGTCGCTGTCACGTTTGCGTTGTTCGAGCTCGTAGAGCCTGGCGAGGAGCATCTTGCGCGCGACGGCGCGGTTCTGGTGCTGGGAGCGCTCGTTCTGGCACTGGACGACCAGGCCGGTCGGCTCGTGGGTCAGGCGGATGGCACTGGAGGTCTTGTTGACGTGCTGGCCGCCGGCGCCGCTGGCGCGGTAGGTGTCCTCGCGAACGTCCTTGTCCCAGTCGATCTCGACGTCGATGTCGTCCAATTCGGGCACGACGGTGACGGCGGCGAAGGAGGTCTGGCGCTTGTTGTCGGCGTTGAACGGGCTGGGGCGGACCAGCCGGTGGACTCCTCGCTCGCAGGAGAGGTAGCCGTAGGCGTAGGGCCCGGTCACGTGCAGCGAGATGCTCTTGATCCCGGCCTCCTCGCCGTCGGTGCGCTCGAGCTCCTCGGCGTCGAACCCGTTGCGCTCGAAGTAGCGCAGGAACATCCGGGCGAGCATCTCGGCCCAGTCCTGGGCGTCGGTGCCGCCGGCGCCGGCCTGGATGGAGAAGTAGCAGTCGGCGCGGTCGTGCGGGCCGTTGAGCAGCGTAGCCAGTTCGAGGCGATCGACCGCCTCGGCCAGCGCATCGGCGTCCCGGTCGACCTCGGCCATCGTCTCGGCGTCCTCCTCGGCCGCCGCGAGCTCGTGGAGCGTCTGGAGGTCTTCCAATCGCTGCAGCACGTCGGTGAGGGGACCGACAATGGCCTTCTCGGCCTTCAGTTGGGCGACGATCTTGCGGGAGGTTTCCGGGTCGTCCCAGAAGCTGGGCTGGGCCATCCGCCGTTCCAGGTCGGCGACGGCCGCTTCGCGTGCCGACAGGTCAAAGAGAGTCCCGGATGAGTACAATCCGGGCCGCCAGGGAATCGATCACGGTGGGCAGATCTTCACGTACCATAGCGCGGTATCCTAGCGACCTCGGGGGCGCAAGACAAGGCTTGACACGTGACACGTCAGACGTGAGGCGCAACGTGCGACAGCGGCGCCTCCGGCCTCGTGTTTCAGGCTGCGATGTTAACGGCTTGACAAATCCGAGAGTTATGGTATACATAGCCTGGAGCCTCTTTGTTGCCTACCCGAAATGTGTTCCCGCCGACAGGAGTGGCGTTATGAAGCAGCGGATTGCGTTGATGCTTACAGTTGCGATGGTTGGGGTGTTGGCCGCGCCGGCGGCGGGTGTGGTCGAGACGTGGGAATCCGCTCCGCTGCAGACCATCTTCGACGGCGATGCCGACTGCATGTGGGTAGGCGACATCGAGGCCTTTGCCATCGAGCCGGGCAACTGGCCGGACGGCATCTATACCTTCGGCTACAGCGACACCAAGGCCATCCGCTCGTCGGGCATCATCGACGCCGACGGGCTGTATACGATCCTCACCGACGTGACCGACCCGGTCGACCCGGCCCAACTGATCGAGTGGTCGGTGTTCGTCTCGGGCAACAGCCTGGCCATCCAGAGCGGCTACTGGTTCCAGGCGGTCCTGCTGGCCAATACGACCGACACCGCGGCTGTCGCCTCCCCCGACGCAACCTTCGCCGGCTACAAGCTGTCGGTCACGAACGGCGACTACCTGACCCTGTGGAAGTGCGCCGCCGGCGATGGCGAATGGACGGCCCTGGGGCAGGTGGATCTGGGCGCCGCCGCCGTCAGCCACGGCTGGAACCTGCACGTCGCGCGGATGCCCGACGGGGAATGGACCGTCAGCCACGCCCGCGGCGCCAAGGGCACGACCCCCGAAGCGAACTTCACCGTCGCCGAGACCTCGGTGGATCTGTCGGCCGGGCCGTGGTATGCCGGGATGTCCTGGCGGACCAAGGCCAGCAGCCACGCGAACAAGTTCGGCTTCGACGACTTCGCCGTCACGGCCTGCGAGCCGCCGAACGTCCCGCCCGTCGCCGACGCCGGCGGCGACCGGACCCTCACGGACCTCGACACCGACGGCGTCGAACTGGTCACGCTCGACGCCGCCGCCTCGACCGACAGCGACGGGACGATCGTCTCCTACACCTGGACTGAAGCGGACGCGACGTTGGCGACGACGGCCGTCGCCGATGTGACGCTGGAGGTCGGCGTTCACCCGATCACGTTGACGGTGACCGACGACGACGAGGCGACCGACACCGATACGATCACCGTCACCGTCATGCCCGGCGGCCCGTGGCCGCCCATCGCCGACGCCGGGGACGACCAGTCCGTCCGCAACGCCGACGGCAGCGGCGCCGAAACGATTACGCTGGATGGGTCGGGGTCGTCCGACCTCGGCGGCGAGATCGTCAGCTACACCTGGAGCGAAGACGGCACCACGATCGCCACCGGCGAGATCACGCCGGCGACCTTCGCCGTGGGAACTCACACGGTGACGCTGGAGGTGACCGACGACGAAGGGCTTTCCGACACCGATACCGTCGAGATCACCATCCGCGGCGTCGGGCCGACCACCGACCACCTCTCCCAGTACGGGATCACCTGGACCTTCGACGAGCCGGTCGAATACGGGCGGTTCATTAACGGCGACTGGTGGGTCGTCGGGCCGGTGACCATCGTCTCGGTCGACCCCGCCCCGGCCGGCGACCGGCACGGGTCGATGCTCAACCCCTCGATCGGCCAGGGCCAGGCCTATGACGACCGCAGCAACAACTACGACCCCGCCGCCGGCGTGACCTTCCCCGTCACGCTCACCGGCGACAACTCCCTGGTCTCCACCCGCTGCTGGACCGACGGGGAGGAGACCCACGACGACCTGACCGGCCACCCCATCGACGACAGCTATATCCGCGATGCGGCGGTCCTGACGATCCTCAGCGACGTCCCGCCGGCCGACGCCTTCCGACCGCCGTACGCCGGGACCGACAAGCGGATCTTCCGCGTGTCCAATCTGCGCTACGACCTGCTGCCCCGCCTGGCCCCGCCCAACGGCGATCCCGACTATGACTACGAGGATGTCTCCATCTTCGCACGCGATCCGGCCAAGACCGTCGCCGAGCAGTACGGACGGCTCTTCCAACGCCCCTGGCTGCTGCACCTGAGCGACGCCAACGGCCGCACGCACCACCCCACCGAGAACATGCCCGGCTACCACGCCAGCGTGTACCATGCCGTGCAGGTCGGGGCGGCCCTGCTGCTGATGGACCTGCCCGACATCAACAACCTGCTGGTGGGGTATGTCCAGGTCGGCATCGACTCGCACGGGGTGATCGTCACCGGCGCCGGCGGCGCCGCCTCCGACGCCGACAGCTCGATCCACAAGTGGCCCGTCCTGCTGGCCGGGCTGCTGCTGGACGACGAGGCGATGCAGACCAACCCGTATCGCTATCGCACCGAGTGGATGAGCTACTATATCGCCGACGGGTTGAGCCCCTACGAGAGCGCCATCGTCCCGCGCGGCTACACCTACAACGGCTACACCGTCGGCTGGCGGCAGGACCCCGGCAACCACGAACACGAGCACCTCGATCCGGCCACGGAGTGGTACCTCGTGCCCGACGGCGGCGGGAGCAAGCGGGAGACCTACCGCGGGATCAACTCCCGCACCTGGCCCGGCATCGCCCTGGCCGCCCGACTGATGGGGGGCATGGAGCTGTGGGACCATCCGTCGTTTTTCGACTACGTCGACCGGTGGATGACGGAGGAACCGACCGAGTACGGCACGCCGGCGGTCGGGTCGTGCTACTGCGACTTCGTCAAGGACGTCTGGGATACCTACCGCTGGCTGGACGGCGACGCCGACGATGACGGCGACGTGGATCTCGACGACTTCGCTATCCTCAAGACCCATTTCGGCTCGCCCGGCACGCGGGCCGAGGGCGACTTCGACGGCAACGGCATCGTTGACCTGGACGACTTCGCCATCCTCAAGACCAACTTCGGTGCCGAACGGTAAATGCATGAATCGGATTGTCTTCATTTAGGAGGAGGAACATCATGATGAGCAGACGGATGAAACTCGCGGCGGTTCTGGTCGTTTGCGGCGGCCTGGCCGCCGGGACGCCGGCGGCGGTGGTCGAGACGTGGGAGTCGGCGCCGCTGCAGACGGTCTTCGACGGCAACGCCGACCGCACCTGGGTCGGCGACGTCGGCGCCTTCGCCATCGAGCCGGCCGACTGGCCCGACGGGGCCAACATCTTCGACGGCGACAAGGCCGTCCGGGCTCGCAACATCGACGCCGACGGCCTGTACACCATCGTCACCGACGTCACCGGCGAGGTGGGCCCGGGCCAGGCCACCGAGTGGTCGGCCTACGCCTCGGGCAACTCCATTGCCATCCAGAGCGGCTACTGGTTCCAGATGGTCCTGCTGTCCAACACGTCCGACGTCGCGGCGATCGCGTCGCCCGATGCGGCGTTCGCCGGCTACAAGCTGTCGGTCACGACGGGCGACTACCTGGGCTTGTACAAGTGCGCCGCCGGCGAGGCCGCCTGGACGATGGTGGACCAGGTAAGCTTGGGCGCGGCGGCCGTCAGCCACGGCTGGAACTTCCACGTCAGCCGCTCGGCCGACGGGACGTGGACCGTCAGCCACGCCACCGGGCTGATCGGGACGACGCCCGTGTTCGACTTCGCCGCCACCGACACCTCGGTCGATCTGGCGGGGTCCACGTGGTACAGCGGCATGGGCTGGCGGACCAAGGACAGCGACACGCACGACAGCAAGTTCGGCTTCGACAACTTCCAGGTTGTCCCCGAGCCCTTGACGGCGAGTCTTCTGGCGCTGGGCGCTCTGGGCCTTCGCCGTCGCCGCCGGTAGGCGCCCCGGCCTGACGCACACAAGCAACGCCGCGGTCTTCGAAGCCAAGGCCGCGGCGTTTTCAATGCGCTACGGCACCCCATTGGCCCAATTGACAGATCCGCTTGTGTCGCTTATAGTAATGGATGCTTCACCCCGCTTGTGTGGGCGACGGGGTTGACCCTCACGACAGGCGCGGCGCTCGCTCCGCCGGTCCTGTTCAGGCCGCCCGGCCAAGTCCCGACGGTCCATGACGCGCGCCTGCGGTGCGCGTCGAGGCTTGGCCGATTATCGGCCTGGAGGGAGATCTGTGGAGCGAATGATCCGTATCGCTTTGACGGCGGGGCTGTTGTGCGCGATGACGGCCGCGGCGGCGCCCGTCGGCTACGACGGGCCGGTCGGCACGGTCGGCGATGCGACGCCGACGGGCGAGCGCTTCCTGCTGACCGAGGCGTACGGCGGCGCGATCGCCGACGCCGAGAAGGACCCCTACGACGGCGATGACGACCTGATGTGCTGGGCCGCGACCGCCGCCAATGTCCTCCATTGGACCGGCTGGGGACGCGTCGACGACGGCAGCGGCGGCAGCCTCGGCGACGCCGACGCCATCTTCGACTATTACGTGGACCACTGGACCAACGCGGGCGGGATGATGGACGCCGCGTGGGACTGGTGGTTCGACGGCACCAACCCCAACCAGGGCCGCGCCGGCTGGTCCCAGGTGGATGTGCCCGGCGGGGGCTTTCACCCGGCGGCCGAGTTCCACCAGCAGCACCTCCGCTTCCTGGAAGACGCCAACCTCCTGTGGGCAATCGACTTGCTGCTTCGCCAGGGCTGCGGCGTCGGCGCGGCGATCTACCGGCCCAAGACGGGCGGTGGGCTGTACGGCCACGCGCTGACGGTTTGGGGCGTGAACACCCTGGACGATGACTATGTCGGCCTGTGGGTCACCGATTCCGACGACGCCAAGAGCCTGCCCGACCCGCCCGACCAGCTCCGCTACTACGCCGTGAGCCGCGAAAACGGCCGCTGGTACCTGCAGGATTACGCCGCCACCGACACGTGGTACCTCGGCCTGGTCGACGGCCTGGCCGTCGTGCCGGAACCCTCGACGGCGACGCTGCTTGCGGGATCGCTCGTCGTCGCGGCGGCCCGTCGGCGGCGGGAAAGCCGAGCGTAATTATCGAGAATCCGCGGCCGCGATCGAACGCTTGTCCTGTCTGGCCGTATTATTCCATGAAGCTAGCTTCAAGCTGTACTCCTCCCCGGCACGGGCTGTCCCCCGAGGCTCGTGTCTACGTACAGCTTCGAACGGCGACCGGGGCCACCCCACTCCGGCGCCGTTCTTTTTTTGCGCCCGCATCTTCGAGCGACGACGGCGTCTTGTACGTAGGACCGGCAGCGGTACAATGAGCCGTTTGGCCAGGCGGTGAGACCACCATGGACATCGACCCCCGGAATCTTCGTAACTTTTGTATCATCGCCCACATCGACCACGGCAAGAGCACGCTGGCCGACCGGCTCATGCTGCGCCTCGGGGCCATCAGCGAGCGGGACTTCCGCGACCAGTTGCTCGACGAGATGGACCTCGAACGCGAGCGGGGCATCACCATCAAGTCGTCGGCGGTCACCGTCCGGGCCGAGCGCGGCGGCGAGACGTACATGTTCAACCTCATCGACACGCCCGGCCACGTCGACTTCCACTACGAGGTCCGCCGGGCGCTGCAGGCCTGCGACGGGGCGATCCTCGTCGTCGACGCCGCCCAGGGCGTCGAGGCGCAGACCGTGGCCAACGCCTACCTGGCGGTCGAGGCGGGGCTGGAGATCGTCCCCGTGATCAACAAGGTCGACCTGCCCACCGCGCGGCCGGACGACGTGGCGATGGAGATCGAGCACCTGCTGGGCGAGCCGGCCGAGGACGCCATCCGCTGCTCGGCCAAGGACGGCCGGGGCATCGATGCGTTGATCGACGCGATTGTCGACCGCCTGCCCGCGCCCAAGGGCGACGGCGGCGCGGCGGCGCGGGCGCTGATCTTCGACAGCGTCTACAACGATTACCGCGGCGTGGTGGTGTACGTCCGCGTCCAGGACGGCGAGCTGGCCGTCGGCGACAAGATCCGCATGATGGGCAAAGGCGGGCTGTTCCAGATCGCCGAACTCGGCAAGCACACGCCCAAGCCCACACCCGTCAAGCGGCTGCGCGCCGGGGAGGTCGGCTACGTCATCGCCGCCATCCGGTCGCTGAGCGATGTCCACATCGGCGACACCATCACCCGCGAGGCCGCCCGCGCCCCGACGCCCCTGCCGGGCTACCGCGCGCCGCAGCAGATGGTCTTCAGCGACTTCTACTGCGGGCCCGAGACCCAGTTCCCCCAACTCCGCGAGGCCCTGGAGCGGCTGCAGCTCAACGACGCGTCGCTGACCTTCACCCCCACCAGCGGCGAGGCGCTGGGGTTCGGTTTCCGGTGCGGCTTCCTGGGGCTGCTGCACATGGAGATCGTCCAGGAACGCCTCGAACGCGAGAGCGGCGTCGACGTCGTCCAGACGGCCCCCACGGTGCCCTACCAGGTGCTGCGGACCGATGGGACGGTCGTCGAGGTCGATTCGGCCGGCGATTTGCCCGACGCGGCCCACATCGAGGAGATCCGCGAGCCGATCGCCGACGTGAGCCTGATCATCCCCGCCGAGTGCATCGGCGGCGTGATGCAACTGGCCCTCGACCGCCGGGCCGTCTACAAAAAGACCGAGTACCTCTCGGCCGACCGGGTGATCCTGTCGTTCGACTTCCCGCTGGCCGAGGTGATCTACGACTTCTACGACAAGCTCAAGAGCGTCACCCGCGGCTACGGGACGATGGACTACGAGGTGACGGGGTTCCGCGCCAACGACCTGGTGAAGCTCGACATCCTCATCAACGGTCGGCGGGTCGAGCCGCTCAGCGTGATCGTCCACCGCGCCAAGGCCGACACCCGCGGGCGCAAGCTCATCACCCGCCTGCGCCGGGAGATCAGCCGCCACATGTTCGAGATCCCCCTCCAGGCCGCTATCGGCAGCCGCATCATCGCCCGCGAGACCATCAAGGCCATGCGCAAGAACGTCACCGCCAAGTGCTATGGCGGCGACATCACCCGCAAGCGCAAGCTGCTCGAGAAGCAGAAGGCCGGCAAGAAACGCATGAAGATGGTCGGCAACGTCGAGATCCCCCAGAAGGCGTTCATGGCCGTGCTTGAACGAGAGGACGACTAGCTCGGGTCCCCCGAAGGCCGGATCCGACGGCCCGGCGGCTTGGGCGCCGCCGGGCCGTCGGGGACGATGATCAATCCGTGAGCGTCAGGGTGCTGACCGTGTGGGTGCCGACGGAGTTGCCGGCGTTGAGTGTCCAGTGGTCGATGCTGGTGATGTCCTGCTGCTCGGTGCGGAAGGCGTAGTCGGTGGCGAGTGTGACCTCCGATTCACCGTCCGGCGTGACGTAGACCGAGTAGGTGCCGTTGGGGATGTCGACGACCATGCGGACGTGGTAGGTCGTATCGGCCGTGTACGACACGGTCGCGTCGGCGGCGTAGCTCGAGCCGTTGCGGGCGTCGATCTCGTTGGATGTGTTGAGCCGCACGATGCACGCCAGGTCGGTCCACCAGTCGCCGATCCCGCTGGACAGGCCGGTCACGCCGTCCATGCCGTCGGCGTTGGGGACCATGTCGAACTCGCACGTGAAGGTGCCCGTCTGCGTCGGCAGCACCGAGTTGGGCCACGTGTAGGGGCTTGTCGAACTGGTCAGCGTCCGCGAGACGACGGTGACGACGACCGAATCGCTGTCGGTGGCGTCATCGTCGTCGGTGACCGTCAGGTCGACGGTATGGACAGCGATATCCATCGTGACGTTGGGCGCGGCCCCCGTGGCGATCTGGACGGCGCCTTCTTTCCAGACGTAGCTGACGATCGTCCCGTCCGCGTCGGATGAGCCGGACCCGTCGAGCGTCACCGCCGCCGAGCCGTCCCCGTCGGTGTCGGTGACGGTCTGGTCGTCACCGGCGTCGGCGACGGGCGGGACGTTGGCCGGCGTGACGGTCGGCGGGGAGATGCTGTGGGTTCCGGTGGTCGACTGGATGGCCCAGCCGTCCAGGGAGGCGACCGACGCCTGCTGCGTGCGGAAAGCGTAGGTGTCGGCCAGGAGGATCTCCGAGCCGCCGTACGGGGTGATGTGCACGCTGTAGGTGTGGGTGGCGATATCGATTTCCATGCGAACGTGGAAGATGTCCCCGGCGGCGTAGGTGACGGTCGTATCGGCCTGGTAGCTGTCGCCGTTGCGGACGTCGCAGGTGCCCGAGACGTTCATGCGGAAGATGCACGCCAGGTCGTTCCAGGTGGTGGCGGTCCCCAGGCAGATGCCGGTGACGCCGTCGATGGCGTCGCCGTGGGGCACGGCGTCATACTCGACGGTGAAGGCGCCGCTTTGGGCCTGGTCGAAGGCGAAGGTCTGCCAGGTGGTCGAGCTGGTCTGGCTGCCCGTGGCGGCCTCGACGGTGATCGTGACGTCGTCATACGTTTCGAGATCCCCGTCGTCGGCGGTCAGGCGCAGCACGTAGGTGCCGACGCGATCGAACGAGGCGGTCGTGTCCACCGCGGCGGCGTTGGCGAACACGACCGACCCGGGGCCGCTGACCGTGCTCCACGCGGTGGTCACCGCGGCGGGCGGGTCGGGCAGGCCGTCGTCGCTGACGGTGCCGTCCAGGCTGACCGACATCGTCGGATAGGCGATCGCCTCGTCGGACCCGGCGTCGACGGTGGGGGCGGCGTTGGCCGATTCGTACTCGTAGGCCCCGATGTCGTACCCGTCGCCCTGCGGGCGCGAGACGCCCTCGATATCGGTGCTCGGGGCGAGCGTCGCGCTGCCGGCGTCCACGGCGGGGCCGTCGGCGAGCAGGTGGACGTCCCCGTCTTCCCAGTCGACGAAGATCTGATCGCTGAGCGCGTCGGTCAGCTCGATGTTATGGTCGACCACGATGCCGTTCTCCTCGTCGGCGTCGGGGATGCTGTAACTGAGGTTGTTGCGGACGACGGTGTCGGTGCTGTTGGGGACGCTGATCCAGGCGGGGTAGTTCCGCGAGGGATCGAGGACGGTGTTGTTGATGATCGTCGAGCCGTCCGACCCGTACAGCGAGATGCCGTGATAGTGGGCGGTCAGCACGATGTTGTTCTCGACGATGCAGTCGACGTACGGCCCGTCGAAGCAGCCGACGCCCTGCGGGCTGGTGGTGAGGGGCCGTCCGGGGATCATCCGCCCGTCGAAGTAGTTGCCCCGGATCTCCACGCTGTCGTGGGGGACCTCTCCGCCGCGGTAGAGCTGGATGATATCGTCATGGTTGGCGTCGACATCGACGAAGTCGCTCAGGTGATTGTACTGCCAGACGATCCGGTCGCCGCTGGAGCGGAACCCGTCATGGGCGATGCCGGTGACGACATTGTATTCGATGACGCTGTCGTCGCCGCCGACGTTGACGCCGAGCTGGATGTTGCGGATGGTGTTGTAGCGGATGATGTTCCGCGGCCCGCCGGAGCTGACGCCCGAGCCGGGCGTGGTGGTCAGCCAGTCATTGGCGGTGTAGGTGCTGGTGTCGTCGACGCCGTAGATGTGGCAGTTGGCGAGGATGCAGTCATAGGTCGGGCCGTGCCAGCCGTGGTTCTCGAAGTTCACCGCGGTAATCGTCCCGGGCGTGCCGTACGGCTCCTGGCTGACGGTGACGCCGTCGATGCGCCACTTGCAGCCGCCGCGGAACTGGAACCGCCGCACGACGGGCGTGTGGCCCGACGCGGCCTCGATGGTGATCCAGTCGGGGTTGAAGTACCCCTGGGCGTACACCTCGCCGTGATCGCCCGACAGCAGGACGAGCGTATCGCCCGGCTGGACGGGCGCGCCGACGTTGAACGCGACCAGCGGGTCGCCGTAGACGTAGGGGTACGCCGCCGGCTTCATCGACTCGATCTTGTTGGCGGCGATCACCTCCGCCAGCGTACTCCACGGGTCGCCGGCGCTGCCGTCGCCGGACATCGACCCGTTGACCGGATCGCAATAGAACGTCGCGGCCTGCGCCGTCGAGACCGTCAAGGCGATCGCGGCGGCCAGGTGCATCCATTTCCCTGTTCGTTTCATGGTCTGTCCCTTTCCTGTGAAGGCCAACGATGTGAAGGTGACGGCGGCGGCCCCGCGGCCGGCCCCCCGGCCGCCGCCGCTGCCGACACCGGGCAGTCCGTCCGCGGCCGGGGGCTGCCGGGGGG
>CAZHRW010000205.1:0-30629 GCA_964535025.1 uncultured Planctomycetales bacterium
GACGGAGAACCTCATCAGCGAGGCCCTCCGCGTCGGGGCCGTCCAGGTGGCGGTGCTGCTGGTCGAGCGGGATGATGTCATCCGCGGGAGCCTCCGCTCGAAGCCCACCTCCGGCGTCGACGTCGCACTCGTGGCCCGACGTCTCGGCGGCGGCGGCCACGCCCGCGCCGCGGGGTTCCGCCTGGAGGCGTCCCTCACGGAGGCGACGGCGAAGGCCCTCGAAGCGATGAAATGCCGTTAGTCATTCTGCATGATTGGGTTAGACCAATCATCCCATAGGAGGCACCCACAGGGTCCGCCCCCCCCGTTCCGCTAAAATTCTTTTAATCAGTGCAGGTTATCCAACTTCGCGCTTGACAGGATTGCATCGAGGCATTACCTTAAGGCGTGTGGTGCATGGCAGGCTCATGCCGGTACCCGAATGCTCATGCTCAGCTTTACTGTCCGGCTCGCCTGCCACGATTTGTTCCGCGCGTAGTGCGTTTATGCCGATGATGCATAGAGTGGCAGGTGTATGACGGTCGTCGGTACGCTGGTTGCCCGTTCGCTCAACGTGCCGGTCGCGTTCGCCCCCGCGGTGGGGCTCGGGTCCAGCGTTGGAGAAGGAGAGTTGTCGCCGTTCCTTGCGTTCAGGGAATGGATGCTCTGTGGCAGGAGGAGAAATGCTCATGGTTCGCTCGATCGCGCTGTTAACGTCCGTCGCGCTGCTGGCATGCGCCGCCGCCGTGCAGGCCGCCCCCGTCAGCAGTAACCTCAACGAGGCCCTCGGCGACTCCGGGTGGCGGATCTACGGGCCCAGCCACTACGACCTGGAGGTCAGCATCGACGGGGAAGGCCAGAGCGGCGACGTCAAGTGGGTGGCGATCACCCTCTCGAAGAACTTCCGTTTCGGCCCCGACCCCCTGACCGGCCTGTACCCGGCCATCGAACTGGACTTCACGCAGATGGACGGCGTCGCCACCGACGACCTGGCCAACCGCATCATCATCCAGTCCGAGCTGATCAACAACAGCACCGGCACCGACTGGACCGACTACCACTGGAAGCTCTTCGGCCACGAGATCGCGCGGTTCAACCGCGACCTGACCAACCCGACGGCCGACTTTGAAGAAGATGGCTGGTGGCTCGACGCGTTCGGCGAGTTCGCCTGGGACTACGACGCCGAGCATGATATCGACATGCTCAACGCCTTCAGCGGCGTGGTGCCCGCCGGCGAAGGCTTCTTCCCCGGCACCGGCAGCGGCTCGATGATCATCGACATCACACTGGACGGGTTGGCCCCCGAGCCGGCCATCTTCAAGTTCGTCCAGGCCCCCACGCCCGAACCGGCCACACTGGGCCTGCTGGCCCTCGGCGGTGCCGCGCTGTTCTACAAGCGCCGCTAAGCGACCGAACTGCAGAGCATGGATCCACAAAAGGCCCGCCCCGCGCGGGCCTTTTTTCATGCGCGCAGGCGGGGCGGGCGCGCGGCGGCGGGGACGGCTCATCGCATGCCCTCAACAAGCTTCCCCACGCCCATCAGACCACCCGTGAAGGGGCGCCAGGACCCAGGCGGTCCTGCCTGTATCTTCCTGGTGGACCCGGACCGACCGAGCAGCCGGCTATCCTTTGCGGAGTTCCGACCCGTAGCCGGGGCTGTGGCGATGCGGGCCGGGGTGTTTTGTGGCGCAGCTGGCGATGGGGTGACAAGGGGATGCGAGGTTCGGGGAACCTTCCGCTGTAGCGGAGAGTTGCTCCGGCCGCGCATAGAAAGACCCGCCGACAGGTGATGCCAGCGGGTCCGCGCTATCGAGGGATCGACCGTCAGGCGCCGGCTTTGGCCAGCTCGCGGGCCAGGCGGCTCTTCCGCCGGGCGGCGGTGTTCTTGTGCAGTACGCCCTTGGCGGCGACCTGGTCGATCTTCTTGTAGGCCACCTTCAGCGCCTCGCCGGCGGCGTCGCTGTCGCCGGTGCGGAGCTTGTCTTCGAACTCGCGCACGGCCTCCTTGACGCCGGCCATCCGGCGGCGGTTGAGCAGCCGGCGCTTCTCATTCTGGCGAATCCGTTTCTTCGCCGATCGACTGTGTGCCACGCCTATCTCCTTGCATCCGCACTCGATGCCAAGCTTGTATCCGTTTGCGCCCCGCAGGGCAAGAACGCAAAATTATACCATCGACGCCCGCGCCTGCAAGCCTTTTCGCGCCATTTCCCAATCGGCGTGCTTTGGCCTGCGCGATTGTGTCATCGCCGGCGGTCCTTAGTCGCCCCACACCGGCGGATAGTCCGCCCGGTACGCCTCCCACATGGCCCGCTGGAATGCGCCGCCGTAGATGTAGACGTCGATATCCTGCTCGCTGTAGTGGGTGTTCCGCTCGAGCGACCAGGCGACGTAGCGGTCGGTGTAGTCAAACAGCGCATCGTGGTTCCAGGCGTCGCGTTGGCCCATGATCAGGGCCGCCAGGACGGGGCCGGGGTACGACATGCCGTTGATGACCCGGTACGGCGTGCCGTAGTACAGGTTCAGGCCGTAAGGGTCCAGGCCCGGCGCCCAGCCGCCGCCGCACCATTCCGGTGTGCCGATGTCGTCCACCTCGCAGGGGATGAGCTGGGCCGCCCGCGTATCGGGCCGCCACTGGGCGCTGTGGGTGCGGTCCACGTCCGATTGATCGAGGTAGGTCGTCTGGGCGTCCTCGGCGAAACCCCAGTAGGGCATCGACTTGGAACGGCTGCCGAGGGTCCGCATGCGTTCGTGGTCGAGCATGAGCCCCGCGAAGATAATCGGCCACTTGCGGCCGTGATTCAGCCCGCCCTTGCCCCACCAGTAGCCGCCGTTCTCGCTCACGTGGTACAAATCGATGCCCAGTTGGACGAAGCGGATCAGTAACTCGTCCTTGTTCCGGCCCTGGGCGGCGATCAACGCATCCTCATCCAGCAGCAACAGCAGCGCCGCCCGCCCCACGGCCATCGAATACTCCCGGCCGTACCCGGGCATGTTGTCCGAGGGGCTGGAATACTGCGTGCCGGCCCCGACGTGGCCGAAATGGTCGATCCACGGCCGCTGGAACTCGTCGGCCACGCTCGCCAGCGACGGCATGTCGGCCACCAGCGGCAGGTCGGTCAGCCGGTCGGTCCGCAGGGCCGTGATCGAATAGAGCGGCTTGTCCGGCCCGCTGTAGGGCGGGCGGAAACAGGTGGCCCCGTTGTCGGGCGGCACGTCGCCCAAGACCGTCAGAACCGCCGCCGCCTTCAGTTGCGGCCGTCCGCCATGGGGATGGCTGATCGTCGAGACCAGCGACGCGGGCGAATCGATCCGCAGCGGGGCGGCCGTGCTGATGCCCGGCGCGACGTTCATCGCGGCGTCGTAGTTGCCGCCGTAGATCTCCCCGGAGGTCGGATGCCACTTGTACATCTCCGAATCGAAGCCCTGCGTCCCGCCGCCCGGGGGCGTGACGGGATCGAGCATCGAGCCGTTCATCGTTCGCGGCCGGGGGTCGGCCCCGCCGGGGGTGAACCCCTCCAGGGTGGTCGTGCCGACGACGACCTCGCTGGGCGGGTCGATGGCGGTGACGGCGGCCGGGCCGACCACCCACCAGTCGCCGTTGGCGAAGCGGCCGACCTGATAGGGGTGGTCGAAGGTCCAGGTGATGCCGTACTGGGAGATGCTGCCTTGCCACTGCGGCGCCGGCGTCGTCGAATCGACGGTGACGGTGACCGTGTCGGCGGCGGTCTGTTCGCCGTCGTCGGCCAGCAGTTGGAGCGTGTAGACCCCGTCGGCGCCGAAGACGGCGGTCGTGGCCGGCGCCTCGGGCGCCGCGAAGATCGCGTCGGCCGGTCCGTCGAGCTGCGACCACGTGGTGGTCAGCGTGCCCCCCAGGGGGAATCCGTCGTCGGCGGCGGACCCGAACAGCGGGACGTTGTCGCCCGCCGCGACCTTCAGGTTCGGCCCGGCCTCGACCTCGGGGGGCCGGTTGAGATACGGATTCACCGTGACCACCACGGTGTCGCTGCCGACGTCGCCGGCGTCGTCGGTCACCACCAGCTCGATCGTGTGCAGGCCCGGCGGCAGCGTCACCGTCGGCGCCGCCCCGGTGGCGAGCGTCGTGCCCGCCGCCCGCCAGTCGTAGGCGACGATCGTCCCGTCGGGATCGTACGAGCCGGACCCATCCAGGCTGACGGCCTCGTCGCCGGTGTCGTCCGCGTCGGTGACGACCTGGTCGGCCCCGGCATCGGCGACCGGCGGGATCGAGGCGCCCCGGCCGGGGATGTCGATGATCACCTGCCCGGCGTCGATCCGCACGCCGCCGGGCGGCAGGGCGTCTTCGGCGAACAGGTCGTAGCCGGCGCCGTAGGCCCGGTGATCGAAGCCGGCCCAACTGCCGGTGCTGATCGCCCCGCCGTAGTCGTGGGCTTCCAGGCCAGCCTGGCAATCGAGGAGGAACCGGCGCCCTTCGGTCAGGCCCAGGGCGTCGTTGTCGCCCATCGTCCACCCCGCGAAGCTCATCGGCGCGTCGGGATCCCACGGCCCGTCGACCCGCGTCGACTCGCCGTCGGCCGTCTTGGCCAGCGGCCCGTACAGCCACAGTTCGCGGGCATCGACGGCCCAGATCTTGGCCGACAGGTCATGCTCGCAGACGTTTTCGTAGCGGGCGATCCAGTCCCAGACCGTCGCGTCGACGCCGGGCGGACGGATCACCAGCGTGATGGTGGTGAGCAGCTCGCCGGCCCTGAGCGAGCGATCCCCGTCGTCGTAGGACCCGTGGTAGTAGGCCGACGCCTCCGCCGTCTCCTCGTAGGTGAGGGTGAACGCCCGGCCGTCGGGGTCGGTCGTGAAGGTCAGGCGATTGGCCAGGCCCGCCACGGGCCCGTGGCGGCTGAACACGTCGCCGCCGCGGCCGTCGAATCGAAGCATCGTGGCCTGGCGGCCGTACGCGTTGACGTCGAGGTAGCTGGCGTGGCCGTCGCCGGTGCCGGCGTCGGTGAGGTCCTTGAACGAGTAGATGCCGCCGGAGGGGACGTCGACAAGGATCTCCCAGTAGCCCAGGTCGGGATCGACCGAGTCGTGGGCGGTGACCCTGTAGTGATCGCCGGGCGTCTCGACCACCGTGAGCACCGGGCGTCCGGTCGGCGCCACGGCGCCGAAGTTCTGCTTAAGGATGGCGAAATCGTCCAGGTCCACGTCCCCGTCGTCGTCGAAGTCGCCATGGTCCCAGGTCGCGCCGGCCGCCATACCGAAGTTCAGCTTGAGGATCGCGAAGTCATCCAGGTCGACCCTGCGATCGCCGTTGGCGTCGCCGGCCAGCGGCGCCGCCGGTGACGAAGCGACCAGCAGCAGCAGGGTCACAATGGCCAAAACGCCGGCATGGAAGGCTCTCATTGCGGTCCTCCAGTGGGTTAACGGGGCAGGGGCGCCACGCCATGATTTTACCATGGTTTGCTGAACCAACAACCCCTCGCGCCGTCGCTGGCAGCCGGCGGGCGGCGCCGGTAGAATCGTGCCGACGCGAGCGTCGCAGGCTCGACCGCCGGCAGCAAGAGGTTCCCGCAGGGTCATGATCGCAACACCGCACCCCCTGACGTACTGGTTCATCAGCGGCCTGGCATTCTTTCCGGGCCTGGCGCTGATCGTGGCCGCCGCGTGCGTGCCGCCGGGGCGGATCCCGTGGCGGCGACTGGCGGTTCGGGCCGCGATGGCGCTGGGTGGGGCGGCGCTGGTGGTCCTGTCGGCGACGCCGCTGCCGACATGGGCGTACGCAGCCGGGGGTGCGGCGGTGGCGGCGATGGTCGTCGGGACCGACCCGCTGGGCCGCTCGCGGCGGCTCGCGGCCGTCGTGGTGCGCCTGGCGGCGGTGGGCGCCTGCCTGACGGCCGCGGGGATGGAGCTGCCCTACCACCGAGCGGCGGCCATGCCACTGGCCGCCGGCGAGGCACTCTACATCATCGGCGACTCGCTCAGCGCCGGGCCGGACGAGCCGCCCGGCGAGCTGTGGCCGTCCCTGCTGGGCGCGCGGCACGAGGTGGACGTGGTCGACCTCGCCACCGCCGGCGCCACGATGGGCGACGCCCTGCGGCAGGTCGACGCCCTGGCCGGCGGCGGCGTGATCGTCCTGGCGGTCGGCGTCCACGACCTGCTCGCCCGCCGGGCGCCCGACGCCTTCGGCCGCGACCTCGATGCCCTCGTCGCCGCGATCCACGCCAAGGGCCCCTATCGCGTCATCGTGCTCGAACTGCCCCTGCCGCCCCTGGCCCACCGGTACGGCCTGGCGCAACGGCGGGCGATCCGTGCCCTGCCCAACAAGACGCTCCTGCCCCGGCGGACCCTCGCCGGCATCCTCACCACGCCGGGCGCGACCGTCGACGGGATCCACCTCTCCCGCGAGGGCCATATGCAGATGGCCGAGGCGATCTGGCGGGTCCTTCAGCGGCGGTAACTCTCAGGCCTCAAGCCTCCAGATTCAGGTACGCCACCTCGTCGTCGCTCAGGGCGATCTCCGCGGCGGCGGCGTTTTCGCGGGCCTGGTCGGGTGTCCAGGCCGCCTGGAGGGGGAAGCAGTTCAGCGGGCCGGCCAGTTGCCAGGCGAGGGCGATCTGGGCCGCCGTGGCGTTGTGGCGACGGCCGACCTCGGCGGCGCGGTCGAGGCGGGTGAAGTTGGCCTCGCCGGCGTAGCAGCGGATGCAGCGCCGGTCGGCGTCGTCGGTGAAGGTGTCGAGGTTGTCGCGTGTGAAGCGGCCGGAGAAGAACCCCCCGCACAGGCTCGACCAGTTGACCAGGGCCGTGCCCTGCGAGGCGTAGTAGGCCCGCGCCTCGGCGGCGGCGTCGCCGGTGAGCGTCACGGGGTCGCCGCCCCAGGGGTCGTCGAGGCACTCGGCGAGGGAATACTGGTTGGAGACCACCGCCATCGGCCGCATGCCATGGGCGGCGGCGTAGGCGTTGGCCTCGGCGACCCGCTCGTGCGTCCAGTTCGACCCGCCCCACGCGCGGATCGTCCCGTCGTCGATGTGGCGGTTCATCCGCTCGACCAGCGGGCCGACCGGCTGGGTGGTGTCGTCGCGGTGCATGAGGAAGATGTCGATCGTCCCCGCGCCCAGCCGCTGGAGGCAGTCGCGCAGCTCGGCCGAAATCACGTCCGGCCGGACCCGGCGGGTCTGGCCCTGCGGGTGGCAGCACTTGTCCACCAGGACGACCCGGTCGGCGAGCTTGCGCGCCTTGAGCCACTGGCCGAACACGCGATCGCACCAGCCGCCGCCGTAGCCGTGCGCCGAGTCGAACAGGGTGATCCCGGCCTCCCAGGCGGCGTCGAGCAGGGCGAAGTCGGCGGCGATCTCGCCGATGCCCAGCATCATCAGGCCCTGGCCGATCCGTGAAACGTCCTTGTCGATCCCGTCGATGCGTCCGTACTGCATGGGGGTATCACTCCATCGGGTAGGTCAGGCCCCACTGGGCCCGCAGTTGGTCCAACGTCTCGATCAGGGCGATCGTCTCGTCCAGGGGCATGATGTCCGACTCGGTCCGCCCGTCGGCGATGCAGCGGGCGACCTCGTCGGCCTGGTAGTTGTAGCCGTTGCCGGTCATCTCGAGCCTGAGGGTCTCGACCTCGCCGCCGCGACTGACGATGAGGTCCGAGCCCTTCCACCACGAGCCGGTCAGGCGGATCTGCCCGTCGGCGCCGATGATCGTGGCCTCGTGGGGCGTGGTGGTCCGCACGCCGGTGGCGCACAGGGCGAGCGTATCGCCGGGGAACCTCACGACGAACGCGGCCTGCTCGTCGACGCCGGTGGCGCCGATCTGGGCGAAGCCCGTCACCGCCTGGGGCCGTCCGAGGATCATCGCCGCCAGCGACAGCGGGTAGATGCCCACGTCGAGCAGCCCGCCGCCGGCCAGGGCGAGGTTGAACAGCCGCGCCTCGGGGTTGACCGCGGCGCGGAAGCCGAAGTCCGCCTGGATCATCCGCACCTCGCCGACGGCGCCCTCGCGGGCCAGGTCGACGGCCTTGCGGACCGACGGCAGGAAGCGCGACCACATCGCCTCCATGCAGAACACACCCGCGTCGCGGGCGGCGGCGACCACCTCGCGGGCCTGGCGCGCGTTGACGGTGAAGGGCTTTTCGCACAGGACCGCCTTGCCGCCGGCCACCACCCGCAGCGCGTTGGGGTGGTGCATCGGGTGGGGCGTGGCGATGTAAACCGCGTCGACGTCGTCGTCGGCCACCAGGGCCTCGTACGAGCCGTGCCGGTGCGGGATGTCATGCTCGTCGCCGAACGCCTCGGCCTTTTCCCGCGACCGCGAGCCGATCGCCATCAGGAGGCCCGACTCGCTCGCCGCCAGGCCCCGGGCGAATTGCCCGGCGATCCGACCGGCTCCGAGGATCCCCCAGCGCAGTTGATCTGCCATCGTTCCATATCCTTTCAATAGAGGCGATTTCGTGCGACCATTCTAGCAAGCGACGCGAGCCGAACAAGGGCGGACCGGCCTCGCGGCCGCGGGGAAAACCCGTCGCGAAAAGCTTGCACGGGACGGTCCAACACGTACAATCACGCGGCTCGCCCTCGGGCGACGTCGCCGCGGTTGAGGCGACGGGAGGTTTGGGATGGATAAGGTTCTGATCATCGGTGCCGGCGGCGTCGGCCGCGTCGTCGCCCACAAGTGCGCCCAGCATCCCGAGGTGTTCGCCGAGGTGACGCTCGCGTCGCGGACGCTCGAGCGCTGCGAGGCCATCGCCGCGTCGTGCCCGCGGGCGATCGCGACGGCCCGGGTCGATGCCGACCGGGTCGACGAGTTGGTGGCCCTGATCCGCGACGTCCGGCCCGACCTGGTCATTCACGTGGCCCTGCCCTACCAGGACCTGACCATCATGGACGCCTGCCTGGCCACCGGCGTGCACTACCTCGACACCGCCAACTACGAACATCCCGACGTCGCGAAATTCGAGTACGGCCCGCAGTGGGCCTACCACGAGCGGTTCCGCGACGCCGGGCTGACGGCCCTGCTGGGCAGCGGGTTCGACCCGGGCGTCACCAACGTCTTCGTCGCCCACGCCCGCAAGCACCACTTCGAGGCGATCGAGACCGTCGACATCCTCGACTGCAACGCCGGCGACCACGGCTACCCCTTCGCGACGAACTTCAACCCGGAGATCAACCTCCGCGAGGTCTCCGCCAAGGGCCGCTACTGGCAGGACGGCCGGTGGGTCGAGACGGCGGCGATGGAGATCACCAAGACCTTCGACTTTCCCCAGATCGGCCCGCGGGAGATGTACTTGATGTACCACGAAGAGATGGAGTCGCTGGTCAAACACTTCGGCGAGATCCGCCGTATGCGGTTCTGGATGACCTTCAGCGAGTCGTACCTCACGCATCTGCGGGTGCTGGAGAACGTCGGCATGACGCGGATCGAGCCGATCGAGGTCGAGGGCCGGCAGGTCGTTCCGCTGAAGGTGCTCAAGGCCCTGCTGCCCGACCCCGCCTCGCTGGGCGCCCGCACGAAAGGCAAGACGTGCATCGGCTGCTGGATCCGGGGCACCGCCGGCGGCAAGGGCCGAACGTACTACATCTACAACGTCTGTGACCACCAGGCCTGCTACCGCGAAGTCGGCTCGCAGGCCGTCAGCTACACCACCGGCGTGCCGGCGGCGATTGGAGCGAAAATGATTCTGACCCAACAATGGAGCGGCCAGGGCGTGTTCAACCTGGAGCAGTTCGACCCCGATCCGTTCATGGCCGACCTGGGCGGCTGGGGTCTGCCGTGGACCGAAATCTTCCCCGAGATGGACGACGTTTAGCTACCTTGCGTAGAGAAAGGGCCCCGCATTGAGAGTACAAACCCAACCCGCCGGCCTCCACCGGCCGCTCGACTACCGAACGCTGCCCATCGAAACCCCAAGCTTCGTGATCGACCGGGCCCTGCTCCGTCGCAACATGAAGCTGCTCGCCGATATCCAGGTCCGCGCCGACTGCACCATCCTGCTGGCGATGAAGGGGTTCGCCACCTGGGCGTTCTTCGACGAGATGGCCCCCTACCTCGGCGGCGTCGCCGCCTCCAGCCCGTACGAGGCGCGACTGGCGCGGGAGATGTTCAACGGCGGGGAGGTCCACGTCTACTCCCCGGCCTACACGGCCGAGGAGGTCGATGAGCTGACCGACCTGGCTGACCACGTCGTGTTCAACTCCTTCCGCCAGTGGCACACGCATCGCGACGCCGTCGCACGCGCCGGGCGACCCATCGAGGCGGGGCTGCGGATCAACCCGGAGTACTCCGAGGTCCGCGTCGAGATCTACAACCCCTGCACGATCCGCTCGCGGTTCGGCATCCGCATCAACGACTTCGACGGCAACAACCTGGACGGCATCACCGGCCTGCACTTCCACACCATGTGCCAGCAGGGCGCCGACGTGCTCGTCCGCACCCTCGGGCAGGTCGAGGAGCTGTTCGGCAGATACTTCCCCCAGCTCACCTGGATCAACTTCGGCGGCGGCCACCATATCACCCGCCCCGGCTACGACATCGACCTGCTCTGCGAAACCATTCGCGACTTCCGCCGGCGCACCGGGCTGAGGGTGTACCTCGAACCCGGCGAGGCCCACGTGATGAACACCGGCTTCCTGGTCACCGAGGTGCTCGACATCATCGAGAACCCCCACTCGGCCGACATCGCCATCGTCGACGCCTCCGCCGCCGCCCACATGCCCGACGTGATGGAAATGCCCTACACCCCCGAGGTGTGGCACGGACGCGTCTGCTACGACGACCACTTCGAGGCGCCGCTCGACGAGTTCGGCCACAAGTACCTCCTCGGCGGCAAGACCTGCCTGTCGGGGGACATTATCGGCGAGTACGGCTTCGACGCCGAACTGACCGTCGGCGACCGGCTCGTGCTGACCGACATGGCCCAGTACACCCTGGTCAAAACCACCATGTTCAACGGCATCCGCCACCCGTCGATCGTCAGCGTCGATTCGGACATCCCCGGCGGCGACGTCAAGGTCATCCGCGAGTTCGGTTACGAGGATTACAGACGCCGGCTGGGATAAACGGCATGACGAAAGAACCCGTGATGGTGGAAGATTATACCCCCGGCACCTTCCTGGGCCTGCGACCGCCGTCGGACGCGGCGGCCGTGCGCTACGCGGTGCTGCCGGTGCCTTACGAGGGCACCGTCTGCTGCGGGACGGGCGCGGCCGAGGGCCCGGCGGCGATCCTGGCCGCGTCGCCCCACATGGAACGCTACGACGAGCAGACCGGCGTGCATCTCGACCGCTGCGGGATCCTCACCGCCGCGGCGGTCGAACCGGCCGACGCGCCGGCCGAGCAGATGCGCCGCGTCTACGATGCCTGCCGCGCCCAGCACGAGGCCGGGCGATTCGTCCTGGTGCTCGGCGGCGAGCACTCGATCACCGCACCGGCCGTGCGGGCCGCGATCGACGTCGCCGGGCCGCTCAGCGTGCTGCAGATCGACGCCCACGCCGACCTGCGGGATGCCTATACCGGCGGCAAGTACTCCCACGCTTCAGTCATGCGCCGCATCAGCGAGCTGACCGACACGTTCGTTCAGGTGGGCGTCCGCAGCTACTCGGCCGAGGAGGCCGCCCAGTGCCCCGAGGCCATCGGGCGCCTGATCACCGACCGCCACGTCCGTGCGGACCTCGACGGGGCGATCGCGGCGATCCTCGAGCGCCTCACCGATCGCGTGTACGTGACCATCGACATGGATGCCTTCGAGCCCGGCCTCGCCCCCGGCGTCGGCACGCCCGAGCCGGGCGGGCTGACCTGGTTCGAGCTGACCGACATCCTCCGCGCCATCACCCGCGGCAAGACGATCTGCGCCGCCGACATCGTCGAGACCGCCCCCCTCCCGGGACAACTTCTCACCGAGTTCACCGCCGCACGTTTGGCCGGCAAGCTCATCGCCTACAGCGCATCTACTCGATGACCCACTGCTCGCCCTCGATCATGGGCGTGCGGTAGGTTTCGGCCAGGCGACCGGCTTTCTCGAGGTGGTCGACACAGGCCCGCACGCAGCCGCGCCCGCCGCAGGTGGACTGGTGGCGGAAACGCCGCTGGAGGAACTGGAAGTAGTGCGGCGGGTTGTCGCGGGAGCTGTCGGGGCCGACGAACGGCGAGTAGGTCGGATCCCAGCCCTGGTGGATGGGCGCGCACCTGGCGCAGTCCAACGGCACGTGGGTGTAGGTGTAGTCGCCGATGCGGACTTCGCAGGTCCGTTCGCCGTCCAGGGCGTCGGCCGGACAGGCGCGGGTGCAGGCGCCGCAGTCGTCGCAGACCGAACCCGGCGGCAGTTGCTCATCGCCGACCAGCTCGGCGTCGGTGAGGATGCCGAACATCCGCTGTCGCGGCCCGAACTGCGGCGTGAGAAACAGCTTGCTGCGGCCCAGTTCGCCCAGCCCCGCCGCACAGCCGATGACCCGCAGGCTGATCCCCCCGTCGGGCCGCGTGCCCCCCGGGCGGACCGGCCGACCGGTGTGGAAGGCGAAGGGGTTGTGCAGCGGCACCGACGTGTAGCCGTGCCGCTCCAGATGAAGGATGATCTTCCGCAGCAGGTGCGGGGCGAGGATCTCGTTGAGGTACTGGTAGGAATCGCAGTTGTACGCCTGCCAGTAGTTGCCCTCCTCGATCGTCTTGAGCGCCCCGCGCAGCATGCGGACGCCCAGGGCGATGACGCTGCGGGTGTGCGAGAAGATCCCGGCCGGATGAAACCCTTCCGGGGCGCCGGCGAAACGCTCGATCGGCGCGATGCCGACCAGGTCGGCCCCCGCCTCCAGGGCAATCCGTTTCACATCCCGCGTTAGTTCAGTGGGGTCGGCCATGGGGTGCCTCCTGATCAGTTGCCCGAGACGTCGTCGACGTCGGCGAAGAGCGTCTCCAGCCGCCGGCGGTCTTCGCCGGGCAGGTCGGGCCGGTGGTGCGAGGCGAGGTTGGCCCGGAGATGGTCGAGGTCGCCGGTGCCCGAGAGGATCACGTCGCAGCCGGGCTCGTACAGGCAGAAGCGGTAGGCCGCGTCGGGAATCGAGACGGCCCCGCCGTCGTGGACGAGCCAGCCGAGCGGGTCGTCCAGGTCCACCGCGCCGCCGTCGAGCTTCCCGCGCTCGATCAGGCCCTCCAGCGTGGCGCGGAGGTGGGCCGGGTTGCTGAGGGCCCGCCGGACGGCGAACATGATCAGCGTGCCGATGTCCCTGGCCTGCGTCCGCGGGAAGACCCTCTGACGGGCGGTCTGGTTGAGCAGGTTGAAGCCGACCATCATCACGTCCCAGCAGTCGTCGTCGAGAGCCATCTCCAGCATGGCGTGGCCGGGGTCGCTGCCGAACTCCTCGGTGATCCCCAGGAAGCGGATCTTGCCCTGATCGCGCAGTCGCTCCATGACCGGCACGAGTTCGTCGCGGGCGTAGCCGTAGCGGTCCGGCGCCACGCCGTGCATGTGGTAGATGTCGACCGCCTCGACGCCCAGGCGCGACAGGCTGGCCTCCAGCGAGGCGACGACGTCGGCGGCCGTGGGGGGCGTCGGGCCCCAGGTGCTCTTCTTGGTCGAGAGGATCACGTCGTCGCGTGCGGCCTCGCGCAGGGCCTTGCCCACGATCGCCTCGGTCCGGTACGACTCGGCGGTATCGATGAAGTTCACTCCCGCGTCGAGCGCGGCGCGGACAATGGCGACGGACTCGGCCTCGTCGGCGTCGCGGCTGCGGCCCAGACGGCTGTGACCGCCGCCGCCGAGGCCCATGATCGAAGCGTGCAAGTCGGTTCGTCCCAGTCGTCGACGTTCCATTTGCGCATGACCCTCCGTCAGAATCCCGGCAACAGGCCGCTCTGGGCGAGGAAGATGACCAACGTCACGGTGATCGGCGACAGCAGCGTCGAGAGGAACACGACCCGGGCGGCGAAGTCGGGGTGGTTCTGGAATTCCAGGCACAGCAGCATCGTATTGACCGCCGTCGGCGCCGCCGTGCTGATCAGCAGCACCTGGGAGACGAACGGGCTGATCTCGACGCCGACCAGGCGGAAGGCGTAGATCGCCCCCAGGCCGATTGCCGGCCCGGCCAACAGGCGCAGGGCGACGGCGAGAACCAGCGGATCGCGCGTGGCGCCCCGGCGGATCGTCGCCAGTTGGGCGCCGAGCGTGAGGACCGCCACCGCGATGAACGCCTCGCTGACCTTCTCCACCACCTCCCACACCGGCGCGACGGCCTGGTCGACCCATGGATGGGCGTCGCCCAGCAGCGTGCGGACCTGCACCGTCACCGCGCCGGCGGCGATCGCATACAGCGGCGGGAGCCGGAGGATATGCCGCAGCGTCTCCGACAGCCGCCGGGCGCGACCGCCGGCCACCACGGCGATGCCGAGTGTGAAGCCGATGAGGTTCTGGCTGATCATCACGAACGCCTGATAGCCCACGGCCGCCGAGGCCATGCCGGACGGCTCGAAGGCCAGCCGCTGGACGGGCAGGCCGAAATTGCCGGAGTTGTAGAACATCGTCGTCATCATCATCGCCCGGCGCAGCGACGGGTCCGCCCCCCGCGCCCGCGCGGCGAGGTAGGCGAGCGTGCCCTGGAGCGCGAGCATCGTCAGGGCAAAGGCGATCACCAGCCCCACGGCATTGATGGTCAGTTCCGAGGTGAGGATCGAATGGTAGACGATGGCCGGGATGACGAAATAGAAGTTGAGCAGGCGCAGCGTGCGCATGTCCAGTTTGCCGAGCCGCTGGATCGCGTAGCCGATCGCCGCGATCAGCAGCACCGGCAGGATCACCCCGTGGAAAATCTGTCCCAACCGCCCGAACAGATCGAACCACGCCGCCGCGATCACGAAAGCCATCGTACCCACCTTTTTAGTCAGTCGGCGTCGTAGACGAGGAATCGCGTCCACATCGCCGAGAACGTCTCGACGAAGTCGCGGTGCAGCGGGTCGGCCTGGTAGGCGTCGTGGGCGACGAGGTCATCGAGAATGACCGTCACCGCGATGGAGTAGGAATCGTCGACCACCGGCCGTTTGGCCGTCGCCGCCGGCGTCCCGACGTAGAGGGCGCCGACCGCCTCGACGTCGGCCAGGCCTTCCAGGCCGGCGCGGAAGCGGGCGCGGTCGTCGTCGGAGAGGTCGTCTTTGAGCCAGAAGTAGACCGAGTGGACGAGCATGCGTTCATCCTCACCGTGAACGGGTGTTGTGCGCCTGGCCCCCGCGGGCCCGCACGGTCAAGATGTATCGCACAATGGCGGCGGCGTCAACGGTGCGGCGAGTTGTCAGGCGGTCACGGCGCGGTCGCGGGCGATCACCTGGCAGGTGCTGACGAGGATCATCATGGCCATCGTCGCGGTCGGCCCGTCGGCGGCGGTGGCCCCGTCGGCGACGGCGGCCGCCGCGTCGACCAGGGGCCGCCAGCCGAGCCGTTCGCCGGCGGCGCGCAGGGCATCGGCCCGCCCGGCCAGGGCGGGGTAGTCCCGGTGGAGCAGCGCGTCGATCATCGCGGCGGTCACGACCGGCAGGTGATCGACAAAGGCCTCGACGGCCGACGGATCGCCCGCCTCGTCGGCCCGGTGCCCCTCGACCGCCGCCGGCTGCAGCAGACCGGCGGTGCGGACGGGCCGTTCGGCCAGGAGGTACTCGGCCGCGTCACGGTAGGCGCTGCGGGAGTCGGCCAGGGCCTGCTCGGCCCGCGCCAGCGACTGGCGGACCACCGCCAGCCACCGGCAGCCGGCCGCCAGCGGGACCAGCCCCACCGCCAGGGCCGCCAGGAAGAGCATCCCCCGCAGCGGCTCGTCCGCCCGGGTCGTCGCCAGGTACAGCGCGGCGAACAGCCCGCACGCCACGCCGGCCGCGGGCATGAAATACAGGACCGCCCGGCGGGCGTGGTCCGTCGGGCCAGGATGTCGGTCACGATCCGAATC
Source organism: uncultured Planctomycetales bacterium (assembly GCA_964535025.1). Taxonomy (GTDB): domain Bacteria; phylum Planctomycetota; class Phycisphaerae; order SM23-33; family FEN-1343; genus JAAYZK01. The sequence continues at coordinate 15,861 of CAZHRW010000205.1, forward strand.
CGATGACGTCAGACGCATGGTTCGCCCCCCGATGATGTTCGGCGAGCCCCTGACGGGCGGACCGGGACCACCGTCAGACGGGCCGTGATACAGGTTGAGTCCCCCTGCGATCGTCGCGCGGCGGCGGCACGCGGGCCGCCGGCCTGATCAGTGTATCGGAAACGCACCGGGGGAATCTTGACCAATCCAACGCCGCCCCGTCGGGCCCGCTGTCGGGCCCGCCCGTCGGGCCCGCTTGCATGGACGGCGTCGGGGGGATACACTTGCCTGGACCCGGGGCGCCCGCGGCGCCCGCTGTGACGAGTGCCGGGGCGAATGGAGCCACCATGGGCAGCGACCACCACACCAGCCGCTGCGGGGAAACCCAGCGGCTGTTCATCGCCGCGACGAAGCAGGACCAGGGCAAGACCACCGTCTCGCTGGGGCTGATGGCGGCCTTCGGCGACCTGTGCCCGCCGGTGGGGTTCATCAAGCCCGTCGGCCAGCGGTACATCGAGGTCGACGGGCTCCGCGTCGACGAGGACGCCGCCCTGATGCATTCGGCGTTCAAGCTCTCCTGCGACCTCGCCGACACCAGCCCGGTGACCGTCGCCCGGTCGTTCACGCGGGATTACATCCTCCGCCCCCGCCCCAACGTCCTGGTCGGCCGCATCCGCGAGAGCTTCGGCCGTGTCGCCGACGGCGCCGGCGCGGTGGTGATCGAGGGGACCGGCCACGCGGGGGTCGGCTCGTGCTTCGACACGTCCAACGCCGACGTCGCCAGGCTGCTGGGCGCCAAGGTCATCCTGGTCGCCAGCGGCGGGATCGGCAAACCCATCGACGAGGTGATGCTCAACAAGGGCCTGCTCGACTGCAAGGGCGTCGAGCTGCTGGGCGTCGTGCTCAACAAGGTCATCCCCGAGAAGCTCGAGACGATCACCGACTTCGTCCGCGCCGGCCTCAAGCGGCTGGGCGTACGGCTGCTGGGGAGCATCCCCTTCGAGCCGACGCTGCTGAACCCGACGCTGGGCCAGGTCCTGCGGGAGGTCAAGGGCGAGCTGCTGCACGGGGCCGACCAGCTCAATCGGCCCGTCCGCTCGGTTATCGTCGGCGCCATGTCCGCCGCCCACGCCCTGCCCTACATCACCCCCGGCTGCCTGCTGATCACCTCCGGCGACCGGGACGACCTCGTTCTGGCGATCGCCAGTCTCACCGCCGCCGCGGCCGACCCGCATGACATGCCCGCCGGGCTGCTGCTGACCGGGGGCCTGCGGCCGCCGGCAACCATCGAGGCCTTCATCCGCCGCGCCAACGTCCCGACCCTCCTGTCGGGCGACGACACCTACCGCGTCGCCACCGACGTCGACGAGCTCCGCGTCAAGATCCAGCCGTCCGACACCGCCAAGATCGATACCGCCTGCCGCCTCGTCCGCACGCACCTGGATATCGAACAGCTCATGGAAGCGATGTAAACGCCGTGCCCGCCGGGGCCTCGGAAGATCGACCACAACCCCGACACAAGTGGTATAGTATTCCGTGGGGGCGGTCGCGGTCGATACCGCCGTCAGACCGCCGGGCGGCCGGAACCCCTTGAAAGACGGAGGTTACACACGATGCATGCGCGAGAGATTCGACCCGGCATTCACGGCATCACCATGGCGCACTGGGAGCGACGGCTGTTCGACGCGTTGATCCCGCTGCCGGACGGCACGAGCTACAACGCCTACCTGGTGGCCGGCCGCGACGCTACGGCCCTGATCGACACCGCCGATCCGGCCCTGCAGGACGACCTGATGGAGCACCTGCGGGACGTCGATCGCATCGACTACATCGTCTCTCAGCATTCCGAGCAGGATCACTCCGGGGCGATCGGCCTCGTGCTGGGGCGATTCCCGGATGCCAAGGTTGTCTGCAGCACCAAGGCCGCCGACCTGCTGACCACCCATCTGCATCTGGCCGCGGACCGGCTGGTCAGCGTCGACGACGGCGAGACGATCGACCTCGGCGGCAAGACGCTCCAGTTCGTCTACACCCCGTGGGTGCATTGGCCGGAGACGATGTGCACCTACGTCCCGCAGGATAAGGTTCTGTTCTCGTGCGACTTCTTCGGCTCCCACCTGGCGACCACCGACCTGTACGTGACCGACCCGGCCCGCGTCTACGAGGCCGCCAAGCGCTATTATGCCGAGATCATGATGCCGTTCCGCACCGTCATCACCAGGAACCTCGAGAAGGTGGGCGCGCTGGCGTTTGACGTGATCGCCCCCAGCCACGGACCCGTCTACGACGAGCCGTCCTTCATCCTGGAGGCGTACCGCGACTGGGTCTCGCCGCAGATGCGAAACGAGGTCGTCCTGCCGTACGTGAGCATGCACGGCAGCACCGAGGCGATGGCCAAGCATCTGATCGACGCCCTGGCCCGTCACGGCGTCACCGTGCACGCGTTCGACCTGGCGGTCACGGACATCGGCAAGCTGGCGATCGCCCTGGTGGATGCGGCCACACTGATCGTCGGCACGCCGACGGTCCACGTCGGGCCCCACCCGGCCGTGTTTTACGCGTCGCACCTGGCCAACCTGCTGCGGCCGAAGGTCAGGTACGCCGCCATTGTCGGCTCGTACGGCTGGGGGAGCAAAGCCATCGAACGGATCACCGAACTGATCCCCAACCTCAAGGTGGATGTGCTCGGCACGGTCCTTCACAAGGGCCATCCGACCGACGAAACCTTCGGGCAGTTGGATGCCCTTGCCGCGGCCGTCGCCAAGGCGCACCGCGAGGATGACCTGGTGAAGGCCTAGAGGCCCCCGCGTACCCGGAGAAGTGCCCATGAAGATCATCAACGCCAGGACGGCCCCGGCGAGCCCGAACCCGCACGTCGTCGAGGCCGCACTCGTTTACGACAGTGAACACGCGACGGCCGTTCATCTGACGCTCGAGCCCGGCCAGTCCCTCAAGCGCCACATCACGCCGGTGGATGTGTTCTTCTACGTGCTCGAGGGCACCGGCGTCGTCGAGATCGGCGAGGAGACCGAGACCGTCGGGCCCGATTCGGTGATCGACAGCCCCGCCCGCATCCCGCACTGCTGGCACAACCGGGCAGACCAGACCCTCCGCGTCCTGGTCGTCAAGGTCCCCCGCCCCACGGAGCAGACACGGCTGCTGTAGAACGCCGCGCCGGTCAGGTCGTCCCCGCATCGTCTCGTCGCCTGAGGCACCTGTTTCGCTGCGCGCCCGACCGGGGCTGGACGGGACCTCCCCACGCCTGTAAGCTGTTGTCCAACCCGGCGCCGCGGCGTTCGGACGATCGACCCTTTCGAGGAGGCCTTGAATCAGCCATGAAACACACGCTCATCCCCCTGATGTCCGTCGCCCTGATCGCACTGGCGACCGTCCTGTCGGGCTGCGCCCACGAGGCGGCCAGGCACCCGTGGGGCCGGTGGACGCACCTGCCCCAGGAGACCGACTTCTTCCCCATCGGCGTGTGGGGGCAGAACCCCGCCAGCGCCGGGCGGTACAAGGCGCTGGGCGTGGACTACTACATCAGCCTCCATCGCGGCCCGACCCCCGACCAGATGGCCGACATGCGCCGCCACAACATGCCCGTGATCTGCAGCTTTAACGACTACGCCCGCGAGTCCCTCCTCGACGAGCCGCTCGTGTGGGCCTGGATGCACGGGGACGAGCCCGACCTCGCCCACGTCTACCCCCGCGCCAAGCTCATGGGCCCCGACGGCATGGAGATCCTCGCCGAACACTGGCCGGACGTCCACGCCAAGCTCGTCGCCGAGGGCACCACCTACGAGGGCTGGGGCATGGGCCATAACCCCGTCGACCTCCAGGAACGCTACGCCCGCATCAAACAGCTCGACCCCACGCGCCCCGTCCTGATCCAACTGTCCCGCGCCGTGGCGTTCGACGGCAAATACAACGGGCGCGGCGACCACAGCGGCAATACCGAGCTCTACCCCGGCTACATCGCCGCGTCGGACCTGGTCAGCTTCGACGTCTACCCCGTGGCCAACGGCCTGGACGACGAGCTCTGGCGGGTGCCGCACGGGCTGGACAACCTCCGCGCCTGGGGCGCCGCCGAAACCGGCAAGCCGATCATGGTGATCCTCGAGGCCGGCTACGGCGACAAGACCCAGGCCAATCACGACCAGCGGCGCGCCCAGGCGTGGATGGCCCTCAACCACGGCGCCAGCAGCATCACCTGGTTCTGCCACCGCTGGGCCACGGTGGACGGCCAACGCAAGCTCGTCTCCACCGCCATGCCGCTGACCGACCCCGAGGTGGGCCAGTCGGTCAAGGCGATCAACGACGAGATCCACGGCCTCGCCGCCGTCATCAACAGCCCCGTGATCCCCGACGCCGCGACCGTCGAGACGGCCGACCCCGACGTGCCCGTCGAGATGGCCCTCAAGACCCACGACGGGGCGATCTACCTGTTCGCCGTCGCCATGAAGCCGGGGACCACCACCGCGACCTTCACCGTCCCGGAGGCCGCCGAGGGCGCCCCCGTCGAGGTGATCAACGAAGGCCGTACGCTGACCGTCCAGGACGGCAGCTTCACCGATGCGTTCGCCTTCGATTTCGACGTGAACCTGTATCGGATCAAGTAGGCGCACCCCGTCACCCACGGCGACCGCGGCGGCGCCCGGACGATCGACCCTTTCGAGGAGGCCTTGAAACAGCCATGAAACGCACGCTCATCCCCCTGATGTCCGTCGCCCTGATCGCACTGGCGACCGTCCTGTCGGGCTGCGCCCACGAGGCGGCCAGGCACCCGTGGAGCCGGTGGGAGCCCCTGCCCCAAAATGAGGACTTCTTCCCCATCGGCGTGTGGGCCCAGGCCCCCGGTCACGCCCGGCAGTACAAGGCCATGGGCGTGGACTACTACCTCGCCCTGTTCGGCGGGCCGACGGCCGAGCAGATGGCCGAGCTGCGAGCGGCCGGGATGCCGACGATCTGCACGTTCAACGACTACGCCCGCGAAAACCTGCTGGACGATCCGCTGGTGTGGGGCTGGATGCACGGCGACGAGCCCGACCTGGCCCACGTCTATCCCCGATCCGAGCTGATGGGCCCCGACGGGATGGATATCCTCGCCGAGCACTGGCCGGAGGTCCACGCCAAGCTCGTCGCCGAGGGCAAGACCTATGAGGGCTGGGGCATGGGCGCCAACCCCGTCGACCTGCAGGCCGACTATGCCGAGATCAAGACCGCCGACCCGAGCCGCCCCGTGCTGATCCAGTTGTCGGCCGCGGTGGCCCACGACGGCAAGAGCAAGGGCCGCGGCGACCATAACGAACGGGTGGATCTCTACCCCGGCTACATCGCCGCGTCCGACATCGTCAGCTATGACGTCTACCCCGTCGCCCGCGGCGACGAGGACAAGCTCTGGCAGGTCCCCCACGGGCTGGACAACCTCCGCGCCTGGGACGACGACGATCGCCCGATCATGGTGATCCTCGAAGCCGGGTTCGGCGACGAGCAGTACGCCAACCACGCCCAGCAACGCGCCCAGGCCTGGATGGCCATCAATCACGGCGCCAGCAGCCTCACGTGGTTCTGCCACCGCTGGAGGATGGTGGACGGCGAGAACACCAACGTCAGCACCGCCATGCCGATCACCGAGCCCGAGGTCGGCCGTGCCGTCAAGGCCATCAACGACGAGATCCACAGCCTCGCGGCGGCGATCAACAGCCCCACGCTCCCCGACGCCGCGACCGTCGAGACCGCCGACGGCGAGGTGCCGGTGGAGGTGCGGGCGAAGAAGCACGACGGGGCGATCTACCTCTTCGCGGTCGCCATGAAGCCGGGGTCGACGCAGGCCATCTTCACCGTCCCCGACGCGGCCGACGGCGCGACGGTCGAGGTGATCAACGAGGACCGGTCGCTGACGGTCGAGGACCACGCCTTCACCGACGTGTTCGCCGCCGACTTCGACGTGAACCTCTACCGCATCAAGTAGCGACAATTGCCCATCCGGCAACGACAACGGCATTCGCGTCGGGGCGCGGGTGCCGTTGTCGTACCGCCAGCGGCCCTTTCGGTTGCTTGCAATTCGGGGCAGTGCCGCTATGCTGTGCGGATTGCGGCGCGCGTCACGCGGCGATCCTGCGGCCTGTTGGAAACGAGAGGGCATGATGGCTGGACTTCCGGACAATGTGTTGGAACGTACGCACTCCTGCGGCGAGCTGCGGGAGGCGAACATCGGCGAAACCGTGCAGTTGTGCGGGTGGGTCAAGAGCTACCGCGACCACGGCGGCGTGGTGTTCATCGACCTGCGCGACCGCGCGGGGATCACGCAGGTCCAGTTCGACCCCAGCGACGACGCCGAGATGCACAAGCTGGCCCGCGCGGTCCGCAACGAGTGGGTCATCAGCGCCGCCGGCCGCGTGCGCACCCGTCCGGAGGGGATGCACAACCCCAAGCTGCCCACCGGCGACATCGAGGTGATCGGCCGGCGGCTGGTCGTGCTCAACCGCGCCGACGCGGTGCCCTTCGAGCCCGACGCGACGCAGAAGGTCGCCGAGGAAACCCGCCTGAAGTACCGCTACGTCGACCTCCGCCGCACCGAGATGGCCGAGGCCGTCGTCATGCGCCACCGGATCACCAAGTGCCTCCGCGACTACTACGACGCCCACGGCTTCGTCGAGGTCGAGACGCCGTTCCTCACCAAGAGCACGCCCGAGGGCGCCCGCGACTTCCTCGTGCCCAGCCGGATGCAGCCCGGCACGTTCTACGCCCTGCCGCAGAGCCCGCAGTTGTTCAAGCAGATGCTCATGGTGGCCGGCATGGACCGCTATATGCAGATCGTCCGGTGCTTCCGCGACGAGGACCTGCGGGCCGACCGCCAGCCGGAGTTCACGCAGGTCGACGTGGAGATGAGCTTCGTCACCCGCGACGACGTCATGCGGGTCAACGAGGGCGCCATCCGGGCCGCGGCAAGCCTGTGCGGCACGCCGATGCCCGATGTCGTACCGGTGATGACCTACCAGGAGGCGATGGACACGTACGGCATCGACCGGCCGGACCTGCGGTTCGGCATGACGCTCAAGGACGTCACCGCGCTGGTCGCCGACTCCGAGTTCAAGGTCTTCGCCTCCGTCGCCGCCGGCGGCGGGCTGGTCAAGGGCCTGACGGCCACTGGCGGGGCGAGCTTCACCCGCAAGGTCCTCGACGACCTGGTCGACTTCGCCCGCCAACAGGGCGCCAAGGGCATGGCGTGGTCGAAGGTCGCCGACGACGGCTCGCTCAACGGGCCGGTCAGCAAGTTCTTCGACGGCGACAAGGCCGACGCGCTCAAAGCCGCCATGGACGCCAGGCCGGGCGACTGCATGGTGTGGATCGCCGACACGCCGGACACCACCCACAAGGTCCTCGCGGCGATCCGCTCGAAGCTCGGCCGTGACATGGGCCTGTACGATCCGGGCGATTTCGCCTGGTGCTGGGTGGTCGACTTCCCCCTGCTGACCTGGGAGCAAGCCGAAGGCCGCTGGTACGCCTGCCACCACCCCTTCACCGCCCCCCTGCCCGAGGACCTGCCCCTGCTGGACAGCGACCCGGGGCGGGTGCGTTCCCAGGCGTACGACCTCGTCCTCAACGGCACCGAGTTGGGCGGCGGGTCGATCCGTATCCACGACCGCCGGACCCAGCAGAAGGTCTTCGCGGCCCTGGCCATCGACGAACACGAGGCCCATGCCAAGTTCGGCTTCCTCCTGGACGCCCTGCGGTTCGGCGCCCCCCCGCACGGGGGGATCGCCTTCGGCCTCGACCGCATCGTGATGATGCTCCTCGGTCGCGACAACCTCCGCGAGGTCATCGCCTTCCCCAAAACCGCCAGCGGCACCTGCCCGCTCACCGACGCCCCCGCCGCCGTCGACGAGACCCAACTGGCCGAACTGGACCTGCGCATCATCACCCCCCCGCCCGAGGATAAGGACCTCCTGAGCGGCCGGGGGCACGTCGACCACGACAACCGGTAGCCGCAGCGCTTGGGTATCATGCGGGCATGAAATCGCTGATCTTCGCCGACATCCACGCGAACCTGCCGGCCCTGGAGGCGGTGCTGGATGCCGAGCGCGGCTGGGACGAGGTGCTGTTTCTCGGCGACGCGGTGATCGGCGGGCCGCAGCCGGAGCAGGTGGTCCGCCGGCTGTCGGCGCTGCCGGGGGTGATGATCGCGGGCAACCACGACCTGGACCTGCTGCGGATGCCGCCGGACGACCCCCTGTCGGACAACCCGGACCGGGCGTGGATCCAATGGACGCGGCGGAACGTTTCGTCGGAGACGATGGCCTTCCTGGAGGGCCTGCCGCGGGAACGGACGGTGCGCCGGGATGGGTTGACGCTGCACCTGTTCCACGGGCGGCTCGACGGGCCCGGCGACAGCCGCGTCTGGCCCGACTCGCCGGCGGAGGTCTTCGCCGGCCTGGCCGCCCGCTTCGCCCGCGGCGTGGTGCTGCTGGGCCACTCGCACGTGCAGTTCCGTCGCGACGACACCGGCGACGGGACCGTGTTCGTCAATCCCGGCGGCGCCGGCCAACCCCGCCTGGGCCGGCCCCTGGCCGCCTATGCCGTGCTCGACGACGGCCACCTGCGGCTGAGCGCCACGCCCTACGACACCGAAGCCGTCTGCCGCGCCATGGCGGACCTGCCCCTCCCGGCCGACTTCATCGCCGCCTGGCAGCGCTGCTACCGCACCGGCGCCCTGCCGCCCCGCTACCGCCTGCGGGACTTCACGCCCCTGCGGGGCCGATACACCTAGGACGCCTGGCGGCGGCTATTCGAGGTTCGCGTGGCGGGCGCGGAAGGCGTCGAGGTCGATCTTGAGGCGTTCGGCGAGGACGTTGAAGACGGCGTCGAGGCAGAGGCTGGTGGTGTGCTCGAAGACGGCGGCGCGGACGACGATGTCCGGGTCGCCGGCGGGGACGCGAACGACCATGTCGGCCTCGGCGGCCAGGGGCGAGTCGGGCTCGGCGGTGATGACGACGACCTTGGCGCCGAAGTCGCGGGCACGGCGGGCGAGGTAGTCGGTGAAGCCCGTCTGGCCGGTGCAACTGATCGCCACCAGCAGGTCGTTGGCGCCCATCGCGGGGGTGATCGTCTCGCCGGGGATGAACACCGGCAGTCCCGCGTGCATCAGCCGCATCCCGAACGACCGGGCCACCAGGCCCGACCGGCCGGCGCCGATGACGAACGTCTTGCCCGCTCGCGGCAGCATGTTCGCCAGGTCCAGAAAGCTCGCCCAATCGACCGCGGCCATCACCGCCTCGATCCGCTCCATCAACGCACGGCCTGCCTGTTTCAACGCGTCCACGCCATGACTCCTATCCGACATCGGGGACCATCCCCTTCTGCTCCCACCGCTTGAGGTCCATCACCCTGGCCAGCGTGCTGGACTGATCGCGAATCTCCTGGCGGATCCGGTTCTCCGCCTCGAGCACGTTGGCGGCCCGGTTGGCCATTTCGACGGCCTTGGCGGCCGGCAGGACCATCACGCCGTCGTCGTCGGCGGCGATCCAGTCGCCCGGGTAGATCCGCTGGCCGGCGATGACGACCGGAACATTGATCTCGCCGACCCCCTTGGCGTCGCCGGCGTGGCTGGACACGTGCGTCGACCACACGGGGAACGCCAGGCGGCGGATGTCGGCCGTGTCGCGAACCGCGCCGTCGACGACCAGCCCCGCGAGCTTCTTGCCGACGGCGCTCTCGGTGGCCAGCTCGCCCCACACCGCCGGCGGACGACCGCCGGCGTCGATGACGATGACCTCGCCGGGCTTGGCCACGTCGATTGCCTGCACTGGCTTGGACCAGTCGCCCGAGACGGTCCGCACCGTCACCGCCGGGCCGATCGCCACGGCGCCGGTCCACAGCGGCCGCAGGCCCGCCAGGCAGGGCACGCGGTGCGAGCCGTCGGAGATGTTCGCCGTCCGAACCGTCGCGAGGATCTCGCGGATCGTGTCGGCGGCGGCGCGGCGGAAGAGGCCCTCGCCGGCGACGGCTTCGCCGGTGTCGATCGCCCGGCGGATCGCGGCCGTGGCCGCCTGGGGGTCTTTGGCCTTGGTGATCGCCCCGCCGACGATGATCACGTCGGCCCCGGCGGCAACGGCCCCGGCGGCGGTCTCGCTGGTCAGGCCGCCGGCCGCCGCGAGCGTCAGCCCGCACGCGGCCCGGACGCGGCGGATGGACTCGAGCGGGTCGGCGCCCTGCATCTGCTGGTCGATCGGGCAGTGCACATCCACCCAGTCGACGCCCAGGGCCTCCATCGCGCCGGCGGCGGCGACGGGGTCGGCGATGCCCATCAGGTCGACCGCCACCGCCAGGCCGTACTGGCGGCCGGTTTCCACGCACTCGCGGATCGTGCTCTCCGACGCCGCGGCACACACGGTCATCACGTTCGCCCCGGCCTTCGCGGCGGCCTCGGCCTCGACGTAGCCGGCGTCCATCGTCTTGAGGTCGGCGATGATGGTCCTGCCGCCGAACCGCTCGCGCAGGGCGCGGACGGCGTCGAGGCCCTCGCTCTTGATCAGCGGCGTTCCGGCCTCGATGTAGTCGGCCCCGCCGGCGACGGCGGCGTCGGCGACGGCCAGGGCGCGGTCGAGTTCGACGAAGTCGAGGGCGACTTGAAGCTTGGGTTTGGGCATGATCAACTCCGGGGATGAAGTGGACAGGATGGACAGGACGGTGTCCATGATGTCCATCATGTCGAGGGTGTCTGTCCTTTCACAACCTTCGCGTCCCGTGCCGACAGCTGGGGCTGGTCCGGGTCGCTGCCGACGTCGGGACGGCGTTTCCAACTGCGGGCGCAGCGCTCGTACTTGTCGCGAGCGTCGGCGACGTGGACCTCGGGTAGAGCGGCATCGGCTTTCGCAAACACCTCGACGCGGCTGGAACCGACACCTAACAGGTCCTCCACCTCGGTGAGATACTGCTGAACCCACGCAGCTTCCTTGTTATCGGCCACGCGCACGACCGCCTCGGCGTCCAGCGGATTCTTCACGCCCGCGGCGCGGAGGGCCTCCAATTGCGCCAGCCCCTCGTCGCGGATCGCCAGCAGTTTGGCCCAGTCGGCGTCCGGCTCGCCGGTGGCGGCGGGCTCGGGCATGAGCGCCAGGTGGACGCTGTCGGGCAGGTCCGCCGGGCGGTTGGGCAGGGCCTCCCACGCCTCGTCGGCCGTGAACGGCAGGATGGGCGCCAGCAGGCGGATCAGCGTGAGGGCCGTGTCGTACAGGACCGTCTGCGTCGCCCGACGTCGCGGGCCGTCGGCCGCATCGCAGTAGAGGCGGTCCTTCACCGCGGCCATGTAGATGCTGGAGGCCTGGACGGTGCAGAACTCGTAGATCAGCCGGTAGACACGGTGGAACTCGAACGCCTCGTACGCCGCCAGCACCTCGGCCGTCAGGCGGTCCAGCTCGCCGCGCATCCACGCGTCCACCGCGTGCGGGTCCGGGTCGGTCCGGTCGGCGGCGGGGTCGAAGTCGAAGCAGTTGCCCATGGCGAACCGCAAAGTGTTGCGGATCTTGCGGTAGGCATCCTCGATCTGGCCGATCAGGGCGTCGGAGGTGCGGATGTCGTCCTGGTAGTTCACGCTAGCCACCCACAGCCGCATGATGTCGGCCCCGCGCTTGGCCAGCTCGGCCTGGACGTTGACGGCGTTGCCGAGGCTCTTGGACATCTTGTAGCCGTGCTCGTCGACGACGAACCCGTGGGTGAGCACCGTCTTGAACGGGCACGTGCCCGCCGCGGCCAGCCCCGGCAGCATGGACAACTGGAACCACCCGCGGTGCTGGTCGGAGCCTTCGAGGTACAGGTCGACCGGCGGCGCGTCGACCAGCCCGCGCGCGACGGCGACGGCATACCAACTGCTGCCCGACTCGAACCACACATCGAAGATGTCCATCTGCGCCGCCAGTGTCGCCGGGTCGAACGCCTTCGGATCGTCGATGTCCGGGTCCGCCTCGGCGTCCCACGTGGCCAGCAGGTCGGCCGGGCTGTCGGTGAACCAACTGTCGCTGCCGCGGGTGCGGAAGTGGTCGGCCACGGCCCGCACGCTGGCGGCGGTGAGCAGCACCTCGCCGGCAGGGGTGACGAACGCCGGGATCGGCAGCCCCCAGGACCGCTGGCGGCTGATGCACCAGTCCGGACGGCTTTCGAGCATCCCGGCCATCCGCTTGCGGCCCCACTCGGGGACGAACGCCGTGTCCGAGCCGGGGCGGGCGACGTCCAGGGCCATCTCGCGGAGCGTCCTGCCGGTCGACGGCAGGGGCTCATCGACGGCGATGAACCACTGTTCGGTCGCCCGGAAGATCGTGGGCTTCTTGCTCCGCCAGTCGTGGGGGTAGCTGTGGGTGAACCGGTGCAGGTGGAACAGTGCCCCGTCGGCCTCGAGGCGACGGCAGACCAGCTCGTTGGCCTCCCACACGCCCTGGCCGCGAAGGTACGCCGGGACGGTGTCGTCGAAGGTCCCGTCGGCCCGCACGGGGCAGTAGATGTCCAGATCGTACTTCAGGCCGGTGCCATAGTCCTCCACGCCGTGGCCGGGGGCGGTGTGGACCAGGCCGGTGCCCTCCTCGAGCGTAACGTAGTTGGCCGCCACGACGGGGCAGCGCTTTTCCTTGCCGAAGATCGGGTGGACGTAGCGCACGTCGGCGGCGGCCAGGGCGGCCCCGCGGACGGTCGCCACGGCGGTCCAGTGGCCCTGGACGTCGCCGCCAGCGCCGAAGACGCTCTCGAGGAGCTCCTCGGCGACGAGGACGCACTGCTCGTTGCCCGACCCGTCGGTGTACTGCACGGCGGCGTAGACCAGGTCCGGGTGGACGGCGACGGCGAGGTTGGCCGGGAGCGTCCAGGGCGTGGTCGTCCAGATCATCAGGCCCAGCGGCCCGTCGGCCTCCAGGCCGAGCAGCTCGGCGCGAACGCGGGGCGCGTCGGCGACATCGAAGCGGACGTAGATGCTGGCGTCCTCGCGCTGCTGGTACTCGAGTTCCGCGTCGGCCAGGGCGGTGCGGTTCTCGATCGACCAGTGCACCGGCTTGAGCTGGCGGTAGACGATCCCCTGCCCGACCATGCGGGCGAACACCTCGAGGACGTCGGCCTCGTAGGCGGGGTCCATGGTGATGTAGGGGCGGTCGTACTCGCCCCACACACCCAGCCGCTGGAACTGCTCGGCCTGGACGTCGATGAACGTCTCGGCGTACGCCCGGCAGCGGCGGCGGATGTCCATGCGGTCCATGTCGGCGGCCTGGGCGTGGAGCTCCTCCATCACCTTCGCCTCGATCGGCAGGCCGTGACAGTCCCACCCCGGGATGTAGGGGGCGTCGTGGCCGGTCATCGTCCTGTAGCGGACCACGATGTCCTTGAGCACCTTGTTGAGCAGGTGGCCCATGTGAATGTCGCCGTTGGCGTAGGGCGGGCCGTCGTGGAGGATGTATCGCGGCCCGCCGTCGCGAGCCCGGCGAACGCGGCGGTACATATCGGCGGCGGCCCAGGCGTCGAGGCGGGCCGGTTCCTTCCTGAGCAGGCCGGCCCGCATATCGAACGTCGTGCGGGGCAGGTTCAGCGTGTCCTTGTACGGATTGGTGTCTTTCTGTCTGGCCATCGGCCGTCACCTTCCCTGGCGGCGAGCCACCCCGCCGCCATCGTATCATTCCATGCGAACGGCCCTGAGACCACGTCTGTCGCCTCAGGGCCGGTATCTTACCGCAAGTCCGTGGTTGGAAACACCCTAGGGCGAGCCGTTGCCGCCGGCGGGCGCAATGATCCCTCGGGCGCAGCACGCCGTCGCCCCGCCGCACCGGCGGGCTGCGTCACGACACGCACGTGGCAGCGTCTGCACCTCGGACCTCCTGTGTGGATGGAACCTCGTCCATAGCCCGCCATTATAAATCGGCAGGGATGGCTGTCAACGTTAGGCGGGCGAAATGCCTCCGGCACCGGCGGCAAGGCCGCGCTTGACAGAATGCTAAGATCAGCTATTATGGACATATCAGTTCCAAGGCCCACCGGGTCGCCGTGCGGGGCCTCTTTGTGCGGGGTGGGTCATCTTTGATCACTGCGCTGTTGCGGCCCGCGCTTGTACGGCCGGGCCGGCGGCAGGGCCAACTCTTTTAGCGAGACAGGGAAAGGAGAGACGTACGATGAAACCACTGATCCTGATGTGCATCGTCGCATTGGCGGTAACGCCCGCGTCGGCCCAGATGCTGGCGGATTTCGAGGGCGGCGTGAACCCCTTCAGCGCCGGTGAGATCGTCCAGGACCCGGAGGACCCGACCAACAACGTCCTGTTCGTCGACACGGGCATCACCGCAGTGATGACCCTCGCTGAAGCCGTCCCGGTCGGGTCGGGCGTGTCGATCAAGGTCTACGACCAGGCCCTCTCGGCCATGGACGACCCGGACAACCCCGGCACCCCCGCCGAACACAGCGGCCTCGCCGGCACCCAGTACGGGTGGAACCTGGGCGTGTCGGGCACCTGGAACTGGGGCGTGTTCCTGACCAACCGCGACTCCTGGATGAACGCCAACGGCGGCTATGCCTGGACCGGCAACTTCTATGACAGTTGGGTGCAGTCCCTGGGAAGCATCTTCTCCATGTACTCCTTCGGCGGGCCCCGCCAGATCGGCGACGGTGGTCTGTCGGTCATCGGGACCGGAACCATCGATGCTCCCGAGATCCCCGGCGACGGCGCCTGGAGCACCTGGAAATTCAGCCTGCTCGCCGACGGCAATGTCATGCTCAGCAATGACGGCATCGCCTTCACGGACTCCCACGTCGCCGCCGGCACCG
>CAZHRW010000206.1:0-12297 GCA_964535025.1 uncultured Planctomycetales bacterium
CGGCCCGGGGGGGCGCGGGGGGCGGCCCGGCCCCGCGGGGGGGGCCCGGGGCCGCGGCGTGTCCGGACGAGTGCCGGGTTACTGCAGCAGGCTCAGGACGCTCTGGGGCGTCGAGTTGGCGATCGCCAGGACGCTCGTGGCGGCGTTGGTGAGGATCTGGCCGCGGGTGAGGTTGGCGGTCTCGGCGGCGAAGTCGGCGTCGCGGATGGAGCTCTCGGAGGCCTGGATGTTTTCCATGGCCACTTCGAGGTTGTTGATATTGGTCATCAGCGTGTTCTTCTCGAACGCGCCCATCCGCCCGCGGAGGCCCGCCACCTGGGTGATGGCCTTGTCGATGATCTTGGCGGCCTGGTCGGCCTCGCCGGCGACGAGGCTGTAGTCCCCGCCGGTGACGACCTGGCTGAGGTAGCCGTCTTCCGAATCGCCCAGGCGGCTGGCGGCGATCGACTGGATGCCGAAGCTGCGCTGTTCGTTCATCGACACGTGCGGGCCCAACTGGAACAGGGCGCCGCCGCCGGTGATGGTGAAGCTGCTGTCGCCGTCGCCGAGCGTTTCGTCCACCTGCACGTCGAGCGTCAGGTAGGTGGTGTTCAGCGACAGTGTCAGGCCCTTGCCGACGGTGAACGCCCCGTTGATGGTCCCGGCGACATCGCGGCCTTCGGCGCGCTGGATGACGTTGGTGTCGGTGGCGTCCTTGGTGACGAAGTCCCCGCCGGTGAGCCGGTCGACCGACACGAACGCGTCGGAGCCCCACTCGGTGGAGTACAGCAGCAGCCCGTTGGACACCGTCGAGCCGTTGGCGTAGGCCGCCGAGACGCCGGTGGCCTCGCGGACCTGGTTGATCGCGTCCATCAGCACGTCCGAGCCGGTGCCGGAGACGAACTGCAGGGTCTCGACCCCGTTGACCCCGGCGATCTCGAGCGTCACCTCGCCGCTGATCATCGACATCGGGTAGAGCATCGTCGCCGGCTGGGCCGAGACGGTGACGTCGACGTCGACGGGGATGTTCGCGGCTTCGCCGAACTGGGCGTTGTAGACCTTCACCTCGCTCAGCTCGTCGTCGATCACGCCGGAGACGTTGTAGTCCAGCGAGCCGTCCAGCAGGTTCAGCCCGGCGAAGTTGGTGACGTTGGCGATCCGGGTGATCGACTGGACGGCCGAGTTGATCTGGAGCTGGTTGGCGTTGATCTCGGAGGGGCTCATCCCGCCGGTGTTGGCGGCCTGGACGGTCAGCGCCTTGATGTTGGTCAGCAGGGAGGCGACCTCGTTGAGGGCGCCCTCGGCCGTGGCGATCACCGAGGCGGCGCGTTGGCTGTTCTCGATGCCCTGCTTGACGCCCTGCAGTTCGCTGCGAAGGGTTTCGCTGGCGATCAGGCCGGCCGGGTCGTCGGCCCCGCGGTTGATCCGCAGGCCGCTGCTGAGCCGCTGGAGGGCGGTCTGGAGGGACTGGTTGGCCTTCTTGAGGTCCGACTGGGCCATCAGCGACGGTACGTTGGTATTGATCCGAGCCATGGGCAATCCTCCTTGATTGTTAGGCTCCGGATGGCGTGCATTGCTCCGGCCCGGTCTCGGGCGCCGCCTGGATCGCGACGGCGCGTCGCCCCGGGCTCACCACCATCCTCGAGGACCCTTTTCTCCGTTGGGCTCGCCGGGTCCGGTAAGCGAGTGTTCGCCAGGCCGTCAGGACTTCTCGTCCTGACCGCCCTTGGATTCGCGGCGTTTCTTGCGGTCGGCCAGCGACTCGACGTGGGGCAGCTCGTCGGGCTTGAGGTTGCTGGCGGCGCGGTTCTCGCGTTGGATCGCTTCGTACACTTCCTTGCGATGGACGGGTATGTGCGGCGGGGCGGTGATGCCAAGGCGCACCTTGTCGCCCCGAATATCGACGATCGTGATCTCGACATCGTCGCCGATCATGATCGTCTCGTCTTTCTGGCGTGAAAGCACTAACATCCTCGGCTCCTTCCTTGGATCTGCCGTGACGCAGGCGCAGGATGCTCAAGTCCGCTTCCAGCGGACGGAACGGGCCTCGCAGGCGGCGCCCCGCGGCGCCGGCGGGCCCCCACGCGCGGCCGTCCGTGCGACGACGGCCGGCGTCCGATCGGTCATGCGGTCTGGCTGACAATGTCCTCGGACTCCCGCGCGACGAGCTTCAGCAGAGGATGACGCGTGCTCCAACGCTTCTCGCTGAGCACCAGTTGCTTGCCCACCCGCGTGAGGGGGTTGACGGCGATCGGCCCCTGCAGGTTGCCGGTGAGCAGGTCGTCGACCTTGTTGCACACCACCAGCACCGTCACTGCCTCGGCGTCGATCACGCCCAGCAACTCCTGGTCGTCGCCCTTGAGGGCGACGTGGTACTCGGGCACGAACAGCGTCGGATCGCTCACCACGAACGCCAGGGCCGGCTCATCCACGGCCTGGAGCCAGTAGAACGGGCTGTCGGCGCTGGTGGCGATCAGGGCGAACCGACGGTGGTCGGGAAAGCCCAGCATGCCCTTGGGCAACAGGATGATCCGTTGCGGATCCACCTCCACGTGCCCGAACCGTGTCGTCTCGATTTTCATGGCTGCTACTCCCGCGGGCGCCTGCTCCGGGTCAGATCGTTGCCCCGTCACATCCATGCGACAGACCCCGTCAAGGGGCGATCCTCTCGCGGCGGCGCGCCCGCACGACCCGCCGCGATCCGTCTGCCGGCCCGCCGGGCCGGCGCTGCGTCTGGTTGTCCCGCCTAGCGCAAGAAGTCCAGCAGCGACAGGCTGAGCGTCGATGAGCTGGTCATCAGGTTCGCCTGCAGCGCCAACTGCAGCGCCTGGAAGCGGGTAATGGCTTCGGCGTAATCGGTATCGGTCAGGCTCGACAGCACCGACAGGTCGTCGGTGGTCAGCGCCTCGGCGCGGGTCGCCCGCGCTTCGAGGTCGGCCACCAGCCCGCCCATCCGCCCGCGCAGGGCCAGCAGGGCCTCGCCGTCGGCGTCGAGCTTGCCGGCGATCCGCGTGATCTCGGCCGGATCGCCGTCGAGCATCGCGTCCCGCAGCTCGGCCAGGTGGGTGAACACGCCGCCGGCCGACACGGGGTTGACGTCCTCGCCGCTCAGCGTCGCGGCCGCGACCGTCCGGTCGATGCCCAGGTCCGCCGCGGCGGTGGCGTCGTTGATCGAGATCACCGACAGGGCCCCCGCGCCGCCGGTGGCGTCGGTCAGTTCCAGGCCGTTGCCGGTGGTGCGGATCGCGGCGGTGACGGCGACGCCCGCGCCGGCCGCGGCGGCGTTGACGGCGGCGACGACGTCGTCGAGCGTGACGGCGCCGCTGAGGTCGACCTCGAAGCTCGCCCCGTCCCGGGCGGTGATGCGCAGGTCGGTCTCGCCGTCGGAGCGATGGACGCCCGTGCCGTCGTTGAGGTCGGCCAGCACCGTTGCCCCGTGCAGCGAGCGGAGGCCGAGGTCCTCGGCGGTGGTCCCGCCGTTCTCGCCGATCCGCAGCGCCGCGCCGGCGATCCGGTTGAGCACGTCGATCCCGTCGCCGGCGGCGTTGATCCGCGCCTCGACGCCGGCGGCGGCGTTGATCCGGTTGAGCAGGTCGCCGACGGTCGTGTCGGCGTCGAAGGTCAGCGTCGCGTCGGTCCCGCCGTGGGTGATGCGGAGGCCCGAGGCCAGGTCGAGCCCCGCCCCGCCGGCGAGGTTCGCCAGGGCGGTCGTCTCGGTCAGGCGGGGGCGGACCGCCTCGCCGGTGAAGCTGTCGCCCTGGCCGGTCGAGGCGAACAGGCCCAGGTCGTGGGCGGCCCAGCCGTGGGCGGCCTCGCCGACGGTCAGGTCGGCGCCCGGCGCGCCGGTCAGGTGCAGGGCGGTCCCGCCGGGGGCGATCGCGGCGGTCACGGCGCCGCCGGTGGCGTCGTCGATCGCGTCGATCACGTCGCCGACGCGGTCGCAGCCGGTCAGGTCGATCTGCCAGGTGTCGGTGCCGTCGGAGACCTCGATGGCGTCCAGGCGGATGCCCTCCCCGGCGGCGCCGTCGAGCGTCGCCAGGCGGGTCTCGGCGGTCATCGCGGGCGTCAGATCCGCCCAGCCGGTCACCCCGCGGCCGCTCAGGCCGAACACCTCCGAGCCGACCAGCCCGACCGGCGTGCGGTCGATGCCGCCGAGGTCGGCGGCGCGGGCGTCGTCGTTGCCGAGGTAGCGGACGCCGTTGGCGTCGACGGCGAACGCCGGACTGAGGCAGTCGGTGCCGGCGAAGACGTAGGTGTCGCCCACGCGGAGGTTGGCGATCGACACCAGCCGATCGATCATCGACTGGATCATCTGGGCGTTGGAGCGCCGCTCGGCGTCGGTGGCGTCGATCGAATCGGACGCCAGGACCGTCGCCTCGGTCAGCAGGTCCCGCGCCTCGCCGAGGGCGTTGTCGGTGTGGTCGAAGACGACGGCGGCGGCGTCGAGGTTCGCCAGGACCTGCTCGCGCAGTTCGCCCAGCCGCTGGAGGCCCATCGCCCGGTTGGCGGCGTCGGGGTCGTCGCTGGGCGCCGCCAGACGCTCGCCGGTGGCCAGCTGCTGCTGGACCCGCCCCGACTGGCGCTGGGTGGCCCGGAGGCTGTTGAGCGTGAAGCTCATCCGCATCTGGTCGGTCACGCGTCCGATTCCGCCGACTCCCATCGATCAGGCCTCGTTACAGGGTGTTCATCAAGTCGCCGAGCAGTTCGTTCACCACGCTGATGAATCGCGACGCGCCCTGGAAGGCGCGCTGGTACTGCATGAGATTGACGGCCTCTTCGTCGATGCTGACGCCGCTGAGGCTCTCCCGCTGGGCCGTGAGGCTCTGGAAGACCACCTCGTGGGCCGCGGCGGCGTCGCGGGCGCCGCCGGTCCAGACGGCGACGTCGGCGACGAGCTGCTGGTGGTAGCCCAGCAGCGAGCGGCCGCCGAGGCTCGCCAGGGGCGTCTGGTCGCCCAGGGCGGCCAGGCGGGCGGCGTTGTCGCCGTCGCCGGGGTCGCTGGTCAGGCCCGCGGCGATGTGGTCGCGGTTGGCCACGACCACCTCGTTGACGGCGATCGACTCGGCCGACGCGCCGTCGAAGAACGTGTTGATCCCCAGCGCCGCCAGGACGCCCGAGGAATCGTTCCCGACCGCCAGCGTGGTGTTCGGATCGGTCGCCTCGAGCCGCAGGGCCCCGTCGATGGTGACCGACGCGCCCACGCCGTCCACGCCGTCCAGGGCCGCGACCAGGTCGTTGAGCGTCAGGTCGCCGGCGTCGCCGGTCAGCGGGACGTTGATCTGCGTGACGGTCTCGCGGAGAGACCCGTCGGTGCCGCCGGTGCGGACGATCACGTCGAAGCTGCCGTTGGCGGGCGTGAAGTCCAGCCCCGCCGCCGCGTCGGTCAGCACCGCGTCGCCGTCGTCGACGCGGTAGGTGCCGGTCACGTCGGTGAACCCGGCCATCGAGCGGCCGCAACTGTGCACCCGGTTGACCTGCCAGATCAGCTCCCGCGCGAGCGTGTCGAACCGCTCGGCGGTCTCGGTGACGTAGCCGTCGCGGGTGGCCTGCAGCCCGGCGATCCGCCCGCCCCGCAGGGCGACGGCGCCGCCGTTGTCGGTGAAGCTCACCTGCGGCGCCGACCCGCCGGCGTCGGTGGGATGGTTGACCATGCTCAGCCCGCGGCTGGTCGAGCCGCTGACCAGCGGCTCGGAGCCGAGGTAGACGGTGACCGACCCGTTGGGGTGGTGGCGGCTGTTGACGCCGATCAGTTCGCTCAGCTCGGCGACCGCCTGGTCGCGCTGGTCGCACAGCGACGCGGCCGAGCCGCCGGCGCCCTGGATGCCGCTGATCCGGCCGTTCAATTCGGCGATCGTCGACGCCAGCCGGTCGGCGTCCTGCACCGCGGCGGTGAGCTGCTCGGTCAGGGAGGCGTGGAGGTCCTGGAGGCCCGAGCCGATGAAGGCGATGCGATCAACCACCGTCTTGGCACGGCTGACGACGATGTCGCGCGAGGTGGTTTTCTCCGGCTCGGCGGCCAGGGCGTTGAAGCTGTTGAACAGCTCGACCAGGGCGCTGGAGAGGTCCTGGTCGTTCATCTCGTTCATCAGCGACTCGACACGCGTGAGCGCGGCGTTGGCGACCTCGTTGCGGTGCATCTGGCTGGACGCGTCGTTGAGCCGCTGCTGGAGGGCGTTGTCGACCAGGCGGCGGACCTCCTGGAGCCTCACGCCCCCGCCGGCGGTCAGCCCGCCGCCGAGCGTGCTGGTCCCGTGCGGGCTGACGATCGGCTGCTGGCGGGTGTAGCCCGGCGTGGCGGCGTTGGCCACGTTGTTGCCCGTGACCTGGATCGCCGCCTGGTGGGTCAACAGGGCGCTGCCGCCGATATTCAGTGCGTCCAACAGTCCCATGGTTTATGTCCTATGCCACCGCATCGCCTGTTTGGAACGGGTTGCGAGCCACCAAAGTTGTGTCCTATGCCACAGCATCGATTAAAAAGGCGCCGGTCGGCGGGTCGGCCCGGCCCGAGGCGCCGTAGCCGTCGGCCCGGCCGGCCGAGGCGATCATCTGGTAGACCTGGTGAAAGTGGTCGAGCAGGTTATGGATCGCCGCCGCGTTGATCCGGTTGACCGACGCGACCTCCCCGGCCAGGTGCCGCAGGCCCATCGCCGCGGCGACCAGACGGCTGCGGGCGGGCTCGTCGAGCGTCGCGGCCAGGTCGGTCAGGCGGACGTCGGGCCCGGTCAGCTCCCGCCGGGCCGCCTCCAGCGACGCGATCCGCTCGCCCAGCGCGTCGCAGCGACGGCCGAGCTGCTCCAGCCGCGACGTGTCGAACCGCCGCAGGGCCGTCTGCTGGTCCAGCAGGCAGGTCCGCAACTGCCGGTGCGCGTCGCGCTGGCGGTCAAGCAGGTCGAACAGGCGTTTGAGTGTGACCGGTTCCATCGTCCTCATCCTTCCACGTCCAGGCCCTCGCCGGCGCCGCCGCGGCTCAGCGAGCGGACCAGCGCGGCGCTCAGGTCGCCGAACATCCCCGCCTCGGCGCCGCCGACGGCCTGCTGGAGCAGGACGTCGTCGAGCTGCGCCTGGAACATCCGCCCCGCCGGGCTGTCCAGCAGGTCGTCGGCCAGCGGGCTGCGGCGGGCCTCGGCGAGCAGTTGGCCGAACATGACCCCGCCGATGAACTCGTTGCACGCGGCGCGGAGCTGGCGGGCCCGCCCCATCGCGGCGAAGCCCGGATCGTCGAGGTGAACGGAGATCGCGCTCATACGGGTTATTCCTCGATGACCTCGGCGTGCAGCAGCCCGGCCCGCTTGATGGCCCAGATCACGGCGATCTGGTCCTCGATGGGGACCTGGAGCTGGTTGAACGCGTCGGTCAGTTCGCGTGCGGTGGTCCGCCCGGCCCGTTGCGCCGGGTCGAGCAGCTGGTATCGTTCGGTCGACACCCGCGGCGCCGCCGGCGTGGGCGGCAGGTCGGGCTCGACCACCTGGATGGTCAGCCCCCGCTGGGTGAAGGTCACCGGGTCGATCTGCACGTCGCCGGTGATGACGATCGTCCCGGTCCGCCGGTTGATCACGATGCGGGCCTTCAGGTCGGGCATGAGCACCGGCAGGTCGAGCACCCGCGCGATGAACCCCGCCGGGTCGTGCGCCTCGGCGGACGGCACGCGGACGACGACCTGCGAGGGCCCCTCGGCCTTCGCCAGGGCCGCCCCCAGCGGCGCCTCGGCCTCGTTGATGATCCGCGCGATCGACGCGGCGATCGCCCAGGTCGCGTGGTCGGTGTCGAGCACCAGCGTGATCCGCCCGTCGGCGACGACCTCCGGCAGGACGTCGCGCTCCATGACCGTGCCGCCCTTGACGATCCCGGCGGTGGGCGTGGCGGGGTCCTCGAGCACCACGTCGCCGGCGGCCAGCGCGAACACGACCGGCGTGGCCATCGGCCCGAGCATCTGGCACTGAACGAGCCGTCCGCCGGCGAGGCTCTCGGCGCCGTTGATCGCCGAGACCGTCGCGTCGAGCTTGACGCCCTCGCGCGCGCCCGCCGCCGGGATGGTCGCCGTGACCATCACCAGCGCGACGTTATCGGGCGACACGTCCCGCCCCGTCACCGCGTCGTGGCCGAACTGGCCCATCAGGTACGCCAGCGACCGGGCCGTCTCCAGGTTCTTGCCGTCCCCCGTTCCGTCCAGGCCCACCACCAGCGAGACGGCCATCAGCTCGTTCTCCCGCGCGCCCTGCAGGTGGCACAGGTCGCGGATGTGCACCGCCCCCGCCGCCGGCGCCGCCGCCAGCAGCACGGCCAGCAGGGCCGTCGCGGCCGTCGTTCGTGTTGTCGTCTCCATCGTGCCTTTACGCATGGCTCACCGGGTCGCTCGTCGTCAGAAGATGTTCAGCGCGTCGGCCAGCCGGTGCAGCAGGCCCCGCTTGGTCGCGTCGTGCACCGTGCCGGTGGCGGTCTTGGTGATGTTCAGCTCGGCGATCCGCGTCGACAGCACCGTGTTGTCGGGCGTCACGTCGCCGGTGCGGCAGACGCCGGTGACGGTGATCGTGTAGGTCTCGCCCTCGGTGGTGATCTCCTTGACCGCTTCGAGCACGAGGTTGCCGTTGGGGCGGATATCGATGATCCGCCCGGTGATCCGCGCCGACAGCGTGTCGGTGCGGGCGGCTGAGCCCTCGCCCTCGAACTCCCGCTCGCCCTCGGCGTCGACGGCGGGCTTGCCCTCGGGGAAGTCGACCGGCCGGATCATCCCGTGCATCCCACCGTGCAGGCGGACCCACGCGTCGACCTGCGCGTCGATCGAGCTGTCCCGCGCCGTCGACACGCTGCCGTTGGTGGCGTGCGAGGCGGCCTCGTTGATGATGATGGTGATCAGGTCCTCCTCGCGGAAGGTTCGCGGCTCGACCTCCGGCGGCGCCGTCAGCGACTTCAGCGGCGGCGGCGCGTCGGGTGTCGTCTCGGCGGCGGCGCCCTCGGCTTGGGCCTGCTTGGTCGCCGCGGCGGTCTCGGCGACCTCGGCGCGGGCCTGCTTGTACAGGCTGCCGCTCTGGCCGGCGGCGGTCGAGGCCGTCAGGGCCCACATCACGAGCATCCACATGATCATCCTGCGTCGTCTCACGGGGTCGCCTCCCCGGCGGCGCCGCCCGGCGCCACCGTCGCTTCGGTCGCGGCGGTCACCACGGCCCGGAATGTTCGTTCGCTTCGAGGGTTCTCCACCTCGATCCACTCGCCGGCCCGCCCCTGGTCAAGGGCGATCGCCTTCAGCGACACCGGCCCGCACCGCACGTCGAGCATCTGACCCCGCCGCACCAGGATGGGCTGTTCGAGGTCCGAAGCCGCCACCGCCGCGGCGGCGGGGATGTCGCGCCGGACCCGCTGGCCGATCACCCCCTCCGGATCGATCATCCACGCCTCGGACCCGTCGTCGTCGATCGTGGCGACGCGGACGTCGTCGGGGCCGACGATCGCCCCCCGCTCCAGCGTCCGTGCGGCGACGACGGCCCGGCGGGCGACCGTCACCTCGGCGCTGACGTGGCAGCGGCGCTGACGTCCGGCGGCCGTGGTGAACGTGATCACCCACCGGCGGCGCCCCAGGCGCCGGCGGTCGTTGCTGGCGAGGGTCACCTCCCCGGACGGCCGCTGGGTGAGGACCGACGCGAGCCGGTCGGGGAACGTCACCGTCAGCGTCTCCGGCTCGACCTGGAGGGCCGCGGCCAGTTCCGCGACGATCCGCTCAGTGAGCGTCGGCGGTTGCGCCGCCGCCGGCGCCGGTGCGTCAGAAGGTGAGTCCGGCCGCGGCCGCGGGGCCGTCGGCAATGCCGGCGAGGGCCCACCCCGCCGCAGCGTGCACCGGGCCGCGCCGCAGAAGCGGATCGGCACCGGGTTGATCCCCGCGCGCCGCAGCGCCGCCTGCACGTCGGCCAAGCTCACCTGCCCGCTCGGCCGGTCGCCGTCCAGGCGGCCGACTACCACTTCGCCCGCGGCGCCCGGGAGGTCGGCCAGGACGGCCACGTCGGCCAGGCGGACCTCACCGCCGCCGACGCGGGCCTCGGCCCGCAGGCGGACGGCCGGGGCGGCGGCCGTCGCGGTCGCCGGCAGCAGCAGGCTCAGAATGATCGTCCATCGTGTCATGGTGTCGCTACTTCAGGTGCGTGATCGTCTGGAGCATCTCGTCGCTGGTCGTGATGACGCGGCTGTTGAGCTCGAAGGCCCGCTGCGTCTTGATCAGGTCCACCAGTTCCCGCACGGCGGTGACGTTGGAGCTTTCCAGGAAGTTGCTCAGGATCGACCCGTACCCGCCCTCGCCGGGGTCGCCCTCGACGGCCTCGCCGCTGGCGGCGGTGGTGATGAAGAGGTTCTTGCCGATGTGCTCCAGCCCGGTTTCGTTGGGGAAGCGGTACAGGGCGATCTGCCCGACCTGCGTCGGCTCGGTGTCCCCGGGCGTCATGGCCAGGACGGCCCCGTCGGAGCCGATGGTCACTTCCGTCGCGTCGGGGGGGATGGTCACCGGCGGGTCGAGGCGGAACCCGTCGCTGTCGGCCAGGACGAGGTCGCCGTCGCGGTTGGCCACGAAGTTGCCCGCCCGCGTGTAGCCGAACCCGCCGCCGACGTCGTCGAAGATCCGCACGCGGAAGAACCCCTCGCCCTGGATCGCCAGGTCGGTGGCGTGGCCGGTCTCGATGGGGCTGCCCTGGGTGAACAGCGTCTGGATGTTGCTCACCTGCACGCCGAGCCCCACATCGGTGCCGGCCGGCGGCGTCGCGTCGGCGAGGGCCCCGGTGCCCGCCAGGCCCCGGCTGACGTAGAGCAGGTCCTCGAAGTTCGCCCGCGCCCGCTTGAAGCCGACGGTGTTGACGTTGGCCAGGTTGTTGGCGATCACGTCGATCTCGGTGCTGAGGGCCTCCAGCCCCGTGGTCGCCGTGTGCATGGAAATCGTTCCCATCGTCTACTCCTGTCAGGCCAGGCGGGCGATGTCGTTGACCGCCCGGCCGAGCATCGCGTCGGTGTGCCCGATCATCTTCGCCGCCGCGTCGTAGCTGCGCTGGGCGAGGATCATGTTCACCAGCGCCCTGGTCGGCTCGACGCCGCTGCCCTCGACGAACCCCTGGCGGACCGTCGCCGTCGATGGGGTCGCGCCGGCCGCGGCGCCGGCGGCGAAGGTGTTGTCGCCCTGCTTGCGCAGCGCCCGGACGTCGGCGAAGTCGGTCAGGGCCAACTGGGCGACGGCGCCGCCGGCTTCGATGCGGCCGCGATCGCCGATGCGGACGGGCCCGGCCGGCAGCGTGATCCGCTCGCCGGCCTCGTCGAGGACCGGCAGACCCGACGCCGCCGTCACCAGCGTGCCGTCGGCGGCGCGGGCGAAGCGCCCGTCGCGCGTGTAGTGCACCTGCCCGTCGACCTCGACGGCGAAGAACCCCTCGCCCTGGATCGCCGCGTCCAGCGCCCCGCCGGTGCGCACCAGCGGTCCGGGCCGCAGGTCGGTGAAGGCGCCCCCGTCGCGCAGGCCGCCGTGGACATCGTCCAGGACGGGCATCACCAGGTGCGGCGGGAGGGCCCGCTCACTCGGCGCCGGCCGTCGCGAGCGAATGGCCAGCGTGTCGGGCTTGAAGCTGGTGGTGTTGACGTTGGCCAGGTTGTTGGCCAGCACGTCCATGCGGGTGTGCCCCAGCTTCAGCGCCGCCGCCGAGAGGTACAGGCCGTAATTCATGGCCGCCCCCCGCTCATGGGCGTCAGCGCGTCCGCCGATACCGCCTGCGTCTCGAGCCTTGATCTGCCGCGGCAAAAATGCGAAATCCGAAGCACGAAATCCCAAACAACGCTCAAACAGACAAACAACAAACGCCCAAACGGCCAAGTGCCGAAGGTTGGTGCTTCTCCGTTTTGCCGTTTCGGATTTGTTTCGTGCTTGGTGCTTCGAGTTTCGGATTTTTCATCCGCCCCCGCATGTCCGGCAGGACGATGGGCAAACGCGGCCGCGCCGACCGGGGTCGGCGCGGCCGGCGTGGCATCCATAGTGGCATCCGGGGTCCCGGCCGTCGCGGACTCCGCCGCACGGCCCATGTGGACGGCTGTGGCGAGGCGGGCGGCCATGATGACCGGCCCGGCCTGTTGCGCCGCGCGACGCACCGCCGCCTCCAATGCAGCGGTCATCGCCGCGTCCAAGCCGTCCGTCCGACTGTGGCTGCTGGTCTTCATTGGTGAGACTCCACTCACCCCGTCCCGCCGGGGACTGAAGCGCCGCCGCCCTGCCCGCGCCAGGCAAGGCACAGGCTGCACCTCCGTGTGCAACCTGCGTGTCCGTGCATCCTGCACCGGACGGCCCTCTCCATGAAACGCCCG
>CAZHRW010000207.1:0-2893 GCA_964535025.1 uncultured Planctomycetales bacterium
GAGCCGGTGGTCGTCGATACGGTCGCCGATACCGGCACCTACAAGGTCGAGGTCCGCTACGTCGAGTTCCCGCCGCTGACGTGGCCGTCGACGGGCGAATCGTCGTTCTCGTTCGACACCGGCGGCGGCACCCAGCACGTCACCCAGAGCCGCAGCACCATCAGCCGCACGGCCGCCAGCGGTACGGCCCCCGACTTCAAGGGCGCGATCAACGTCTCGAAGGATGCGGTCAACGGCGTGGACATCACCGTCCCGGTCTACAACTTCGCCGAAACGCACTACATTGACGACAATGACGTGACTCAAGGCTACAAGGTCACCCTGTTCAACCTGACCGGCAAGATGAACAATGCCGCGTTCCGAGGCTTCGCCTCCGGCGAGGTTCTGTTCCTCGGGGCGTCCGGCTCCCAGCGCGGCTCGGGCGACTGGGAGATCACCTTCAAGTTCGCCGCCAGCCCCAACCGCACCGATATCCCGGTCGGTGATATCACCGTCCCGTCCAAGCTCGGGTGGGACTACCTGTGGGTGCGCTATAAAGATGATGTGGACACGACGGCCAACACGGTCGTCCAGGTCCCCGCGGCGGCCTACGTCGAGCGGGTGTACGACTTCGGCGACTTTGCCGGGCTGGGGATCTGACGATGGGCGATCATCTCAAAAAGGTCCGCTCGGGCGACCCGCTGAAGATCCCGGCGGCAACCTACAACGCCTTCGTCGACGCCGCGCAGTATGTGAACAATCGGATGGACGCCGTGGGCCGCAGCGGCGGTATGCCGCCCGTACCGAACACAGTGCTGGTGCGGAACGGCAGCATCGCCACGGTCCAGCGGCACAGCGTCCTCGGCGTCACGAGCGTGGAGATGGACCCCAGCAGCAGCCTCCCCATCGCCTACAGCGATCCGGTGCTGACGTGCGACGCACCCGCGGAGGGCGGCGAGGGCAAGTTCGTGATCACGGCCCAGCCGATCGAGGCCGGCGGCCTGGGGTGGGCGTACATCGACGGCGTATGCTGGGCCAAGGTCATCATTCAGACGGGCATGGAAGAGTATGGGTACGCCGACCCGTACCCTGGCGTGACGGCGGGCCTGGTCGCCGTCACGCAGGGCACCGCGAAGATTCTGTGGAAGGCGGCGGGCACGGGCCTCATCTGGGCCGTGGTGCGTCTCGGCGTCGGGGGCGACATGCAGGTTCGTCCCGTCACCGTCTACAAGGACGGCCCCGAGGCCGGTACCGTTCCGCTGGATGGCGCGGGCGGGTTCGACGAATCCGACAGCAGCTGGCACTCCTGCTCCTTCACGTACGAAGTCCGCGAGCTGAACGGCACGCTGGTGATCGCCACCGACAAGACGCCCAAGAAGGCACGCAACGCGAACACGGCCTACCGCGCTGCGGCCAGCGGCACGCTCGGCCTGTGGGATGTGGTCAACGAGGAACTGCTGATCGCCTACGATGAGACGGAACTGACCCGGACGGACTGCTCGACATGAGTGGCGGGATGATTCAACTGCTGGACGGGCGACGCTATAGCGACAAGGGGCGCATCCAGGTCGCCGACGATTGCTGCTGCGATGATGGGCCCGTGCTCCCGCCGTCGAGCGACGACTGCGACGATGTGTGCGTTGCGGGACAGACGCCGGAGTACGTCGACCTGGTCCTCTCGGGTGTGACGCTGACGCCGACGTGGATGCATCGGTGGCCGGACGTTCACTATAACATGTACGATCTCTGCCCCAGCTACTCGTGGGAGCAGTTCATCATCACCAGCGGCAGCCTCAACGGCACGCATCGCCTCCAGCAGGACTGGGACTCCCCCTGCACCTGGGAGGGCGTCATCGGCACCTGGGAGGCGCGGGCCAACCACAACACGACCGGCGAGATCGACTCGCCGTACACCTGGACGACGGGCGAACTGCGGGCGTCGTTCTGGCTGCACCCCTGGAAGTCGAGTGGGTCGTCCGTCTACGACAACCTGCGGCTCACCGTCAGCTGCAGCGCCGTCCGGACGGGCACCATGTACCCCTACAAGCACCGCCGGTGCGAGGGCTACGAGCCCTGGACGGGTCCGGCGGGCGACGACTGGCAGGGACGGCCGGAGTTCAATTACGACGACACAAACCGGGGGGCGTGGTTCGAGGGAAACAACTTCATCAACGGCATCGATCTGCCCCGCAATTGCATGACCGATCTGGATGACCTGGCCGGCACGCTGACGAACACCTACACCGACCCCGAACATGCGACTATCATGAATCACTCGTACGCCTACATGGTCATGCTCGCCCGCATCGCCACCGGGGGCAGCGCCACGATCATCATTCCATGAGGAAGAAGTACCCCATCGAGAAGCTGTGCCGCAGCGGAGCCCACTGCTCGACCTGCCGCGACTGCGAGGGCGGCCGGGGCTGGCGGGCGTCGGTCATGCAGTACGCCCGCGTGCCCGGCGGCGAGGTGGACTGGGCGTGCCCGTACGGACGTGATTGGGCGACACCGCCCTCCGCGCCGGACGCAGCGACAGTTCCTTCGGTCAATCCCGAGCACCTCGCCCGCCGTGAACTGATCGAGGTCGAGTACAAACGCATCGGCGATACCTGCATCGCCTGCCGGGCGAGGCTCCAGGATACATCGGAGATCGACGCCCCCGACCTCGACGCGATCGAGGACTGCTCGTTCGCATCCCTGCCGGCCTGCCATCGCCGTAGCCTGATCCGAAACGGCCAGGCCGTCTGTCCACTGGGCGTTTGGCAGTGCGGGATCGAGCCAGAGCCCGCCCCGGATCGAAGGTAAAGTGAGCAGCGTCAGGGGGCGACCTTGCAGGCAATGCCTCTACACGCAAACTGAAGACCTGCACGAACTGCCCGCCGTTGGTGGTTTCGCGCCGGTTGCACACGCCGAC
>CAZHRW010000208.1:0-16620 GCA_964535025.1 uncultured Planctomycetales bacterium
CCCGTTGCCCGGCCGTGGCCGCCGCGGCGGCGGCCGAGGCGGGAGGCCACAACGGGCTATTATAGCGAGCAGGAGCGCGAATGAAGAAAGTAATGCGAAATCGTCACAAAACAACACGCAGGGAGAACAATATGAAGCCCAGAGTTAATAATCTGGCACCCGCGGTAAACAATATGGCCTTCTCGCGACATGATATGATTCGGCCTCTGGGCCGCCGCGAAAACCGGCGAATTGGCGGCGAAGAAAGTGCGGCGGGGGCTCAATAAAGTGTGGCTATACCTTCACGATATAAGGCCGGGCTGCAATAATCTCTCACAAAAGAACAACAATCTTGAATACGCCGTGAATAATGTGCGGCTCGACTGCGGGCGATCATGGGTGTTGTCAAACGGGGCACTCTGCGCAAGGCGCGTAGGCTGCGGGGTCTGGGTACGATGCCGTGCGCGCGCATCTATGTAGGGACGGAATACGCGAAAAACCGCGCTGGCGCGTTAAGCTGGGCAAGTTGGTCAAGCGGGGGCGTGCTGCAAGTCGGAGAATTCGGGTTTTGTGCCGTTAAACTGGGTAAGATACCGGAGAATTCGGGTTTTATGCCGCGGAGACGGCACGAAAACCGGGGGGTGAACCGGTCGGTTACTTAGCGGTACTGTCCCTGTTAGTGCAACCCGAAGCTCGAAAGAGGGTTAAACGCGATTTCCCGCGCCGGGCAGGGAGCGGCCGAGAGGCAAACGTGTTTGCCTCAGAAGGCCGCAGCAGCCAGGCTCGAGGCCTGAGCGGCGGCACCGGCGTGGGGCCTGCGGCGTGGCTGGGTACGGAGCCGGCGGTTCACAGGGCGTCGACGGCCTTGCGGATGGCGGCGACGTGGTCGGGGCCGGTGCCGCAGCAGCCGCCGATGAAGGTGGCGCCGGCGGCGGCGAGGGCGGGGACGTAGCCGGCGAACTCGTCGGGGCCGAGGGGGAAGACGTCGTGGCCGTCGCGGACGACGGGCAGGCCGGCGTTGGCCTTGACCCACAGCGGCGCGTCGGTCAGCTCGCGGTAGCGGGCGATGACCCGGATGTAGGCCGACGGGCCGACGCCGCAGTTGGCGCCGTACGCGGCGACGCCCAGGCCGTCCAGGGCCGCCAGGACGTCGGCGGGCGTGGCGCCCATGATCGTCGCCAGGCCCTCCGGCCCGCTGCCGTAGGTCAGCGAGGCGACGATCGGCAGGTCGGTGGTTTCCCCGATGGCGCGTGCGGCCAACGCGACCTCGGCCGGCTCGCTCATCGTCTCGAGGACCACCGCGTCGGCCCCGCCGTCGGCGAAGGCCTTCGCGGCGGTCGCGAACGAGGCGTACAGCTCGTCGGTGGCCGACTCCTCCATCATGAGGATCTTGCCCGTCGGGCCCATCGACGCGAAAACCTTCACGTCCGACCCGGCGGCGCGACGGCTGATCGCCACGCCGGCCTCGGCCAGCTCGGCCAGGCGGTCGGCCAGACCATGCCGCGCGAGGACCGGGCGATTGGCGCCAAACGTGTTTGTCAAAATGATGTCGCTGCCGGCCGCGACGTACGCGCGGGCGACCTGTTCGACCGCCCGGGGGTTCTCGACGTTCCACAGCTCCGGGCACGCGCCTGGCGGCAGCCCGCGCTGCTGCAACTGGGTGCCACAGGCGCCGTCGGTGACGAACACGCCGCCGCGATAATCGTCCAGGTTGAGGGTCATGGCTTGCCTCTCCGCCACTTCGGCCCGGCGGCCCGCGCCGGCCGCGGGGGACGCCGGCTCCGTATTTTAGTCCCTATCGGCATGTTACCGTACGTGTGCGACACTTCCCGGTCAAGACATGAGGGGAGTTCGGGCGCGGGCGTTGCGCCGCGCGATACGTCGACAGCCGAAAGGGCCACGAAGAATGCATCCGGCCCGGGCCGAGGGGGCCTCCGCGCCGGCCGTACGGCGGGGGCGGTCATCGGCCCGGGCGGGGGTATCGCGAACGGGTACGGCCGGGTACGGGGTTGGGCGGCGGCGAAAGCCGATCGCGCAAGTGACTGATGGACCGCCACCTACCATCCGGCCGGGCGTCGCGGCGGCCGCGTGTGGCCGGCGGCGCGCGGGGGTGTCGGCGGCGACCAAGTGTCGCGTCGGGGCGGCCGTGCGGTGTCAACGCCAAGGGGGGCAAGCCCTAACCGAAAACCCGAATTCTCCGAATACCCCGAAAAGTGGCTTGGCGCCGGTCGGGCCGATCCGCCGGGGACGTCCGGATGGCCCGTGGCTCGATAACGCTCGATGGAGTCCGACATAACGCCAAAAAAAATCTCAAAATCCCTGTTGACACCGCCGGCGTGATGTTGTCTATACGTTGTGCACAACGTAAAAAAGAAGGTGGCGGTATGGGACCTTGGCGTGAGTCATTTCAGAGGTCCGCGTCCGGTGGGGACCGGGACGCCGGACGGGTCGAGACGGGGGTGGGTCATGGCGACAGTGCCGCAGCGATGCTGGATGAGCGCCGGGCGAGCCGCAGGCGGCCGATCCCGCCGAAACTGTACCGGATTGGGGAGATTGTCGACTATGCCGGTGTTTCGCGGCAGACCATCCACAACTACACGACGATGGGCCTCTTGCACGAATCGCAGTGGACGCGGGGGGGGCATCGCCTGTACGACGAATCCGTATTCGACCGTCTGGACCAGGTGATAGAGATGAAGCGACGGAACAAGTCGATGCGGGAGATTCGGGAGCATTTTTCGCGGCTGGATGAGAGTTCTCAGTGAGTCGCCGGCCGGTCGGGCGCGGCACACGGACGTGTCGCGATGCGTGGTTCGCGGGCGGTTTCGCGCGTGGAGCCGAATGGGTTTAAGTCGGTAAGTCGTTCCGGACAAAGCGCATGGAAGCGCTGTTGTGAGGGTCAGGATGACCGGCGGTCCGGACAATTCGTTGACGGCATCGGGGCTGGGCGCCAAGTGGCAGATTCCCCTGTTGCTGGTGGGCCTGCTCGCCTGCGGGGCCGCGGTCGCCCTGCGGGTGGTCGGTGGGTCCGGGCGCGACTGGGAGGCGCAGTATGCCGAGCTCGCCTCCGCGGTGAGTCGCGTTTCTGACGGGAATTACGTTCCCGTCGCCAGGCAGGTCAGCGCGATGCTGTCACCGGCGGTCACGCCCTCCGATCAGTACGAGCGGAGGGCGCGACTGCACGGCCTGATGGGCGAGGTCCACTGGCGGAGCATCCAGGAAACGGCCCAACCGACGGCTGAGCAATGGGTTGGGCTGCGCGAGGCGTACCAGCGGGCGATGCAACTGGGGTTCGAGCCGACCGCCGAGGTCGCCGAACGGCTCGGGGAGGCGGCCGCGGCGACCGGCGACGTGGCCGAGGCCGTCGAACGCTTCAAGCAGGCCGTCAAGGCCGACACGCAACGGCGTGCGGAGCTGCAGCGGCGGATCATCGAGCTAACCGAAGTTCTTCCAGAAACTTCCACAGACGAGCTGCTCGACGAGCTTCGCCGCTACCTCGCCGCCGAGGGTCTCGACGCCACGCAGTACGACTGGGGCGTCGGCCGTGCAGTGGACCTGTTGATCGGCGACGATCGCCTCTACGAGGCCTCGACGTTCATCGCCGCCCAGCAGTCGCGGGAGCTGGGCGAATCGTTCGCCCTTCGCCTGGGCTATCACCGCGCCCGTGTCCTGGCGGCGCGCGGGCTCATCGACCAGGCCGATAACCTCTTGATTACACTGATCGAGCGGCTGCCGCGCTCGGCGGCGGTCCTTCACCGCTGCCAGTTGCTGCGCGGCCAGCTCATCTGGCGGGACAACCCCGCCGAGGCCGTGAGCCTGTTCGAAAACGTGGTTAACGTGGCCGCCGGCGAGCCGATGGCGGCCGCGGCGTACGTGGGGCTCACCCAGGCGTACGGCCGGCTGCAGTTGGCCGAGCGGTCGCTGGCCGCCTGCGAGCGGGCGATGGAGGCCTTGGACGCCGCGGCGGTGCCGCAGGGCGTAAATATTGCCGAGTTGAAGGCTTACCTCGCCGAGTCCTACCGCGACCAGACGCAGCGGGGCGAGCACGACCTGGCCCTGCGGTTCGTTCAGGCCGAGCGCGAGGTCGCCGAGCTGCTGGGCGAGGCGTTCACGACAGCCGACCGCCTGGACCTGCTGGCCCGTCTGGCCGCGGCCCACCGGGCGGTGGCCGAGTCGCTGGCGGCGACGGGCAGCGCCGCCGATCCGGCGATGCGAGTCGAGTCGGCGGACCACTTTACGAGGGCCGCCGAGGTCCTCGAGGACCTGGCGACGCTGGCCGGACCGACCGACGACGACGTGTACGGCGACAGCCTCTGGACCGCCGCGGCCCTGTTCGACCAGGCCGGGCGGCGGGCACGGGCGATCGCGACGCTCGAGCGGTTCATTGCGGGGCGGCCCAACGACGAGCGGGTCGCCGAGGGGCGTTTCCTGCTGGGCCGTGCGCTGCAAGCCGAGGGCCGGTATGATGATGCGATCGCCGTCTACCAGGCGAACCTCCAGGCCCGCGCGCCGGTCAGCCGTCACATCAAGGCCGTCGAGGGCCTCATCCCGATGGCCCAGTGCTACATCGCCAAGGGCGAGGACTCCTTCGACGAGGCCGAGCAGGTGCTCCAGAGCGTCGTCAGCGGCCGCGACGAGGTGACGCCCGACTCGGTGCTCTACCGCCAGGCGCTGTTCGCCCTCGGACGGCTGTACCACCGCCAGGGCAAGTGGCGGCTCGCCCGCCAGGTGCTCGACGAGGCGGTCAAGCGCGACCCCGGCCAGCTCATCGCGCTGGACGAGAGCGACCCCGAAGGCATGCGGCAGCGTTACGTCCGCGCCACGCGGAGTTTATATCTGATCGCCGAAAGCTACCAGCGGTCGGCGCGCGAGCGGCTCGAAGTGGCCGCCGACGCCGACACCGAGCAGCGCATCGCCGCCCGGCGCAGCGCCGACGAGCAGCTCCGCCAGGCCGACCAGCTGTTCGCCACCGTCATCGAGCGGCTCGAGGCGATGGACGGCCCGCCCGACCCGCTGGATGCGGCGGTCCGGCGGAACGCCTACTTCGCCCGCGGCGACTGCCTTTACGAGATGGCCGACTACCTCGGCGCCCTGGAACGTTACGATCGGGCCGTGCACGTCTATCAGCATTGCCGCGAGGCCCTCGGTGGGCTGACGGCGATCGAGAACTGCTACATGGAACTCGGCCGTCTCGACCAGGCCCGCGCCGCCCGCCGGCGGGCCCAGGAACTCCGCAAGCAGTTGCCCGAGACCGACGCCGACGACGAAGCCGCCCTCATGGGCGACTGGGACACCTGGTTCGAAACCGTGGGGCGGCTCGATCCCCACGTCGGCAGGGAGGGCCGATCATGACCGACACACGCCGGCGCGACGGACGACGGCTGACCGAACTGCTTACCCGCCAGCGGGATGCCTATTGCCGGCTGGCCGACCTGGCGGCCCGCCAGCGGGACGCCATCGACACCGACGAGCCGGAGGTGCTGCTGCGGATCCTCGCCGACCGCCAGGCGTGCATCAACGAGGTGACCGAACTGGACGCCCAGCTCGAGCCCTTCCGCCGGCGGTGGGACGACCTCCGCGGCGCCCTGGGCCCGGCCGAGCGGCTGGCGGTCTCGGAGCTGGTCGACGAGGTGCAGGACCTGCTGGCGGGCATCCTCAACCAGGACGCCGGCGACTGCGACCTGCTCAAGCAGCGGACCGACGCGATCCGCTCGGCCGCGGCGACGACGGCCGCCGGACAGCGGCTCAACAACGCCTACGGGGCCGCCGGCTATGCCGCCGCCGGCGGCGCCGGCCGGGTGGTGGACCGAACCGACGAGGAGCACACGACGCGATGACCGCCCCGACCTGGCAGCTCGACACGAACGAATCCGACCACCTGGCCGAGGTGATCGCGGCGTACACGGAGGTCACCGAGCGGTTGCGCGGCTCGCACGACAAGCTCGCGGCCGAGGTGTCGCGGCTGCGGGAGGAGCTGGCCAGCAAGAACCGCCAGCTCGAGCGCCGCAGCCGTCTGGCCGCCCTCGGCGAGATGGCCGCCGGGATCGCCCACGAGATCCGCAACCCCCTCGGCGGGATCTCCCTCTACGCCGGTCTGCTGGCGAGGAAGGTGGGCGACCGGCCCGAGGCGCTGTCGCTGGCCGGGCGGATCGCCGCGGCCGTCGAGCGGCTGGACCTGATCGTCAACGACGTGCTGGCCTTCGCCGGCGAGATCCGCCCCGACCCGCGCCCGGTGTCGTTGGCGTCGGTGGTCGCCTCCGCGCAGGAGCTGACGGCCGGGCGGTTCGCCCAGGGCCGGACGCGGCTGACCTGCCGCGTCGACGACGGGACGGTCGAGGCCGACGCGGCCCTGCTGATGCGGGCGATCTCGAACCTGCTGTACAACGCCGCCGACGCCGCCGGCGACGGCGAGGTCCGCCTGCGTGCGGCGGTCCGCGACGACGGGACGGCCGAGATCGAGGTGTGCGACAGCGGGCCGGGCATCGACCCGGCGACGGTCGACAAGATCTTCGACCCGTTCTTCACCACCAAGGACGCCGGCACCGGGCTGGGGCTGGCGATCGTCCACCGCATCGTCGACAGCCACGACGGGCGGCTTCACGTCGACAACGCGCCGCCGCCGGCCGGACTGGGCGGGGCGCGGTTCGGCATCATGCTGCCGGCGGCCGCGGCCGCGACGGAGGACCGGATCCATGCGTGACGACACGACCCCCCACAGCGACGCCGTCCGACGGGTCGGCGTGATCGACGACAACGAGATCATGCGCGACTCGCTGGTCGCCACGCTCGACGCCGCCGGCTACGACGTGGTGGGCTTCGCCTCGGCCGAGGCGATGCTCGCCGCCGCCGGCGAGCGGTTCGACGTGCTGGTCAGCGATCTGAAGATGCCCGGGATGGACGGGATCGCCCTGCTCCAGCGGCTCGGCCAGGCGGGCATCGAGGCGCCGGTGATCCTGATGACCGCCTACGGGACGATCGACACGGCGGTCGAGGCGATGCGCCTGGGGGCGTACGACTACATCACCAAGCCCTTCGACGGGGAGAAGATCCTCACGCTGCTGGACCGGGCGATCGCCCACGGGCAACTGCAGCGGGAGAACGAGGTCCTGCGGGCCGAGCTGAGCGAAACGCTCAAGAGCGACCGGTTCGTCGGCGTCTCGGCCGCCTGCGACGAGATCGCCAAGCAGATCGCCCTGGTCGCCAACAGCCAGGCGACGGTCCTCATTCAGGGCGAGAGCGGCACGGGCAAGGAGGTGATCGCCCGCAGCATCCACGCCGCCAGCCACCGCCGCGGCAAGCCCATGCTGGCGGTCAACTGTGCCGCGCTGAGCAAGGGGCTGCTCGAGAGCGAGCTGTTCGGCCACGAGGCCGGGGCCTTCACCGGCGCCGACAAGCTGCGGCGCGGGCGCTTCGAGCTGGCCGACGGGGGCACGCTGCTGCTGGACGAGATCAGCGAGATGGACCTCGCCCTGCAGGCCAAACTGCTCCGCGTGCTCCAGGAGAAGACCTTCGAGCGGGTCGGCTCGTCGATCAGCCGGTCGGTCGACGTGCGGGTGATCGTGACGACCAACCGCGACCTCAAGCAGTGGGTGGCCGAGGGCAAGTTCCGCGCGGACCTGTACTACCGGCTGAACGTCGTGCCGATCCTCGCCCCGCCGCTGCGGCAGCGGCCCGACGACATCGAGCCGCTGGCCGAGTACTTCAACCAGCAGGTCGCCCGGCGGGAGGGCCGTCCGCCCAAGCAGCTCACCCGCGCGGCCCTGGAGGCCCTGCGGCGCTACCGCTGGCCGGGCAACGTGCGGGAACTGCAGAACATCATCGAGCGGGCCAACGTGTTGACCGAGCGGGGCCTGATCGACGACGACCTGATCGTCCCCTGGCTCGACGGCGCCGCCGAGGCCGACGGGCCGGCCGACGGGAACCTGCTGGCGGAGATGGAACGCAACATGATCCTCTCGACCCTCAAGCGGTTCGGCGGCCACCGCGGGCGCACGTCGGCGGCCCTGGGCATCGGCGTGCGGACGCTGGGGCTCAAACTCAAACGCTACCGCGACGAGGGCGTGGCGATCGAGGTGTAGTTCTTGCGCGGCGAGGCGCAATTCCTGCCCGCCGCGGCGGGGCCGCCGGCGGCGGGGCGGACGGACGGGATGCTGTAAAGGGCGTGGAAGGCGACAGATGCACGAATACGACGGCGGGCGGACATCCTGGCATGACGGTTGTTCAAGGTCTGGTGGCGTCGGTGTCGCCGGCGCGGGCCTTCGCGGGTGAGCATCATGTTTGAACTGCTGTTCGACAACACGTCGCTGCCGGTCCTGCAGAACGTGATGGCGTTCGCCGAGCTGCGGCAGAAGGTGCTGGCCCATGATGTGGCCAACATCAACACGCCGGGCTTCCGCCACGTCGACCTGGACGTCGAGGCGTTCACCGAGGCGCTGAGCGACGCGATCGAACGGCGGGACGGCGAGCGGCCGCACCGCTTCAACCCCAGGTCGACCCGGGAGGTGACCTTCGCCGCCCACCTCGCCGCCGAGGCACGGCCGATCGAGGGGTTGCAGAACTACTACGACGGCGCCGATCGCGGGGTCGAGCACATCCAGAACGAGATGCTCAAGAACGCCATCTGGCACCAGACCGCCACGCGGCTGTTCAGCCACCAGGCGGGGCAACTGGAGACGGCCATACGAGAACGGATCGGCTAGTGTGACTGGACTGGTCGTGGAAAACCCGAAACCCGACATGCGAAACACGAAACAAACTCGAAACAGTCAAACGGAAGCACGGCGAACGACCGGGCTCGGCCGTTCGGACGGTTGCCGTCTTGATCCGTTTGGGAGTTGTTTCGTATTTCGCGCTTCGAATTTCGGATTTGGCCCCGCGGGCTACGGAGACGCCGGTGTTTGATTCCTTCGACATCTCGGTCAGCGGCCTGGTGGCCCATCGGATCCTGATGGACACCACGCAGGCCAACGTGGCCAACATGCACACCACCCGCGACGCGGCGGGGCGGCCGAACCCCTACCAGCGGCGGTTCCCGCTGTTCGCCGCCGCCGACGACGGGGTCTCGGGCGTGCGCGTGGCCGGGATCGGCCGTGACGACCGCGTCAAGCTCGTCCACGATCCGGGCCACCCCGACGCGATCAAGAGCGGCCCGCAGGCCGGGATGGTGCGGATGCCCGACATCAGTTGGCCCGACGAGATGATCCACGCGATCGAAGCACGGCGGGCCTACGAGGCGAACATGACGGCCCTGGATGTGAGCAAGCAGATGGTCATGGCGGATCTGAGGATTCTCGCGTAGCCGCTGAGGACAGGCGATGTCGCAGATCAACATCAATCCGAACTTCGGCAACATCTCCAAGGCCGGCCAGTCGTCCCAGCCGACCCCGCGGACGACGGGGGCGCCGCCCCAGCGATTCAGCCAGGTGCTCAAGGACTCGATCGCCGAGGTCAACCGCATGCAGGCCGACGCCGAGAGCGCCATCAACGCCCTGGCGACCGGCAAGACCGACAACGTCGCCGAGGTGATGACCGCCGTGCAGAAGGCCGACCTGGCCTTCAAGACGCTGCTGCAGATCCGCAACAAGCTGCTCGACGCGTACAACGAGGTCCGTCAGATGAGGATGTAGCCGACACGCCGGCGGAGGCCGGCGTGCCCACGGTCATGGAGGACCGGGCATGGACTTTTTGCTATGAGCGTGATGTAGCCCCAACGCCTGCCGCCCGGCGGCGGGCGTGTCCGAGGTCATGGAGGACCCGGCGTGGACTTCTTAAAAACACACCTGGAGCAGATTCGAGGCCAACTGGCGCAGTTGAGCTTCGCGGCCAAGGCGGCCGCGGGTCTGCTGGCCGTCCTGGTGGCCGTCTGTCTGGCCTGGATCATCACCGCCGCGGCCCAGCCCGAGCGGGTCAACGTCTTCCAGACGCCGCTGCCCGCCGAGGAGCTGGCGGTCGCCGAGCGGGTGCTCCGCGGGCAGGGCCTGGAGGTGGAGGTCACCGACGGGTTCCTGCAGGTGGCGGCCGACCAGCGGGACCGGGCGTACGCGGCGCTGGCGTACGAGCAGATCCTCCCGCCGACCGGCTCGTCGGACCTGACGGAGCTGCTGACGACCCCGTCGGTCTTCCGCACCGAGAGCGAGGCCCAGCGGCTGCACGAGTATGCCGAGCGGACCCGCCTGGGTCAGATGATCGAGCGGTTCCCCGGCGTGCGCAACGCCCAGGTGGTCCTGCAGAAGGGCTCGCCGGGGAAGATCGGCCACCGCAAGGTCGCCCCGACGGCGAGCGTCAACCTGGTGCTCGACCGCGGGGGCGAGACCACCAGCAAGCTGCGCGGCGCCGTGGCCGCGTTGATCTGCGGGGCGGTGCCGGGGCTGGATCCGTCGGAGGTCTACATCGTCGACGCCACGAACGGCCGGTCGTTCGCCGGGGCCGACCCCAACGGCGGGGACGACCCGCGGCTGGAGCGGATCGCGCTGTGGGAGGAGCACCACATGCGCAACGTCCGCATGGCCCTGGCCGAGATCCCCGCCCTGCACGTGGGCGTCTACGTTCTGCCCGACCCGACCCAGTCGCAGCAGACCGAATCGATCGACTACGACGAGCCGGTCACCGCGAAGATCGAGGCGGTCAGCGCCATGGCCACCGGCGTGGCCAACCAGCCGGCCGAGCCGGGCGTGCGGGCCAATACGTCCGTGGCCCTGCCCGCCGATTCGACGGCGGGCCACAGCAGCAGCGAACGCAGCGACTCGGGCTTCGACGCCCGCTTCCCGGTCACCCGCGTGACCCGCACCGAGGGCCCCGGCGAGGCCCGCAAGCTGACCGTCTCGGTCGGCGTGCCCCTCAGCCACCTGGTGAAGGTCTTTCAGAAGACCCCCGGCCACGATCCCGCGGCCGAGCCGACCGAGGTGGACCTCGAGCGGCAACTGGCGAAGATCCGCAACCGCGTCAAGGGCGCGCTGGGCAACCCCGACGACCAGGAAGTGCAGGTCGACTGGTACGTGGACGTCGACGGCGGCCCCGCGGCCGAGGTCGCCGAGGCCGGCGTCGGCGCGACCCTGGCCGTGCACGGCAAGACGCTCGTGCTGGGCACGCTGGCGGTCGCGGCGCTGGGCATGGTGGTGATGTTCGCCCGCCGCAAGCACCCCGAACCGACGGCGTTCGAGTCGTCCTTCGGCGACGGGGCCATCGACACGCTGGGCGCGGCCGAGGACGGGGCCGACGGGGCGCTGGAGGGCTACGAACTGGACGAAGACGCCATCCGCTCCGAGCGGATCGTCGAACAGGTCGGTCAGATGGTGCAGGAACGGCCCGACAACGCGGCGAACCTGCTGCGGCGGTGGATCGAGCAAGGCTAGCCCCGGGGCGGGGAAATACGAAAGTCGAAGC
This sequence comes from uncultured Planctomycetales bacterium, assembly GCA_964535025.1. Lineage (GTDB taxonomy): Bacteria > Planctomycetota > Phycisphaerae > SM23-33 > FEN-1343 > JAAYZK01. The sequence goes on from CAZHRW010000208.1 coordinate 11,362, forward strand.
ACGAAATACGAAACAAATTCGAAATGGCTGAAGACGGCAAAACGACAAACAACGGCAAGAACGGCTGACGGCAAAGAACGGCAAACGATATGACAGCGATGAGAACAGATGGCCTGGGATTTCGCTTCGGCGGCGAGGGAACCGCCCTCAGCAAGGGGTCGGCGGCCGTTGCTGTCTTTGCCGTTTGTCGTGCTTTTGTTTGCCGTCTTGTCCGTTTTGCCGTTTCGGAGTTGTTTCGGATTTCGAGTTTCGACTTTCGGGTTTCCCCGTCGCAACGTTCCGGTTCAACAGGAATGTCCCGTGAGTGCAGGATGAGCCCCGATGCCAGATGATGCGTTGGACATACCGGGTCTTCGCAAGGCGGCCATCTTCCTGATGAGCGTCGGGCAGGATACGGCTTCGGAGGTGCTCAAGCGGCTGGGCGGGGAGGCCGTCGAGAACGTCTCCCGCGAGATCGCTGCGCTGGAGGGGGTCACCTCCCGCCAGCGGGACGCGGTCCTCGGCGAGTTCTACAACGTCGCGCTGGCCTCCGGCTACATGGAGGAGGGCGGGCTGCCCTACGCCACGGCGCTGCTCCGCAAGAGCCTCGATCCCGAGCAGGCCAACCGGATCATCGAGCAGGTGTCGGCGGCGATCTCCTCCAGCCCGTTCAGCTTCCTGCAGAAGGCCGAGAGCGAGAACCTGCTGACGTTCATCCAGGACGAGCACCCTCAGACAATCGCTCTCATCCTCGCCCACCTGCACGCCGACAAGGCCTCCGAGATCCTCTCGGGCCTGCCCTCGTCCAAGCAGATCGAGGTCGTCAAGCGGGTGGCGAACATGGAGCAGACCAACCCCGAGGTCATCCGCGAGGTCGAGCAGGCCCTGGAGTACCGCCTGGCGGCGATCGTCGGCCAGAGCTTTGAGAAGGCCGGCGGGATCGAGTCGGTCGCCTCCATGCTCAACCTCGCCGACCGGGCGACGGAGAAGTCGATCATGGAAGGCCTCGAGGCCGAGGACCCCGAGCTGGTCGAGTCGATCCGGCGGCTGATGTTCGTCTTCGAGGACATCCTCCAGGTCCAGGACCAGGGCATCCAGGCGGTGCTCAAGGAGGTCGAGAACGACGAGCTGGCCCTGGCGATGAAGACCGCCAGCGAGGAGCTCAAGGACAAGCTGTTCCGCAACATGTCCGAGCGGGCCAGCGAGCTGATCCTCGAGGAAATGGAGTACATGGGCCCGGTCCGCGTCAGCGACGTCGAGGCGGCCCAGCAGAAGGTGGTCGACATCGTCCGGCGGCTCGAGGACGCCGGGGAGATCGTCATCGCCGGCCGCGGCGGCGGCGACGACATTGTGGAATAGGCTATGCCCCTGATCAAAAACGACAGCACGGACAAGGGCCACGCGGTGGGCAAGCTGGCGGCGCTGAACATCGCCAACTTCACCGACCAGGCCCAGCGGCTGCTGCTGAAGGCCCGCGAGGAGGCCGACGCGATCCTCGCCGACGCCCGCCGCCAGGCCGAGCGGATCGCCGAGCAGGCCCGCACCGCCGGCTACGCCGAAGGCCACGCCCAGGGGCTCGCCGACGGACAGGCCGACGGCGCCGAGCAGGCCTTCGCCAAGGCCATGGAAACGTTCGACGTCCAGACCGCCGCCCTGCGGGACGTGCTGCGGGAGATGGTCGATCGGCTCGCCGACACCCGCGAGCAACTGCTCATCGAGGCGCGGGCCGAGCTGCTCGAGTTGGCGATCCAGATCGCCGCGAAGATCACGCACGCCCGGGCGGGCGACCTCGACGCGGTCCGGGGCAACCTGGCCGCGGCGCTGGAGATGGCCAACTGCGCGCAGAAGATCCAGGCGAAGGTCTGCCCGCAGCAGTTGGACCAGCTCCGCGAGTATGCCGGCGAGTTCGTCGAGGCCATGGGCCTCTCGGCCGTCCTGACGTTCGTGGCCGATCCCGAGCTGTCGCCCGGCGACGTGGTCCTCCAGACCCCCCGCGGGGAGGTCGACGCGCGCATCGAGACGCAGTTGGACGACCTGGTCCGCGTCCTGACCGGTCGCGACGACGACGCCGACGACGAGGAGGCCGCGGCATGAGCCTGTTTACCTCCTATGGTCAGATCGTCCGCCGCGTCCGGCCGATGCGGATCACCGGGCAGGTCGCCGGCGTGCGCGGGCTGACGGTCAGCGTCGCCGATTTCGGCGTGCCGGTCGGCTCGGCGTGCCGGATCTACCGGGGCGGACGGCCGGCCGAGGCGCGGGTGATCGGCTTCGCCGACGACCATACGCTGGTGATGCCCATGGGCTCGACCACCGGCATCCGGCGGGGCGACAAGGTGGTGTGCACCTCCGGCGAGCAGACGCTCGGCGTCGGGCGGTCGATGCTCGGGCGGGTGCTCAACGCCTTCGGCAAGCCCATCGACGGCAAGGGCCCCCTGACGGTCGAGGGCCGCCGGGCGATCTACCCCGACACGATCGACCCGATGCAGCGCGAGCGGATCAGCGAGCCGATCGGCACGGGCATCCGGGCGATCGACGCCCTGCTGACCGTCGGGCGGGGCCAGCGGATGGGCATCTTCAGCGGGCCCGGGGTCGGCAAGAGCGTCCTGCTGGGCATGGTCGGCCGCTACACCTCGGCCGACGTGACCGTCATCGCCCTGGTCGGCGAGCGGGGGCGCGAGGTGCGGGACTTCATCGAGAAGGACCTCGGCGACGAGGGCATGAAACGCGCGGTGCTGGTGGTGGCCCCCGGCGACGAGCCGCCGCTGGTGCGGGTGCAGGCCGGGGCGGTCGCCACGGCCGTCGCCGAGTCCTTCCGCGACAGCGGCTGCGACGTGCTGCTGCTGATGGACTCGCTAACCCGCCTGGCGATGGCCCAGCGCCAGATCGGCTTGGTGGCCGGGGAGCCGCCGGCGACCAAGGGCTACACGCCCAGCGTGTTCAACCTGCTGCCCGAACTGCTCGAGCGCAGCGGCCGCACCGCCCGCGGATCGATCACCGGGTTCTACACGGTGCTCGTCGAGGGCGACGACATGAGCGACCCGATCTCCGACGCCGTTCGCTCCATCACCGACGGGCACGTCTGGCTCAGCCGTGCGCTGGCCAACCGGGGCCAGTACCCGGCGATCGACGTGCTCGAATCGGTCAGCCGCGTCATGATCGACGTGACCGACGACGCCCACCGCGACGCGGCCCGCGAGGTGCAGCGGGTGCTGGCGGTGTATCGCGACATCGAGGACCTGGTCAACATCGGCGCCTACGCGCGGGGCACGACACCCGAGTGCGACCAGGCGGTCGACATGCTCCCGGCGGTGCGGAAGTTCCTCCGCCAGGACATCCACGAGGGCTGCAGCTACGCCCAGGCCAAGATGGGCCTGGTCGAGCTGGCCAAGACGATTCGTCAGTACAAACCCAGCACCGGCCCCGCCGCCCGACCCCCGGCGGTGGCGTAACGGACCTGACCGATGGCAAAGCAGTTCACATTCCGCGTCGAGCCGGTCCTGAAGCTGCGGCGCCAGGCCGAGCAGCTCGCGCTGCAGAAGCTCGCCGACGCCCGGCGGCGGGTCGGCGAGGCCGACAGCGCCATCGCCCGCCTGCGCGACGAGTTGGCCGAGCAGGACCGGCGGGTCCGCGAGGGCGTGCTGACGGGCAGCGTGGACGTGCAGTACATGAGCCTCTATCGCCGGCACGTCATGGCCCTGCACCGACGGCTGATCGCCGAGGCCCGGCGGCTGCACGAGGCGACCGTCCGCCTCGACGAACGGCGCGCCGAGGCCGCCGCGGCGATCAAGCAGCGCAAGGTGCTTCAGGCGCTCAAGGACAAGCAGAAGGCCCGCTACCTCGAGCAGCTCGAGCGGGCCGCCGGACGCGAGCAGGATGACCTGACGCTGATGCGGGTCGGTCACCGTCGCGTCGAGGAGGCCGGGTGACGATGCTCGGGAAACTCTATCACGGCCTGTCGATGCTGTGCATCGTGGTGACGCTCTCGGTGGCGGGCCTGGTGGCCTGGCTGTCGGCGACGGACAAGCTGTCGGCCGACAACCGACGCCTGGTGGCGGACCTGCTCCGCGGGGACGACCCGCTCCACGAGGTGTCTCTGGCGGCGACCCAGCCGGCGACGGCCCACGCGGCGGCGCCGTCGGCGGCGACGGAGCTGGCGATGAGCGAGGCGGCGGTCGAGCGGACCCGCCTGCTGAGCCGGCGGGCGGTGGCCGAGGTCGAGTACAAGCAGCGGCAGCTCGAACACCTCCGCGCCGAGATCGAGCGGGAGCGGGAAGCACTGGCCCAACAGCGGATCGCCTTCGCCGAGGAGATCGAGGCCGAGCGCCGGCGCACGAGCGACGAGGGCTTCCAGCGGCAGTTGAAGGTCTACGAGACGATGGAGCCGCGGCAGGCCAAGGATATCCTCGCCGCGCTGCCGGAGGACCTGGCGGCCCAGTACCTCGCGGAGATGAAGACCCAGGCCAAGGCCGACGTGATGGGGCGGTTCCGCACGCCCGCCGAACAGGCCAAGCTCCAGCGACTGCTGGCGCTGATGCGTGAGATGTGAGGACCGACCGGATGATTGAGAGCGTTCGACAACAGATTGCTTCCGATGCCTCGGCCATGACCGCCGGCGTCGCCGAGCCGGGTGAGGCGAAGGCGGAGACCTTCAAGACCTTGATGGCCACGGCCGAGACGAGCGAGGCGGTCGAGCGCCCGGAGGAAGATCAGACGCCCGGCGAGGTGGGCGAAGGCTGGCCGACGGCCGAGACGACCGACGAGACGACCGACGAGACGGCCGGCGAGGACACCGACACCGCTGGCGCCGCCGAGCCTCCGCCGGCGGAGACGGCCGAAACGCCCCCGGCGGCCAAGGACGCGACGCAGAACGGGGCCAAGGACGCGACGCAGAACGCGGCCAAGGCCACGCTGACGGTGACGCTGGAGCCGCTCGAGGTGCACGCCCGCGCCGCGGCGTCCCAGGTGGCCGGCGCCGAGAAGCCGGCCTCACCCCCGCCGGCGGCGCCCGAGGGTGTTCCCGCGTCCGAGACGTCCGACGCGGCCGTCGTCGAGGCGACCGGACCGACCGACGCCGAGGCCGCGGTGGGCGAGGAGAAACCGCCCGAGAGCGAAACGCCGCGGCAGGCCGTGCGGATCGAGGTCGACGGCGCCAAGGCCGACAAGCCGATCGCGACGCCCCCCGAGGCCCCGCCGCCGTCGGCGCCCGAGGCCGCGGCGCAACCGGCCCCGGCGCCCGAAACGAAGCGGCCTGCGGCGACGCCGGCGCCCGAGCCGGTAGAC
>CAZHRW010000209.1:0-15542 GCA_964535025.1 uncultured Planctomycetales bacterium
CCCGCGGGAGGGGGCATGGCTGAAGGTCATCGCCGCGGGCGACCGCGTGGACCTGGCCAAGGTGGATCGCCTCACGTTCGTGGTGGTCCGCAAGGCCGAGGGCCCTGTCCGCTGGGCCATGACGCCCCTCCAGGCGGTCAACGGCGCCCCGCCCCGCCTGACCGCCCCGCTGCTGCCGGCCGGGCCGCTGCTGGATGAGCTGGGCCAGACCACGCGGGTCGACTGGCCCGGCAAGACACGCAGCGAGGCCGACCTGGTCGAGCGCCTGCAGGCCCAGCGGGCCTCGGCGGGCGACTGCGCGTGGCCGGCGGCCTTCTCGCACTACGGCGGCCGGCGGGAGCGGCCGTTCGAGGCGACGGGTTTCTTCCGCACGCACCACGACGGGCGTCGGTGGTGGCTGGTCGATCCCGAGGGCTGCGCCTTCTGGTCGGCGGGACTCGACTGCGTCCGCGCCGACATCACCGCCAACGCGGGCGGCCTGGAGACGGCCCTGAGTTGGATCCCGACGGCCGAAGACGGCTTCACCGACGCACGCCACGAACGCGACGGCGGGCTGATGGTCGATTACCTCCGCGCCAACTTCATCCGCGCCTTCGGCCCCGACGGGTGGCGCGAGGCCTGGGCCGAGATCGCCCTGGCCCTGCTGCGGCGGTTCGGCTTCAACACGGTGGCCAACTGGTCGGACTGGCAGGTCGCGTCGGCGGCCGGCTTCCCCTATGTCCGACCGCTCAAATGGCCGGCGCCCAATGGGCCGCAGGCGCCGCGGGTATTCCGCGATTTCCCCGACGTGTTCGATCCGGCCTTCGCCGCCGAGGCCGCCCACTACGCCCGGCAGCTTGAGGCGACGCGCGACGACCCGGCGTTCCTCGGCTACTTCCTGATGAACGAGCCGACGTGGGGGTTCGCCAGACAGACGCCCGCCGAAGGCATGCTCTACACCCGCGACGGCGGGGCGGCCCGCGAGGCGCTGGCCGCATTCTGCCGGCAGCGCTACGCCGACGATGCCGCCCTGGCGGCCGCCTGGGGCGAGGGGGTCACCTTCGACGGCCTCGCCCGCGGCCGCTGGACGCGGCCCGTCGCGACGGGGGCCAAGGCCGACCTCGAGGCGTTCAGCACCGTCATGGTCGAGCGGCTCTACACCACGCTGACCGACGCCTGCCGTGCCGTGGACCCCAACCACCTGAACCTCGGCGCCCGCTACTTCCGCGTGCCGCCGGCGTGGGCCATGCGCGGGATGGGCTGCTTCGACGTGTTCAGCGTGAACGGCTACGGCGAGACCGTCGACCCCGCCCTGGCCGACGCGTGCGAGGCGATGGGCTGCCCGGCGATGATCGGCGAGTGGCACTTCGGCGCCCTGGACGTCGGCCTGCCGGCCTCCGGCATCGGCCGCGTGGCGACCCAGGCCGATCGGGGCAAGGCCTATCGCGTTTACCTCGAGGATGCCGCCGCCCGGCCGTGGTGCGTGGGCGTGCACTACTTCACGCTCTACGACCAGTCGGCGATGGGGCGGTTCGACGGGGAGAACTACAACATCGGCTTCGTCGACATCTGCCATAAGCCCTACCAGCCCCTCGTCGACGCCGCCCGCGCCGGCCACGAACGGCTCTACGATATCGCCGACGGCAAGGCCGAACCGTTCGCCGATGCGCCGGTCTACCTGCCGCGGCTGTTTTACTGATGACGGCGGATCGCAGAAGGAAGGACAGAGGCGTGCAGCGCAACGCAGGAACACCGTTGGCGCCCGACGGGGTCGTGGTTTGCGAAACGCCCGATCCGGCGACGATCTACTGTTACAGCCCCGGGCTCACCCGGTGGCACGACCGGCTGATCGCCACCACCGACTGGGGCGGCCCCGGTGTGGCGGCGTCGCTCGACGGCCCCAAGGCGGAATCCGACTGGCGGTCCTGGCAGGGCCGGGTCTATCTCTCCGACGACCGAGGGCGCACGTGGCGGCAAACGACGACGTTTCCGTTCCTCCACGCCCGTCCGTTCGTGGCCGGTGGGGTCCTCTACGTGCTTGGCCATGCCGGCGACCTGATGATCATCCGCTCCGACGACGGCGGCAAGACGTGGTCGCATCCGGTGCGCCTGACCGAGGGGCAACAGTGGCACCAGGCCCCCTGCAACGTCCACTACGCCCACGGCTGCATCTACCTGGTGATGGAGTACCGGGCTCACCACAATATCCAGGGCTGGTGCGTCGGCGAACAGGCCCCGGTGCTCATGCGGGGACGCCTCGGAGACGACCTGACGCGCCGGGAGAACTGGACGTTCGCCTCGGTACTCAGCTTCGCCGACATCATCGACAACAGTGCCGACTGCCCCCAACTGGACTGGTGGGGCGTGCCGTTCTACCCGTGCCCCTATCCCAGCGGCACGGCGGTGCTCGGCCGGGAAGACCGCCGCTGCTGTCCCATCGGCTGGCTGGAGGCGAACGTCGTTCAGTTTGTCGACCCCGATCATATCTGGTACGACCCGACGGGACGGACCTTCCACCTCTGGTCGCGCGCCCACACCGGCGGGACGGGTTACGCCGCTATCGTCAAGGTCGTCGAGGACGAGCCCGGCGCCGGGGCGATGACCACGCAACTGGAGCACGCGCCGTCCGGCAAGCGGATGCTGTACGTGCCGTGCCCGGGCGGACAGGTGAAGTTCCACGTGCTCTACGACGAGCCCACCGGCCTCTACTGGCTGCTGTCCAACCAGGCGACCCGCAGCATGACGCGGGCGGACCGACTGCCCGACGGGCACTTCAACCTGCCCAACAACGAACGCCGACGGCTGCAACTGCACTTTTCGACCAACATGATCGACTGGTGTTTCGCCGGCATCGTTGCCGTCGGCGAGGAGGCACGGGCGTCGCGCAGCTACGCGAGCATGGTCGTCGACGGCGAGGACCTGCACGTGCTCAGTCGCTCCGGCGATCATCGGGCCCGGAACGCGCACGACGTCAACATGATCACGTTCCACACCGTGCGCGACTTCCGTTCGCTTGTCTACTGAGGGGCCTTGGTCGCCATCGGCGGCAGGGGGGCACCGTAGAGCTTCTCCGACCAGCGTGAGAAGCACTCGTACATGAACGGCTTGGTCTGCGGATCGATCACGCCGATGGCGGCGTTGTCGCCGTAGTCGCTGAAGATGAAGCCCCCGTCGGGTCGGGCCCAGTGGGTCATGAGGGCTTCGACGTCGGCTTCGATCTTCGCCCGATCGCCGGTCGGCAGCGTGGCCTGGATGTCGCAGAGGCTCTCGAAGGCGATCCGCCCGCCGTAGCGACGGCCGATGGCCTCGATGCCCAGCGCCCGGGGCTGCTGGAGGTTCACCACGTCGACGCCGGCGGCGATATAGCCTTCGATGATCTCGTTGACCTTCCCGCAACTGTGCACCCACACGTCGCAGCCGGCGTCGTGCATCGCGTCGAACAGCCGCTTGTAGCGCGGGTGGAAGATCTCCATCCACAGGTCGTAGCTGATGAATGCCGCCTGCTGCGTGCCCCAGTCGTCGGTCATGGTGAATGCGTCGATCCGCCCGGCAAACCGCCGGGCGACCTGGCGGACATAGGTCAGTTGCACCTGGACGATGTGGTCGGCCAGCCGTTCGGTGGCGTGGCGATCGGTCAGCAGGTCGCACAGGGCGTTCTCGAAGCCCCGGAGGGCGTGCATCCGCTCCCAGAGGACGAAGAAGATCCCCGTCGTGACGTACTTGCCCGTCGCCCGGGCCGCGGCGACCCGCTCGTCCATGCCGACGTAGCGGCTTTCGTCGTCGTAGTCGGGATACATCGTCGTCGACAGGTCGTCGGGCAGCACCTCGAGCGGGTGGCCCTTGGGTTGGCCCATGTTCTTCATGGCGGTCGTGTGCCAGACGCAGCCCCACTCATCCTGACCCGCCACGGCGGGCGTCCAGCCGTCCGGCGGGGACGGCCCGACGGCGACGCGGTCGCAGACGCCCAGCTCCGGCTGCAGGACCGGCAGGCGCTCGGGGCGGCGATGATGAATCGCGGCTTGGACGATCTCGCGTGGGGTCATGTCGGTCCTCCGCAGTTTATGGTGCCGATCGTACCGTCGCCGGCGGCTGCGGGCAAGCCGTCCTGTCAATGACCTAACTCATGATGCCCTAAGCTTATGCCGATGTGTATCAGGACGGTCCATGCCGGCAGGCGGTGCCCGCGCGCCGCCCCGGGGCCGTCTTTGCAAGCGACGTGGAGCCTGGCGTGGAAGACGCGGCGACAACGACGGCCGGACGACTGCCCCTGTTCGGGCGCCTGGCGCTGGAAGCGGGCATGGTGACCGGCGAGCAGATTCAGGCGTGCCTGGCGATCCAGTTCACTCAGCAGGCCGACGGCCGGACGCCGGCGCCGCTGGGGCGGGTGCTCGTCGAGCAGGGGATAATGACCGTCGCCCAGGTCGAGGAGATCCTCCGCCTCCAGCAGGCCCGCGCCCGCAACGCCGCCGACGGTCCGGCCGGCGCGGTCGGTTTCGCCGACGGCGATGTGCTCTTCGCCCAGGGCGACGAGGCCAACCGCGACCTGCTGGTCCTCATTGACGGCCGCGTGGAGATCCGCCGAGACGGCCGCGTGGTCGAAACGGTCACACAGAAGGGGGCCTTCCTCGGCGAGATCGGCGCCCTGCTCACCGCGGAGCACCCGGCCGACGTCGTCGCCACAGGACCCGTGCGCGCCTTGCGGATCCCCGCCGACGGCGTCGTCGAAACGCTCCGCACGCGCCCGGCGATGGCCCTGCGGCTGCTGGAATCCCTCGCCGAACGCCTCGCCCGCACGATGACGACACCCACGCCCACCGCGGCCGGCGAAGACGCCGAGCCGACGTCGCAGGGCGTGTTGAATCTCAACGACCGGGCCCGTCTGACCGTCGACGACAGCGGCGCGCTGGTCCTCGACGCCGGCGGGGACGGCGACCCGGTCTTCGTCAACGGCGAACCGGTCGCCGCGCCCCGAAGCGTGGCCGACGAGGACTTCATCCAGGTCGGCCGTTACATGGTGCAGATTTTCCTCGATCACCCGCATTGCATCGACGTGACGCCGGCGACCGCGGCCGACGACGACGACACCGACACCGAAGCGGCCGAACCGTTCGAGCCGGCCGCCGATGATCCGCCGCCCCCGGCCCCCACCGGCGGGGCGCTGGACGGCGCGGACGTCGACCCGGCCGCGATCGTCGACGCCCTGGAGGCCCGCCCGCTTTCCGACGACGCCGTGCAGGCGATCGAGGGGCGTCTGGCCCTGCAGGCGGACCTCGGCCGCCTGGAGGCCCGACGGGCCCAGCTCGAGCGCGGCGACGACCTCGACGACGACGTCGGCCGCGAGCTGTCCCGCCAGCGGCGGGAGATGCGGAAGATCCCGACGGTCGACGCGCTCCGCAAATCCGCGGCCAGGCTCGAGAAGAAGCTCGCCGCCCCCGACGACCAGGACGACACCGATGACGGCGAGGACGCCGGGCCGCCCGCGCTGCCCGAGGCGATGCGCCGCGCCTGCGAGCTGGGACTGGAGCAGAAGCGGCTGCTGATCGCGCGGGCCGAATCGACGGCGGCGGCTCTCCGCGCCTGTGCCGCGGCGGCGACGGATGAGCCCCTGTACGGCATCTTCGCGAAGCTCGAAATCCCCGGCGACGGGCTGTTCGGCTGGGCGGTCTACGCCCTGGCGCTCGACGAGCAGCGCGCCGAGGCCGAGGCCCGGTTGGCATCGCCCGGCGGCGACGGCGAGGCCTCCACGCCGGCCGGTGACGAGCAGCAGGCTCTCGAGACGCGGCTGGCGGCGATCCGTCGGGAGCGCGAGAGCATCGAGCGGGAGATGGTTCAGTCGTTCTGGTCGGTCTACGAGGAGGCCGCCGTGGCCCTGACGGCGGGGCTGGACGCGGCCGACGAGCCGTTCGTGCGAGCCTTTCTGCGGCGGGGCCTGCTGGGCTGTTCGTCGCGGTTCATCGTCCCTGACGTCGCCAAGGCCATCCTCGCCGAGTGCACCGAGTCGCGGCGCGAGCTCGACGGCGGCCCGGCGGCCGTCCACGTGCTCTACGCCGACGAGTCGATCGACCTGGCGACGGCGGGGGTGATCCCCAACGCCCACGACGAGGCTCTCGAGCTGCGGGAGGCCAACTCGCCGCGCTGGAAGGCCGATCGCGGCTGGCGGCGGAAGATCAACTACCGCATCCAGGAGCGGATCCTCGCCGGCGCGATGGAGGCCCTCCAGGCCGCCGCCGAGGAGATTCGCCGCGAGCAGGATGCCACCGAGAAGCGGATCGCCCTGCTCAAGTCCGGCGAGAAGGGCAATCTCACCAAACGAGAAAGCCTTCGCAGCCACGCCCACGAGTTGAAGGTCGAGGCGGTCCGCAAGGACCGGCTCGTCGAGGTGATCCAGACCACCTACCTGCCCCGTCTGCGGGAGAAGCTCGCCGGGTCGATCAAGATGGAGCAGACCGCCGGCCACACCGTCACCGCCGCCGATCGCGCCCGCGGGGAGGTGGCGTTCATCCGCCGGCAGTGCCGCCTGGTGGCCCAGTTGTCCGAGCCGTTCCTGCCGTTCGCGCTGGAAGAGGCCTATCGCGCCGGCGGCGGGCGGATCAACGAGCGCGACGCCGTGATCGCCGAATTCGCCGACGCCGAGGGGCGCGACCCGCTGCTGTTCAGCGATTCGCTCGTCCCCGGTGCGAAGAAGGCCCACCGCGTGCTGCTGCGGACGGCCCCGATCGCCGTGCTCCTGCCGGCCGGCGGCACGCTGGCGATCGCCACCACGCCCCGCTGCGACGGCGACAACGGCAGCTTCGCCCTGCCCGGCCATTTCGCCCGTCCGGGGCTGCTCCGCTCGGCGCTGTGGGACGCCCTGGCCGACTACCGCTACGATACATCCAGGGCCGCCAGCGGCGTCGACGCCATGAACAGCGACACCCTCGTCGCCGCCTACGCCGAGTTCCGCTGGTCGGTCCGCAAGAAGAACCGCGAGGCCCGCCAGAAACTCGGCGTCTACAACGAGGAGAACGACCGCGCCAACTGGCGCCGGCACTACGAGATGTACATGAAGAGCGCCGACGACAGCGGCAAGCAACTGTTCTTCAAGAGCCCCGAGCTCTACCAGCGGATCATCGGCACCTTCATCGACCTGCCCGAAGGCGGGGAGATCCTCAAGCGGTCATGAGCACGGTGCGGCCGCGCCGCGACGGCATTTCATCGAACTGGAGCGGGGTCTGGTCTGGTCGGTTGCTTACGCCGCGTCGACGTTCTCCGCGGCCGGCGGGACGGCCGAGCGCATGGCGGCGTCGGCTTCGGTGGCCTGGATGGCCGCGGTGATCAGTTGCGAGGCGGTGCGGACCGCGAAGGGCATCGGCAGGTAGTCCGACGCGCCGGCCAGGACGGCGTCGGGGCCGAGCCGCGGGTCGGTGACGGCCACGACGATCGGCAGGTCGGGCAGCTCGTCGCGGACGAGTTTGACGAGGGCCCAGTGGTCCCTTGAGGCGACGGTGTGCTCGGCGAGGACCGCGTCGATCTCCGTGCACCGCAGCCGTGCGAGCATGCCGTCGATGTCGTGGGCGAAGGTGACGTGGTACTCGGCGGGGTCGAAGCGGCTGCCGAGCTGGGCCAGGGCCATGTTTTCGTCGGCGTGGATCAGCAGGTGCTTGGTCCGCACCGCGGTGCCGGTGGCGCCGGAGATGAGCTTGGCCTTCACGGCGCGGTCGATGTACAGGATCATCAACGACTCGGCATTGACGGCGTGGACGCACTCGTCCATGCCGATTTCCATGAGCGGCTTGCGGTCCTCGACGGCGTTGATCACGGCCATCTGGACGGCGCTGGGCAGCGCGCGGCCGATCTGCTCGACGACGTCCTGTCGCAGCAGCGCCTGGCGGCCGTCGATGTAGACGACGACCTGGATGGTGTCCTCGCCGATCGCCCCGCGGAGCTGGTCGTAATCGTCGACGAGCGTCAGCGGGTAGCCCTTGCGGTCGAGCAGCTTGGTATAGTCCTTCTGCCGGCGGCCGGAGGTGCCGACCAGAAAGATGGGCAGGTGTTCGCGGTTGGGGATGCGCTTGGTGGCGGCGACGAGGTCCCGCAGGCGGCGTTGGGCGCTGGCCAGTTCGCCGGCGTCGATGGCCCGGGCCGCGACCTCGGTGACCTTGGATTCGTTGCCCACCTCGTCGGTGCGGCGGACCATCCGCGTACGGACGAGGCGGCAGAAAAGCGTCCGCAGCCGTCCGTTGGGAGCGGTGAACGTCACCTCGACGATCGGGTACAGCGCCTCGGCGCTGTCGACGACGAACCGCATGCCCTGCCGGGAGGCGTCCAGGACCGCCATGGGCGTGGTCTGCGCCTGGTCGCCCTGCCCGGGGATCAGCGGGCGGACGGTTCCGCGGAGGTTGACCGCGAACCGCGGCTCGGCCCGCCGTTCGCCCTCGGGCGGGGCGTCCTGGCCGGCGCCGCCGTCGCGGGCGGTTGCGTCCTCGATCAGGTCGTCGAGGATCTTGCGGGCCTCGATCAACTGTGGGAGGGACATCCGTCGGATGAATTCCGCGAAGGTCTTCAACGGGCGTGTCATACATGTCTTCCTGGGCCGGGGACAGATCAGCAGCAGTACTATCGTCGGACGCGGAAAGGGGAGACTTTAGTTGTCGCCCCCGCAAACCGCCCGCGCACCAGAATACAAGACGATGCAGGTGAACAGGTTCCGAACGGGCGGTCAATCGCTCGCGGCCGCCAGGTCGCCCGTGACCGCCAGGACCTCCAGGGCGATGTCGACGTTGCCCAGGGGGGCGGAGACCTGGAAGCCCTTGACGTAGGGGGCGATCGCCGCCATGGTCTCGCGGGCGATCTCGATGCCCACGCGGTGGCCGTCTTCCTTCGTCGTGCAGCGGCTCATCCGCTCCAGGGTCGAGGCCGGGACGACCACCCCGGGCACCTCATTGTTCATGAACTCGGCGTTCTTGTAGCTCAGCAGCGGCCAGACCCCGGCCACGATGGGGATCTGCAGACCGTAGTCGGCGACGGCCTCGCAGAACCGCCGCAGGGCGTCGGGGTCGAAGATCGGCTGGGTGATGGCGAACTCGGCCCCGGCGTCGAGCTTGCGGAAGTACCGCTCGAGCTCCCGCTCCATGTCGACCGCGGAAGGGTTGGCCCCCACGCCGATGAGGAGCCCCGTCGGCGGGTCGATCGGTGTGCCGGCCAGGTCGACCCCGCGATTGAGGTTGGCGGCCATGCGGGTCAGGCCGATCGCATCGACGTCGAACACGCCGGTCGCGTCGGGGTACTCGCCCAGCTTGGGCGGGTCGCCCGTGATGATCAGCCAGTTGTGCAGCCCCGCGGCATACCCGCCCAGCAGGTCCGACTGCATGCCGATCAGGTTGCGGTCGCGGCAGCAGTAGTGCAGGACCGTCTCGATCCCCGCTTCCCGCTCGATCGTCAGCGCGGCGATCATCGGCGAGATCCGCGCGCTGGCGCGGGGGCCGTCGGGGATGTTGATCGCGTCGACGCCCGCGGCGGCGCAGCGGCGGGCCCGACCCAGCAGCTTGCTCATGTCCGACGAGCGGGGCGGCAGCAGCTCGACCGACGTGACAAGCCGCCCGGCCGCCAGCTTGGCGCCCAGCTTCGACTTGGCGGCCGTCGGGATCACCTCGACGGCCGTCTCCTCCCGCCGGCGGACGACGACCTCGACGTGACGCTTGACCCCGCTGAGCGACTTGACGGCCTTGGCGGCCACGCGGATGTGCTCGGGCGTCGTGCCGCAGCAGCCGCCCACGCCCCGGACGCCCAGTTCGATGAATCGCTTGGCGTACTCGGTGAAGTACTCCGGGCTGACCAGGTAGAGCATCCGCCCGCCCACCTCGCGGGGGAACCCGGCGTTGGGCGAGACGATCACCGGCTTGCGCGTCGCCGCCAGGACCGCCGGCAGGACGTCGAACCACCCCGCCGGACCGATCCCGCAGTTCAGGCCCACCACGTCGACGTTCTTATCGGCATCCAGCGCCCGCGCCATCGCCTCGGCCGGCGCGCCCACGATGGTCTCGCCGTGCGCGTTGACGGCGAACGACGCGACCACCGGCAGCCCCGACGCCCGCGCCGCGGCCGCCGCGGCCTGCAGCTCGCGCAGGTCGCTGAACGTCTCCAGCAGGATCAGGTCCGCCCCGCCGGCCTTGAGGGCGGCGATCTGCTCGGCGAAGGCACCGTGGGCCTCGGCGAGCGCCTCGTCGGCCAACACCTGCCCGCCCGACGAGCAGGGGCCGACGGACGCGGCGACGAACACCGCCTCGCCCGCCTCGCCCCGGGCCAGTTCGGCCGCGGCCTGGTTGATCGCCGCCATCGAGCCGCCCAGGCCGAACGCCCCGAGCTTGAAGCGGTTGGCGCCGAAGCTGTTGGTGCCGATAACGTCCGCGCCGGCCTCGACATAACGCCGGTGAATGTCCCGCACCAACGCCGGGCGGGTCAGGCACAGCTCGTCGTAACACGTGTTGATGAACACGCCGGAGTTATAGAGCATCGTGCCCATCGCCCCGTCAAACACCTGGGGGCGCTCGGCGACGGCTTTCAAGAAATCTCGCATGGTCCCATACTCCTGGATCGGTTCGAGGGAGTGAAAGGTCCCTGGGCGCCGAACCTGTCGCGCAAACCCTTGCAACCGGGCCGCCCGGCGACCGATCCCGCCGGCACGGCGTCCGATTCACTGTAGCAGCCCCGGCCGCCGGTGGCAACGCCGTCCGCGCCGCCCGCGGGGCGGGCGAGGCAAACCGCCGCCATCTTTCGAATTTTCCCTTGCCAGGAGCCCCGGCCGGGCCGATACTAGTGTTTGGTAATTGTTAGGTCCCTCGGCGCGGCCGGCGGCGCGGCTCGGCGGCGGGCGTGGATGACTGGGTGTGTGACCCCATGAATATCGAAACGATTGACGAACCGATCCGCGTCTACGCGGTGTTTTCGGGCGGACAGGTCCATCCGGTGCGGTTCCGCTGGGGCACGCGGGAGCTGGACGTCTTCGCGATCAACGCACGCTGGGTCGACCGCCAACTCGGCGGCTGCACCCACCACTACAGCGTCCAGGTCGGCGACGAGACGTACTACCTCCACTTCGCCAGCGACGACCTGCAGTGGTGGCTCGACCAGGTGATTGTCGTTTGAGGTCTTGATTTATCATGGCGGATCTCGTCTTCCACGTGGATATCGACGCCTTTTTCGCCTCCGTCGAGCAGTTGCTCATTCCGCGGCTGCGGCGGCGGCCGGTGGCGGTGGGCAGCGGGGTGATCGCCTCGTGCAGCTACGAGGCGCGGGCGTTCGGGCTGGCCGCCGGCATGCCCTTGTGGCGGGCGAAAGAGCAGTGTCCGGACCTGGTGATCGCCGACGGGCAGCAGGCGATCTACCGCTGCTTCGCCGAGCAGATCTGGGCGATCTGCCGTCGCTACGCCGCCGCCGTCGAGACCTTCCTGGACGAAGCCTACGGCGACGCGACCGGGATGACGGCCATCCACGGCGGCCCCGAGGCCCTGGGGCGGGCCCTGCGGGAGGTCATCGGCGAGGAGGTGGGGCTGTCGGTGTCGGTGGGGCTGGCCGCCAACCGGATGCTGGCCAAGCTGGCGGGCAAATCCGTCAAGCCGGGCGGCGTCCGCTACGTCGGGCCCGACGAGGCGGCCGATTTCCTGGCGCTCCTGCCCGTCGGGTCGCTGTTGGGCGTGGGGCGCAAAACCGCCGCGGAACTGGCCGACCTGAACCTCGAAACCGTCTCCGACCTGCGCCGCCTCGGACGGGCGGACCTGCGGGCGCTGTTCGGCCGGCGCGGCGAGGTCCTCTACGAGCGCTGCCGCGGACGCGACGTCCACCCGGCCCGCCACGGCGTGGCCGACGACCGCCGCAAGTGGCCGCGGAGCATCTCGCGGGAGACGACCTTCCACGAGCCGACCGGCGATGCGGAGCGGATTCGCGGGATGCTCTTCTACCTGCTCGAACGCGCCATGCGGGCCGTCCGCGCCGAAGGCCTGGCCGCCGGCACGGTCGAGGTGACGGTGCGGTACGACGATTGGAAAGCGGCCGCGATGCGCAAATCCTTGCCCGAGCCGACGGCGCGGGATGCGGACCTGTACGCCGTGGTCGTGGCGCTGCTGGAGCGGCTGTATACCCGCCGCGTCCGGCTTCGCCACGTCGGCGTGGTCCTCTCGGGCTTTCGGCCCGACACCGCCGCGGCGGGCCTGTTCGACACGCCCGCCGAGACGGCCGGCCGCGACCTGCACGCCGTCGTCGACGCCATTCGCGACCGCTGGGGCCACGCCGCGGTCGTCAAAGGCGATTCGATCGACCTGCTCGGCCGCCTGCGGCAGAACGACCAGGGGTTCGTGCTGAGGACGCCGTCGCTGACGAAGTGAGGCTGGAGACCTGAGACCTGAGACTTGAGACCTGAGGCTTGAGGTACGGCAACAGCGCCTCAGGCCTCAGGCCTCAAGTCTCAAGCCTCCAACGAGGTACCACAATGCTGTGTCCGCTCCACGTGCATACGTCTTATTCCCTGTGCCGCGGGCCGTCCGCGCCGGCGGCGATGGTGGCGCGGGCGGCGGCGCTGGGGTATGAGGCGATGGCGGTGACGGATGTGAACGGGTTGTACGGGGCGACGGTCTTCCATCGCGCGGCCGTCGCGGCCGGGGTGCGGCCGATCGTGGGGGCGGAGCTGCGAACGGCGGCGACGTCCGCCGTCGCGCTGGTGATCGACCGGACGGGCTACGAAAACCTCTGCCGTCTGCTGACGCGCCTGCACGCGGGCGGGTCGCCCGACCTGGCCACCGGCGCCGAGGGCCTGCTCGACGGGCTCCACCTGGTTACCGAGGACGTCGCCCTCGCGCGCGCCTGGCGCGACGCGGACGTGCCCCGAGACCGCCTGTGGCTGGCGTGGGACCCGCCCACGCAGTCCCGCACGCTCGCCCGGCGGCTGCGGGACGCGGCGGCCGCGTTGGACCTGGGCCTGCTGGCGACGGGGCCGGCGAGGATGGCGACGGCCGACGACCTGCCGGCGGCGCGGCTGCTGGCGGCCATCCGCGGCGGAACGACGCTCGACCGCCTGGACGACGCCGAGCTGCCGCACCCGAAGGCGGTCCTGCGCGAGCCGACGGCGTGGCGGCGGGCCGTGGCCGAGGTGCCCGAGGCGATCGCCAACAACCGCCGCGTCGCCGAGGCGTGCCGGTACGCGGTATTGCCCCGCCCGCCGGTCTTCCCGGCGTTCGACCTCCCCGACGGCCGCGGGGCCCGCCGACACCTGCGGCGGCTGTGCCTGGAGGGCGCCCGGCGCCGCTACGGGCGGGTCGGCGAGGCGGTCCGCCGCCGCCTGCGGCGGGAGTGGGGGCTCATCGAGGCCAAGGGGTTCTGCGAATACTTCCTGGTCGTGAACGATATTGTCCGGTACGCCCACCGGCGGCGGGCGCCGATCACCGGGCGGGGCTCGGGGGCGTCGAGCCTGGTGGCGTATGTGCTGGGGATCACCAACGTCTGCCCGCTGAGCCTGGACATCCCCTTCGAGCGGTTCCTCAACGAAAAACGGGCGGACTTCCCCGATCTCGACATCGACTTCTGCTGGCGGATCCGCGACGACGTCATCGACTACGCCTTCGACCGCTGGGGCGCCGATCACGTGGCGATGGTCTGCACGCACAACACCTTCCAGGGGCGATCGGCCTTCCGCGAGACGGCCAAGGCGATGGGCCTGTCCGACGCGCAGGTCACCGCGATGCTGGCCGGGCGGGGCGATCCGGCCCATATCGCCGCCGTCGCCCGCCGCAGCGAGCCGCTGGTGGGGGCCGTGCACCTGCTGTCGGTCCATCCCGGCGGGATCGTCATCGGCCGCAAGCCCATCGACCATTACGCCCCGATCGAAACCGCCGCCAAGGGCGTGCGGATCACCCAGTACGACAAGGACGGCGTCGAGGACGTCGGCCTGGTCAAGCTCGACCTGCTGGGCAACCGGTCGCTGTCGACCATCCGCGAGGCCTGCGACTGGGTCCGCCGGACCGGCGGGCCGGACCTGGACGTCGACCGCCTCGGCGCCGACGACCGGTCCGTCTACGACCTGATGGGCCGGGGCGAGACGATCGGGTGCAACCAGCTCGAATCGCCGGCCATGCGCCACCTGCTCCAGTCGATCCGCCCGGCGTCGCTGCGGGATATCATGCAGGCCCTGGCCATGGTGCGACCGGGGGCGGCGGGGATCGGGATGAAGGAAACGTTCATCCGCCGCCGGCGCCGCCTGGAGGCCGTGCCGAGCGGCTACGGGCCCGTCGACGCGGTCCTGGAAGCGACGGACGGCGTGATGACCTACGAGGACGACGTCATGCTCGTCGTCGACGCCCTGACCGGCTGCGGGCGCCCCGAGGCCGACCGCTTCCGCAAGGCGGTCCAGAAATGCCCCGACGACCGGCAGCGCGAACGCCTCAGCCGCGAGTTCCTCGACCGCTGCGCCGCCCGTGGGGTCGACCGCCGCTACGCCGCCGGCCTGTGGGTACAGATGGCCAAGTTCAACGACTACTCGTTCTGCCGGGCCCACGCCGCCAGCTACGCCCGCCTGGCCTACACCGTGGCCTACCTGCGGGCCCACCACCCGACGGCGTTCTGGACCGCGGCGCTCAACAACAACCAGAGCATGTACCATCCGCGGCTGTACGTCCGCTGCGCCCGCCGCGACGGCGTGCGGTTCGCCGGGCCGGACGTGAACCGCTCCGAGGCCGAGTTCACGCTCGACGACGGCGTCATCCGCGTCGGATTGGGCCGCGTGGCGGGCCTCGGCCCCGTCGCCGTCGAGATGATCCTCGACGCCCGCCGTCGCGGTCCGTTCGCGGAGGTGGCGGAGTTCTGCCGGCGGACGCACCTGGCCGGCGAGGAGGTCCGCGCCCTGATTCTCTGCGGGGCGTTCGATTCGCTGGGGGCGACGCGGCCGGCGATGATGATGGAACTGAAGCTCCTGGCGACCCGGGGCGCCCGGCGGCCGCGGACGGACGGCCCGGCGCTGCTGACGGCCGCGCCGGCGACGGCGGGGGTGCTGACCGACTACAGCGAAACGCGCAAACGCCGCGACGAGCAGCGCCTCCTGGGGCTGGACCTGCACGGCCACCCCCTGGCGACCCGCAGCGACCTCGACACCGACGCCACCTCGGCCGACCTGCCCCGGCGGGTCGGGCGGCCCGTCCGCCTGGCGGGCATGCTCGAAGCGGCGAGGACCACGCGGACCCGGCGCGGGCGAACCGTCCAGTTCTTCACCTTCGACGACCCCGACGGCCTGTTCGAGGCGACCGCCTTCGGTGACAGATGCCGCCAGGACGGCACCGGCTCGGCCGCCGTCGTCACCGGCACCGTCGAGGACCACTACGGCGTCCTCACCCTCGCCGCCGAACACATCCGGTGGATCGATCCCGACGGGGACGTACAATGAAAAGCGCGACCGGCCAGAGGGAGTCGTTCGTCAGTATCAGCCCCGAAGGGGCGACATACTTTAGCCGGGGGCGCGAGCCCCCGGAAAGCGAAGTGTTCTGAGGCTGAGCCCCGAAGGGGCGACATGATGCGACCGGGGGCGCGAGCCCCCGGACCGTGGG
>CAZHRW010000210.1:0-25237 GCA_964535025.1 uncultured Planctomycetales bacterium
GTCAGCGCAGCCTCGTCCCGACCCCGCGCCGGGATGGCCGTATGGCGACGTACGGCGAAGGATGGCGCCTCTATTTGCCTGAAAAAGGCCCCGCCTCCCCAAGAGGTGGGGCCTTTTCGTGCGCGCCGCCGGCGGCGGCGGCTCCGTCGGATCGGTCCGATCCGTCGTTCTAGGGCGTCAGCATCGCCGCCGCGCTGCCGGGCGTTTCCGCGACGGTCGCCTGGTGGCGGAGCAGGCCCAGACGGCAGACGAGCAGGGCCGTGTCGAGCTGGATGTCGGCACGGAACTGCATGGCCATATCCTCATTGAGTTGGTCCTGGTCGCGGTTCTTGATGATCTCGCTGCGCCGCAGCAGGCGCATCCACCGCCGCAGTTGCCTGGGCGAGACGGCCGGGCTGATGTCCGGCTCGACGCCCCACTCGGTGGCGCCGTCGGTGCGATGCAGGCAACGGTCGGACGGCAGGTAGTAGTAGGCGGCGGTGACCTTCAGGTAGGCGCTGTTCAGCCCGCCGCTGCGGTCCTCGCGGATCGGGATGAGGTTCTGGACGCTGCCCTTGCCGAAGCTCCGCTGGCCGACGATGACGGCCCGGCCGAGGTCCTTCAGCGCCCCCGAGACGATCTCGGCCGCCGAGGCCGAGCTCTGGTCGACCAGGACCACCAGTTCTCCGTCGAGGAAGTGCCCGTCGGGCGTGGCGTGGAACCGCCCGGTCTGCTGCTGGCGGCCCTTGGTCGAGACGATCGCCCCGCCGTCGACGAACTCGTCGGCCACGTCCACCGCGGCCTTGAGGAACCCGCCGGGATTGCCCCGCAGGTCGAGGATCAGCCCGCGAACGCCCTGCGACCGCAGGGCGACCAGGGCGTGGCGAAGTTCCTCGGCGGTGTCGCGATTGAAGTTGGTGATCCGGACGTAGCCGATCTTGTTGGCCGAATCGAGCATCCAGTCCCACCCGCCCCCGTTCGTGCGGCGCCATCCCTTGACGGTCTGGATGTGGATCTCCGCCCGCACCAGTTCCACGTCCATCAACGCGTCCCGGCCGGGCCGCTTGACGGTGAGATTCACGGTGGTCCCTTCCGGACCGGTGATCCGCCGGACGGCCTCCTCGATGTCGATTCCCTTGGTCGACTCGCCGTCGACCTCGAGGATCAGGTCGCCCGCCTTGATGCCCGCTTCGTACGCCGGGGAATTCTCCAGCGGCGTCACCACCATCAGCAGGTCGGTCTCCCGCTGGACCTGGATCTGGATCCCCACGCCGCAGAAGCTGCCCATGGTCTGCTTGACGAAATCGGGCCACTCGCTGGGCCAGATCATCGAGCTGAAGCGGTCCAGCTCGAGCATCATGCCCTCGGCGAACTCCAGGTCGATGACCTCGTCGGGCAGATCCACGGTCCGGCCGTTGGCCCACAGCACCTGCAGCAGGGCGCGGCCGACCATGCGGTGGGTCGCGTCGGGCGCGGCTTCGGCCTGTTCGATCAGCCGGTCGATCCTGGCGATGAAGGCGTCCCGCCGCGGGTCGTCGGCGAGCCCGTCGAAGGTCTCGGCCACTTCCGGCGACTGGGCCAGCACCCGCACCGCGCGCAGGCCGCCCAGCAGGAGCTTCTGGTAATCGACGTTCTCGACATAGGTCAGGTCGATCTGCGCCAGCGCCTGTTGGACCATGTCGGCGTCGACGCCGCTGACGAACTCGGTCCACTTCACCTCGTCGCCCTGATCGATCGCCTCGGCCTCGTCTTCGGGGACTTTCGCCTCGTCGGCGTCCTCGGCGAGGGCGTCCGGGGCGTACAGCGACACCACCCGCGCCCAGCGGGTGGCGTGCTTGATCTGCTCGTCGTAGCGCCCGTCGTCGAAGACATCCCGCAGCGCCCCGTACAGGGCGAGGGCCTCGTACCACTTCTTCTCGGCGACCAGCGCCTCGGCCCGGTCCTCGGCGCCGGTGACGATCGCCTGAGCCCAGGGCTCCTCGAGGAACGGCCAGTCGTCGCCGGCCACCCACTTGATCGTCCGCAGCCGTTCGACCGCCGCCTGCCACGGATGGGTGGTCACCAGCGCGCTGAGGTCGTCGGTGGCCATCAGCAGCGCGTCGGTCTGGTCGGACAGGTCGTCGAGGCTCCGCTCGGCCACCGGCAGCGTCCCCCACGGCTTGTCGGCGGCGACGGCCTTGAAGGCGTCGAGGGTCGCCAGCAGGTGATCGGCGGCCAGGCGGATCTGCTCGGCCTGCACGTCGGTCTTGTGGCCCAGCTCGGCGCGGATCGCGTCGAGCGACTCGACCAGGGCGGCCCGCTTGCGGGCAAGCCAGTCGTCGTACCAGTCGTCGCCAGTGATATTCTCCTCGACGTGCGGCGCGCTGACGGCGTCGACGACAAGCTCGCGGATGGTCTCGACGTGCTCGCGGACCGCCTCGACGGTGCCGTTGGGCTCGTCGGCGTGCCGGGCCACGCTCAGCAGCGCGCGGGCCACCTCGACGGCGGCGTCGTAGTCGGCCCGACGATCGGCGTTGTCGGCCTCCCGCCGCTGGAGGAAGGCCCGCGTCCACCGGGCGGCCTGCTGGATGACCGGATCGTCGGGCGCCACTTCCGCCGCCGACATCAACGTCTCGGCCCCGGCGCGGAATTCGCCGTCCAGCAGTTGCGAGAGGGCCTCCCGGCGCATCTGCGCCACGTCCGGCGCGCCCGTCGCCTTCTCGGCCGTCGCTGCGGCGCCGTCGGCGGGCGCCACGTCGGCCGTCAGCGCCATCGGCGCGGTAAGTGCCGCGATCAGAACGACTCGCATGACGGACACCCAGCTTCGATTCATCGTTGCCTACTCCATTGCTCCTGTGCAGTCACCGCGACGACACCCGCGCCGGCAGCCCCCCCACATGAAACGCTCTTTTGTATACTAGCTTTCCAGTCCACGCCCTTGCAACGACATTGCTCATTTCGACACGGCCGTCCCTGCCGCAGCCTGCCTAACCCGCACCACCCATCCCAGACCGCTGTCCTGTCGGATTCCCTCGACGCACCGGGTCCGGCGCGGTAGGATACCTCTGACCGTGCACCCTCATCCGGAGGCATCACCATGATCCAGTGCGAGGATTGCGAATTCTTCGAACGGAAACCCGATGGCGGCTTCCATCTCAAGTGCGATCCGTTCCGCAATGTGAAGGAGCCCTCCTGCCTGATCAAGTGGCAGTTGATCAAGATCGAGCAGATGGTCCAGGCCTACCAGGCGACGCTTGATTACTATCGGCGGCTCGCGCCCATGCAGGAAAAAATGTTCCGCGTCATGGAACGCGAAATCGACGACCTCGACGAGTCGGAAAGCTGGAAGCTCGACGATGACGACGACGAAGAGTCTTACGACGAGCCAGACGGCTGGGGTCGCCCCACTTGACGGTTGACGGCGGCGACCGTTGCGCTCATAATCCGCCAAACGGTTGGAAACGACAGACTTCTAGACAAAGGACACTCCGATGGCCGACGTCACAATTCTCTACGACACCGACGGTTCCCTCGACCCGCTGACCGGCAAGACGGTCGCCGTGCTCGGGTACGGCAGCCAGGGTCACGCCCACGCGCAGAACCTCCGCGACAGCGGCGTCAACGTCATTGTCGCCGAACTGCCCGACACCTCCAACGGCAAACTCGCCGCCGAGCATGGCTTTACGCCCGTCTCGGCCGCCGAGGCCACCAAGCAGGGCGACCTGATCATCCTGACGCTGCCCGACGAGGTCCAGTCGGTGGTGTACAAGAAGGAGATCGAACCCAACCTCAAGCCAGGAAAGGCGTTGGGCTTCTGCCACGGGTTCAATATCCACTTCAAGCAGATCGTCCCGCCCAAGGGCGTCGACGTGGTCATGATCGCCCCCAAGGGGCCCGGGCACACCGTAAGAAGCTGCTATGAAGAGGGTTCCGGTGTCCCCTGCCTGATCGCCATCGAGAAGAACGACACCGGCACCGCCCGCGACCTCGCCCTCGCCTGGGGCATCGGCATCGGCGGCGGCCGTGCCGGCATCATCGAGACCACCTTCGCCGAAGAAACCGAAACCGACCTGTTCGGCGAGCAGGTCGTCCTGTGCGGCGGGCTGACCGCCCTGGTCAAGGCCGGGTTCGAAACACTCGTCGAGGCCGGCTACAAGCCCCACATCGCCTACTTCGAGGTGCTCCACGAGCTGCTGCTGATCATCAAGCTCATGAGCGAGGGCGGCATCAGCTACATGCGCTACAGCATCTCCAACACCGCCGAGTACGGCGACCTGACCCGCGGGCCGCGCCTGATCACCGACAAGACCCGCGCCGAAATGAAGAAAATCCTCGCCGAGATCCAGTCCGGCGACTTCGCCAGGGAATGGCTCGACGAGTGCAAGGCCGGCAAGCCCAACTTCAACCGCCTCTACGAAGCGGACAAGAACCACCCCATCGAGGTCGTCGGCAAGCAGCTCCGCAAGATGTTCAGTTGGATGGAGGCCAAGGAAGCCCCCGAGGACTGAACAGCGGGCTGCCAACGGCAGGCTGTAGGCTGTAGGCGCCAGGCTGTAGGTACGCCAACGGCCATTGCCCGCGGTCGACGTTACGACGGGACTAAGCCCCCGCTGTCAAGCGGGGGCGAAGGTCCAGGGCATTCACGGTCTCCCCGTGGTTGCGCGCGCCTGCGCTGCCCCCCCTTTTTCCCCCCCGCCCCGCTCGCCGTCGATCAGAACGGCCTGGCCAGCAGGCGGAGCCGTCCCTCGATGCCGGCGGTGTTGTCGGCGCAGACCTCGGCGTCGGCGCCGTTGACGACGCCGTCGCGGTTGTGGTCGAGGGGGTTGGTGACGGGTACGGGCGTGCCGAAATGCTCCTTGAGCACGGCGAAGTCGTCCAGATCGACCGTCCCGCTGCCGTCGTAGTCGCCGTGGTGCCACGGCGGGACCGCCTGGCCGAAGTGCTGCTTGAAGACCATGAAGTCATCGAGGGTCAGGCCGTCCGGCTGGGCGAGGGTGAGGATCTCGTCGACGATGTCGACGGTCGCGTCGAAGAGGGAGTTGCCGGTCTCGCCGGGGGCGTTGCCGACGTAGAACACGTCGGCGGCGGTCAGCCCGGTGGCGGGCGTCGCGCGGACGGTGACCCGCAGCCAGGTGCCGCGGATGACCCCGTCGGGCCAGATGAGCGTGACGCGGTCGGAGCCGTCGACACCGTCGCCGTGGCGGACCGCGACCGACGAGGGCGCCGGGGCGGTCGTCCAGTCGTTGACGACGGTGCCATTGCCGACGCGGCAGGCGAAGTCGTCGGCGGTCGGCGTGCCGGGCAGGTCGGCGATGTCGATCATCACGCCGTTGATGCCCCGCGCGTAGCCGGTGTAGTTGGCCGCGGTGGCTGTCTGACCCGGCAGGAGGGGCGTCTTGTCGGTGGCGATGGCGTCGTCGTCGGCGTCGTTGGCCGCCGGGTCGCGGCCGTCGAAGGCGCTGTTGTTGTAGAAGATGTGGCGGGCGACGACCTCCGGGCCGTCGAGGCGCCAGCGGTAGGCGTGCCACATGTTCTGCGTGAAGGTATCCCACACCTGCCGCTGGCGGGCCCAACTGGCGCTGAAGTCGCGGCCGGTCTGGGCGAGGATGATGGCCAGGTGCTCGGTGTCGTCCTCGGTCATCCAGCGGTCGCAGTAGTCGAAGAAGGCCTGGTGGTCCCAGGCCGGCTCGGCCCGCAGGAATCGCCCGGCCAGCGCCACGCCGACCCAGCCGATGGAGGTGCAGCAGCGGCGGTAGCTTTCGCCGATGCAATTGCCCTCCCAGTCGCGGGGCTCGAGGTGCTCGTAGGCGCCCCACCCGGGATGGTCCGGGTGGCCGTCGGCGCCCATGTGGCCGGCGTAGACGACAGTGGCGCCGGTCCAGCCGTCGTCGTACATGGTCTGCTGGTCTTCGCTGAAGGCGGCGCCGGGGTAATGGGCCGACACGCGGGCCATGTCGTCTTCGCCCAGCAGGATGCCCGCCATGACGATGGGCCACTTCCGCCCGTTGCCGTGCCCGCCGTGAGCGAACCAGCCGGAATGACCGGCGCGGACGATGCCGTGCAGGTCGATGCCGTACTGGACCAGGTAGACCAGCAGGGGCTCTTTCTGGGCCGCCGTGAAGTCCAGCATCAGCAGCAGGCTGGCCATGCCCTCGGCCCGCAGGGCCTCGCGGGGGTACTGGGCCATGTACTCGATAGGGAAGTCGAACTCGTAGGCGACCGTGTCGATCCACGGCCGGCGGAAGTAGCCGGCGAACTCCGACAGCGTCCGCATGTTCGCCACGTGGGGCAGGCGCGGCAGCAGCTCCCGGCGGAGGTTGCGGGAGAGGTAGATCCTCTGGCTTCGCCCGCAGTAGGACGGCCGGAACGCGTCCGGCGGCACCGGCTCGGGCAGGCACGTCAGCACCGAGGCGGTGCGGACGGGGCTGTGCGTATCGTCGGAGGAGCGGAGCATGCACTTGATCTGCCCGACGACGTCGACGCTGATCGTCGAGACCAGGACATCCCACGGCTGCAGGGTGATCGGCGGATCGTCCCGCAGCGAGGCATCGTAGCGGCCGGCCTCGATGCGGTCGTCGTAGCCGCTGCGGTTGTTGGTGGGCGGGATGTTCAGCGTCGAGCCGTTCCGCCCGTTGGCCGGGGCGGGGCTGATGGCGGTGACGGTGACGGGGCCGACGACGTAGTAGTCGCCGTTGATGAACTGCCCGACGCGGGCCGGCTCGGCGAACGTCCAGGTGATCCCGTCGCGCGACACGCTGGTGCCCAGCGGCAGTTGATCGAGGGTCGGCGTCGGCGGGGGCGTCTGCCGTGTGAAGACGGGCACCTGGGCGGGTGCGATCGTCGCCAGGGGCCCCATAACCGACAGGAACACCATCAGTGCGGTGCGCATCGTTGGTCCTCCGAGAGCGCGGAATGTCGACCCGGCGGGTCGAAACCAGTATACTGCCGATCACGGGATTCGTCGACGGGAATTCCGCCCCCGTACCCGGACGCCGCGCTGATGATGCCCGAATCACGACGCAAACGCCTTGAGCAGCTCCTGCGATCACAAGCCCGCGGCCAGGTGGTCCGCGGCGACCAGGTTCTCCGCGCCCGGGGCCACGCGGCGGTGAATCGCGGTCCGTCCGAGCCGCCCCGGCCGATGGCGCTAGACGAGGCGTGCGGGGGCGAAGCGGCCGCCGACGCCCACGGACGGCCCTGCTGGCTGATCCGACGGACGCTGGCGGACATCGAAGGCGAATCGTCGGCCCTGGCCGCCGAGTACGCCAGGGTCCTCCGCGGGGCGCGCCAGCGATTTGACGAGTTGGAAGTCTCCCCCGCCCTCTGCCACGTCGCCGACGCCCGGCCCGAGGATCTGCTGTTCATGGACACCGAGACGTGCGGCCTGGCCGGCGCGATGATCTTCCTGGTGGGGTTGATGCGCTTCACCGACGGCCGGCTCGTCTTCGAACAGTGGCTTGCGCGGGATTACAGCGAAGAGGCGGCCATCCTCCAGGCCTTCGCCGACCGCTGCGGCCGTGCCGGCGTCCTGGTGACCTTCAACGGCAAGTCGTTCGACATGACGCAGATCCGCGACCGCTGGGTCTTCCACGCCATCGAGCCGCCGTGGGTGGAGCCGCCCCACCTCGACCTGCTCCACGAATCCCGCCGCCGCTGGAAGGGCCAGTTGAAGCGCTTCAACCTCCAGACGCTCGAGCGTCATTTCTGCGGCCGCCACCGCACCGGCGACATCCCCGGTGCCGCCATCCCCGCCGCCTACCACGATTTCGTCGCCACCGGCGACGCGCGGCGGATGAAGGACATCCTCCACCACAACCTGCTCGACCTGCTGACCATGGCCCACCTGGTGACGATCCTCCTGACCGGGTGTGATCCCGTCCAACCCTAGGTCGTTTGACGCGGGAGGGCACGGCCGTCTATAATCCCTCGGCCGGCTGCGGGCTTGGCAGCCGGGCGGGAGTTTCACGTGCATCGGAATCGTCAGGTCATCTGGGCCGCGCCGGTCCTGCTGGTCGGTCTGCTGACGGGGTGTCCGCCGCCGGAGCCGCGGCCGACGCCGCCGCCCCTGCTGCCACGACGGGTTCGCCTGCACCCGTTCACGCGGACCTGGCCCGGCGACGAGGGCCCCGGCGCCGGGGGCATCGAGGCGCGGGTCGAGGCGATCGACCACTTCGGCGACACGACCAAGGCGTTCGGGACGTTCCGTTTCGAGATGTTCGCCTACCGCCCCCACCAGGCCGAGCCGGCCGGACGGCGCCTGGAGGTCTGGAGCGTCGACCTTATGGACGCCGACGCCAACCTCATCCACTGGGATCGCCTCTCGCGGACCTACAAGTTCCGCCTGATGTGGAGCCGTCCCTTTCCCGCCGACCGGCAGTTCGTCCTGCGCGTGACCTTCCTGCCGCCGGCGGGCCCGCGTCTGTTCGACGAGCAGACGTTCGTGGCGAGCGAGTGACGGCTACGGACTCGCCGGTCGGGACGCCGGACCGCTCGCGGCCGCCTGGCCGTCAGCCGGCGCGATGCGGATGATCACCTTCTTCAGACGCCCCATCAGCTCCGCCGGCTGCGTGGCGGCCGGCTGCGTGGCGACCGGCTGCGACGACGCCGCGGCGGCCGGCGAGCCGCGGAGGATCTCCCGCAGCCAGGCGTGGGGCGACGCGTCGTCGGGCGCCCGGATCGGGTCGTTCGCGGCCGCGACGTCGGCCGCCCCCAGGTACTCATCGATCAGAGCCTTGCCGGAGATCGACCCGCCCGTCCGATCCTCCGACGACGGCTCGCGGCGTGCCGCCTGCCGGGCCGAATCCCAGGCGTATCGACCGCCCGCCCCCGACGTTCGGGCCGGACCGTGCATGCCGACCCCGTCGCCGAGGCCGTACACTCTCGCCGCCGCCCCCGCGTCGGCCGGCTCCATCTTCTCCCCGGCACGAATGTAGACGGGCGCCGTCCCGCCGACCTTCGACCCGATCGCGATGGTTTCGGCTGATGTCGGCGCCGCGACGGCCCGGACGCCGTCGATAATCGCGGGGGCCTCGCTGGCGTTGACGTGGAAGGTCACTTCGACCCCATCCGCCCTCACGTCCTCGCGATAGTAGATGTTCCGCGTCATCAACCGGGTCGTGTCCAGCCGGCGGAGCTCCTCGCCCGAGGCCACCATGGGGCTGAGGCCCCTGGTGCGGAGCCAGCGTTTGACCGCCGCGGCCGTCCCCTCGACATCCGCCGTCGTCACCGTCACTACCTCGGTCGGCACGGCCCGCTGGCCATATTCGGCCTCCGCGGCCTCGGCCAAGGATCGCGCCCGTGTCCCGGCCGGGGGCGACGGCGGCACGGCAGCCGGGCGCCCGCCCACCGGCCCGATAACCCGCCGGCCGACGCGCCGATTGGACGTCGCCGCGCCGGGCGCTTCCGCAACCGCCGATTGTGGCGTCCGCTCGTCGGTCATCGCCGGGCCGATCGTCCCATCCTTCGTCCGCGCGGCCGCGGCGACGGAGCGGTCGGAGCGGTCGCCACCGCCGTCTACCTCTTCCCGACGCAACGATCGCGGCTCGGGGGCCGCCCTCGCGGCAAGGGCGGGCGGTTCGGCTACGTCGGGCATCGGCGGCTCGGCAGGTTGCGACGGCGCCGCCGCGGGGGCGGGCTCGTCGAGATCCCGCGCGAGCGGCTCGCCGGTCTCGACAGGCCCCTGATCGGCCATCGGCTCCTGCCGGCTGACCCAATCGCCCTCGCTGAGAACGTGGTGCAAATGCACCCCCAGCCCCACGGTCAACACGATGATCGCCGCGGCGGCGACGGCGCGGATCCAGCGGAACGGGTGGCTGCGGGGCGCCGGCTCCGACGGGTGGAGCAGCCGCTGGCGTTCGGCCCGTTCCATGACGGCATCGAGGAGCCCCTCGGGGGCGCTCTCGCGGGGCAGGTCGCCCAGCAGACGGCGGGTCGCCTCGAGGGCCTTCAGTTCGGCGCGGAGGTCCGCGTCGGCCGCCAGGGCCCGCTCGACGCGGGCCGCCCGCTCGGGTGACAGGTGCCCGTCCAGGTAGGCCGACAGGTCGGCTCGGTCTGTCAACTCTTCACGGTTCATGTGTCGATCAGCCCGGCGAGTTTCTCGCGCAGCATCATCCGAGCGCGATGGAGCCGGCTCTTGACGGTGCCGGTGGGCACCGCGAGCACGGCGGCGATCTGGTCGTAATCCATGTTTTCGATGTCCCGCAGGACGACGACCACGCGGTGCTCATCGTCCAGCGCGTCAATGGCTTGCAGCACGCGGCGGTGCGCTTCGGCCGTCACGGCGGTCCGGACGGGGTCGCCGTCGCCCCGGCCGGCGAGGGCCGCGGCCTGCGAGTCGCCCAGATCCGGGTCGGGCGACAGCGAGGTGAACTTCACCCTCCCGGCGCGTCGGCGACGGCTGATGACGAGATTCACGGCGATGCGGAACAGCCAGGTATAGAACCCGCTGTGCCCGCGGAAACCGCCGATCTTCTCGATCGCCCGCACGAACGCCTCCTGGCACAGGTCCGCCGCATCGTCCCGGTTGCCGCACATCCTCAGCACGGCGTTGAACAGCCGGTCCTGGTACTTGGCGACCAGCGCCCCGAACGCGTGCATCTGCCCCTTCTGGCACGCCGCGATCAGGGCCGTGTCGTCGAAGCGGATCAGCGCGTCCGCCTCGCCGTCAGCGCCGTCGTTCACTCTGTTGGACGCGTACTGGCTCACCGGGTTCCCATCGATCCGTCGGTTTTCCTCATGCCTGAAGTGCACACTATACCCGGGCGAAAGGCCGCCGACCAGAGCCACGGCGACGCCGCGGCGCAGGGTGCCCGGATGTCATTCGTCCGCCAGCGCCGCCGTGATCGGGCAATGGTCCGAGCCCATCACGTCCGACAGGATCCCCGCCGACGTCAGCCGCGGGCGAAGGGCGGGCGAGATGCAGACGTAGTCGATCCGCCAGCCGATGTTCTTGCGCCGGGCGCCGAAGCGGTAGGTCCACCAGGTATAGCGACCGGCGGCGGTGCAGAACTCGCGGAAGGTGTCGATGAAGCCGGCGTCGACGATCGCGTCCATGCCGGCGCGCTCCTCCGGCGTATAGCCGGCATTGCGTTCGTTGGCCTCGGGATGGGCCAGGTCGATGGGTTTGTGGGCGACGTTCAGATCCCCGCAGAAGATCACCGGCTTGGTCGCCTCCAGGCGCTTGACGTAGGCCAGGAAGGCCGGGTCCCAGACCTCCGTCCGCCAGGCGAGACGTTCGAGGGTCTGCCCGCTGTTGGGGGTGTAGACGTTGACGACGTAATACGTCTCGAACTCCAGCGTCGTCACCCGCCCCTCGGTGTCCAGCTCCGCGATGCCCAGGCCGCGCGACACCGTCCGCGGCTCGAGCTTCGTCAGCGTCAGCGTGCCGGCATATCCCTTCCGTTCGGCGGGGGTCCAGAACGCGCGGTAGTCCGGCAAGGCCAGGTCGACCTGCTCGGGCAGGGCGCGCGACTCCTGGATGCACAGCACGTCCGGGTCGGCCTGGGCGACGAAGGCGTGGAAGCCCTTCGTCATCACGGCGCGGATCCCGTTGACATTCCACGAGACGAGCTTCACGCCGTGCCCTCCGGCGCCGGCTCAACACCCTCGCCCGGCACGATCGTGTAACGCCCGCCCATCACGATCGGGCGGATGTCGCAGGGGTGCTCCAGGGCGAACTCCGTCTCGATGTAGAACCGGTTCACCGACCGGGCGGCGTGGATGTCGCCGCTGTTGACCAGCGGGAGCTTGTACTTTTTCGCGGCCCGAAGCGACTTGTCGGCCATCTCGCCCTGGTGGTTGTTCGTACGGTACTCCATCGCGTCCGGCAGCGGGCCGTACTTGAGCAGCTCGGGCGTATCCGTCCAGCGGAACGGATGGCACAGCACCGTCAAGTGGTTCTCCTGCCGGGCCTTCTGCAGGACGGCCTCCGGCTCGTACTGCAGCCAGATGTACTCCTGGTCGGTCGTCCCCAGCACCAGCATGTGCGTGGTGCCCGCCGGGTCGAGCGAGAGTTCGATCCCGGGGAAGATCCGGATCCTGGGGAACGTCTGCTGCAGCAGGCGCAGTTCCGTGTGCGTCCAGACCCGCTCGTGCTCGGTCAGGTAGACTGCCTCGTAACCGGCGCGAATCATCGCCTTGAGGATCGTCTCGGCCGAGTCAACCGCGCAGGAACTGTACGGGTGGGTGTGTGTGTGCAGTTCCGTCTTCATGGTCACTCACTGATCATCCCTCGCCCGACCACACCTCCGGCCGGGTGAGTTTCCCATTCTAGGCGATGGACCCGGCCGGGTCCCGGAAAAAGTGCAACCGGGGCGGCCGGTCACGCCCTTTACGGCCCGCCGGCATTCCCTATCATGGGGCGCACGGCCGCCGGCCTGCGACGCGGCCGCCCTACGACAAGGAGAACGCTTGACCGTGGCACTACATTGCTTTCCCGACGATTTCGTCTTCGGCACCGCCACCAGCAGCTACCAGGTCGAAGGCGCCACCGACGCCGACGGCCGCGGGCCGACCATCTGGGACGCCTTCTGCCGCGAACCGGGTCGCGTCGAGAACGGCGACACCGGCGACGTCGCGTGCGACCATTACCACCGCGTCGACGAAGACATCGCCCTGATGAAGGATCTTGGCGTCACCGCGTACCGCTTCTCGGTCGCCTGGTCGCGGATTCTCCCCGACGGCGAGGGCGAGGTGAACCCCAAGGGGCTGGCGTGGTACTCGACGCTCGTGGACAAGCTGCGGGCGGCGGGGATCACCCCGTTCGTCACAATGTACCACTGGGACCTGCCGCTGGCCCTCGAGACCCGCTACGGCGGCTGGCGCAGCCGGCAGACGGCCGAGGCGTTCGCCCGCTACGCCGAGATCCTCGTCGCCGGCCTCGGCGACCGCGTGCGCCACTGGATGACGCTCAACGAAATGCCCGCCACGATCGTCGCCGGCTACCAGGCGGGCTTCCACGCCCCCGGGGCCCACGAGCCGCCCAAGGTCGTCAACCAGATCCAACATCACTGCCTGCTCGCCCACGGTTACGGCGTGCAGGCGGTTCGCAACCACGGGCAGGCCGGCTCGCAGGTCGGCACGGCCCACAACGCGCGGGTGTACGTGCCGGTGTACGAGACGCCCGAGCACATCGAGGCCACCCGCAAGGCCTTCGCATACGCCAACGGGCCGATGCTCGAGCCGATGACCCGCGGCCGCTACCCCGAGGCGTGGCTGGCGCGGATCGGCGACGACGCGCCCGAGGTCGCCGACGGCGACATGGCGATCATCAGTTCGCCCTGCGATTTCATCGGGCTGAACGTCTATCGCGGCATCTACGTCGAGGCGCCCGGGGCGGGCGCCGCCGGCGCGCTGAATGTCGGGGCCGTCGAAAACGTCGCCCTGCCGCAGACGCCCTCGACCGCCGGCGAGTCGACCGCCGAAGACGGGTTCGTCGCCCTGCCCTTCCCGCCCAGCTATCCGCGCGGGGCGGCCGACTGGGTGCTGTTCGTCCCGCAGGCGGTCTACTGGGGCCTGCGGCTGCTCCACGAGGACTACGGCTACGGGGAGCTCTACATCACCGAGAACGGCACCGTCGGCACCGATGAGATGACCAACGGCCGTATCATCGACACCGACCGCGTGCAGTATTACCGGCTCTACCTGCGTTCGGCGCTCCGCGCCGTCGCCGAGGGGCTGCCGCTGCGGGGGTACTTCGCCTGGTCGATGATGGACAACTTCGAGTGGTCCGCCGGCTACAACCATCGCTTCGGGATCATCCACGTGGATTTCGAAACACTCAAGCGCACCCCCAAGCTCAGCGCCGCGTTCTACCGCGCGTGCATCCGGGCGCGGACGGTGCTCTGACGGAGACGCCCACCATGGCCGAGACGGTCACCTCCAAGCAACGCGTCCTGGCGGCGGCGAACCATCGCACCGCCGACCGCATTCCGCTGACGTTCGATGCCGAGAAGGAGGTCTACGAGGCCCTCCACCAGCGGCTCGGCACCGACACCCGGCCGGCCCTGTTCGACGCGCTGGGCGTGGACACCTGGATGGTCGGGCCGACCGTCGTGCCCGACCCCTCGCGGGGCGACGACGCCAGGAACCTGTGGGGCTTCCGCACGAAGCGGGTCGAGTATACCGGCGGGTCGTACGGCGAACTGGCCTACAGCCCCCTGGCCGGCAAGGACGACCCGGCCGACATCGACAAGCATCCCTGGCCGTCGGCCGACCGGGTCGACTTCACTGAAGCCGCCGCCGCCATCGAACGCCATGGCGATCGGGCGATCGTCGGGGCGTTCGGCTGGGGCGCGTACTTCCGCGCGACCTACGTGCGGGGCATGGAAGACCTGATGATGGACTTCGCCCTGCGCCCCCACTATGCCGAGAAGCTCATCACCACCATCGCCGACTGCACGCTGGCGTTCCTGGACAAGATGCTCGCCACGTGCGGCACCTCCATCGACATCGTCTACATGGCCGACGATTACTGCTCGCAACTGGGGCCGCTGTTCAGCCCGGAGGTGTTCCGGACGATGATCCTGCCCTACCTGCGGAAGGCCGTGGCGAAAACGCACGCCTACAACAAGAAGTTCCTCCTGCACTGCTGCGGCGCGGTCCGTCCGCTGCTGGGGATGATCATCGACGCCGGCGTCGACCTCCTGGAACCCATCCAGATCCGCGCCGAGGGCATGGACCCGGCGGGCCTGAAGCGCGACTTCGGCCGCGACCTGTGCTTCTGGGGCGGGGTCGACCTTCAGCACATCCTCTGCCGGGGCACGACAAGCCAGGTCGCCGACGAGGTCAAGCGTCTCATCGACATCCTCGGCGACGGCGGCGGGTACGTCCTGGGCCCCGGCCATACCTATATCCAGCCCGATGCGCCCACGGATAACATCCTGACCATGTACGAGACCGCCCGCACGTACAGCGCCGGGGGGTAATCAGGCCTCGCCGGTACAGGGCAGCAGAACGCGGACGGCGGTGCCTCGGCCGAGGGCGCTGTGGACCCGGATCGCCCCGCGATGGCCCCGCACGATGCCCAACACCGCCGCCAGCCCCAGGCCGCGCCCGATGAACTTCGTCGTGAAAAACGGATCAAATACCCGCGCCCGCGTGGCCTCGTCCATCCCGCACCCGGTGTCGCGAACCTCCAGAAAGGCGTACCGGCCCGGCGGCAGATCGTCGTCCGGGTACGTCTCGGCCAGGTACGCCTTGTCAGCGTCCACCTGGCCCGTGGCGACGGTGATGGTCCCCCCGTCCGGGCCGACGGCGTCGGCGGCGTTGACCAGGAGGTTCGTCATGACCTGCCGCACCTGGGACGCGTCCGCCTCGATCAGGCAGTGGGCGGCCAGGTCGTATTTCAGGGCCGTCTTGCCGTCGAGGGACGCGGCCAGCGGGGAAGCCACCTTCCGAAGCAGCGCGCTGAGATCGAGGACCTCGACCGCGAAACGCCCCTTGCCGCTGTAGGCGAGCATCTGATGGGTCAACCCGGCGGCGCGGACGGCGGCAGCCTTGATCTCTTCCACGGCCGATTGCGCGGGCGCGGCGGACGGCAGATGCTTCAACGCCAGGTCGGCATTGCCCAGGATCCCGGCCAGCAGATTGTTGAACTCGTGCGCGATGCCCCCGGCCAGCACGGCGAGACTCTCGAGCTTCTGGGCGCCCAGGACCTGGGCCTGGAGCGCCTGGCGCTCGGCCTGGGCGCGCTCGAAATAGAGCAGGAGCATCCCCACGGCCGTCGCCAGGGCGAACGCCGCCCCCAGGACGAACCCCCAGGGCGCGAACCAGGCCATCGGACGCAGGAACGGATGATCAAAGGCGTGCAGCCCCCACACGATCAGGGCCGACCCCGCGAGATACGCGCCCGCGCCGCCGGCCTCCGACGAGCGAAGCAACATCACCCCGGCGACCAGCACGAACACGCCCAGGTACAGGCATACCGGCAGGACCTTGATCGTGAACATCGCGGCCGGCGGGACCCAGCGGCCGGCGGCCGGGGCCGCCAGGATCGCATCGCCCGCGAGGATCCACGCCGCGCACAGCCCCGCGGCGACGACCCATCCCCGCCGCAGCGGACGATCGACCCACGCGAACGTGCCCCACAGCAGGGCAAAAGCCGATACGATCGAACAGAGCCATTCGACAGTCCTGAGCCACCGGCTGTCGGGCGCGAACCGCACAATGACGAAGATCAGCGCGGCGTGAAGTGCATACAGCGCCCACCCCCCGGCCCACAGTGCAAGGGCCTTTCGCCGGTCCTGGCACGCCAGGTAGACGAATACCCCCGCCAGAATCCCGATACTGACCGCCGTGGCTACGACGGCCGGCACCAACCAGGACATGGGCATTCTCCCCATGCCGGGGGTAGGCAGCCCCAAGCATGCACAGGACTCCACAGATACGTTATCGGCAGAGCCATTGTAGCAATTGACCGCGATATCGCCAGTGCTAACACGAACGTACGTCCGGCGAACTTCAGTGTGGACCGCTCCGCCGTGCCGCGTACAATGGCCGAAGGTATCGACAGACCAACGCAAGCCCAACCCAGGAGCGCCACATGTTTGCTTACCCCAACGACCAGCAGATTACCGAAGCCTATGCTCAGGCGAAAGACCGTTACGCCCAGTGGGGCGTCGATGCCGACCAGGCCGTCGACCAGCTCAAGCGGATCCCCATCAGCCTGCACTGCTGGCAGGCCGACGACGTGGGCGGGTTCGAGACGACCGAAGGCCTGACCGGCGGCGGCATCATGGCCACCGGGGGCCATCCCGGCAAGGCGACCACGCCCGACGAGCTGCGCGCCGACATCGAGAAGGTCCTCACCCTGCTGCCCGGCTCGCACCGGCTGAACCTCCACGCCATTTATGCCGACACCGGCGGGACCGTGGTCGACCGCGACACACTGCAGCCGAAGCACTTCGCCTCGTGGATCGACTGGGCCAAGGCCAATAAGCTCGGCATGGACTTCAACGGGACGTTCTTCTCGCACCCCAAGGCTGCCGACGGCTTCACGCTGGCGCACGTCGACCCGGCCATCCGCCGGTTCTGGATCGACCACGCCATCGCCTGCCGGAAGATCGGCGAGGCCATGGGCCGCGAGCTGGGCACGCCGGCGGTGGTCAACGTGTGGATCCCGGACGGCTTCAAGGACATCCCCGTCGACCGCTGCGGCGCCCGCGCCCGCCTGCGGGACGCGCTGGACGCCGTCTTCGACGAGAAGCTCGACACCGCCTGCGAGCTGGACGCCGTCGAGAGCAAGCTGTTCGGCCTGGGGTCGGAAAGCTGCGTGATCGGCTCGCACGAGGTCTACATGGGCTACAGCCTCAGCCGCAACATCCTGTTGTGCCTGGACGCCGGGCATTTCCATCCGACCGAGGTGATCTCCGACAAGATCTCCTCGGCGCTGCTGTTCCTCGACGAGATCCTTCTGCACGTCAGCCGTCCGGTCCGCTGGGACAGCGACCACGTGGTGATTCTCGACGACGAGCTCCGCAAGATCGCCCAGGAGATCGTCCGCAACGACTTCCTCGCCCGCGTCCACATCGGGCTGGACTTCTTCGACGCCTCGATCAACCGCGTCGCCGCCTACGCCATCGGCACCCGCGCGATGCAGAAGGCCCTCCTGGCCGCCCTGCTGGAACCGACGGAGATGCTGCGCACGATGGAAAACGACGGTAACTACACCGACCGTCTGGCCCTGCTCGAAGAGCTCAAGACCTTCCCCCTCGGCGCCGTCTGGGACTACGCGTGCCTGTCCAGCGACGTGCCCGCCGGGGCGGCCTGGCTCAACGAGGTGCACCAGTACGAGCAGGATGTGCTGAGCAAGCGGGGGTAGGACGTCACGCCCGCAGCATCGTATACGGCCCCTCCGGAATCACGGCCACGCGGGCGTGGGGGTGGGCGGCGAGGTACGCATCAATGGCGCGTTGGGCGCGGGCGACGGCCGGGCCGTCGCCGTCGAGCGGCGTGACGGCCAGGTGTCGCTGGGTGGCCGCGTCGATGCCGTCCGAGGCGAACCAGAGGTTCGCCGGGCCGATCCGCTCCAGGACGCGCCCCTGCATCTGGTATTCCCACTGGTCGAGGGCCGTGCGGGTCGCGTCGGCGGCGATGTCGGCGAGGAACCGACGCCAGTCGCCGGCGTAGCGGAGCATCAGGTCGGTGTACGCCCGGGAGCCCACGCCGTCAGCGCAGCGGCTGACCTGCAGCAGCGTCGAGCCTTCGGCCACCGCCGGCAGGGCGGTCACCATGCCCTTGACGGTCTGGTAGAACGTCGCATCCAGCGGCGCGCCCCCGCCGGAGGTGATCACCAGGTCGAAAGGTCCGTCCGCGCGGGCGGTCGTCCACCGCGCTACCGCCTCGCAGCCGACGGCGTGGGCCCCTTCGAGGTCCCCGCAGTAGATCCCCGCGATTCGCCCCTCGGCGGTCACGGCGACGTTGAACAGGAAGTCCACCCCCACCGTCCGCGCCACCGCCAGGGCGATCGCGTGGCAGGGATTGCCCGCGAGGTTGCCCTCCCGAGCCGCGGGGTCGGCCAGCGTGGCATACCCGTGAAACCGTTGGACCGTCTGCAGATCCACCAGCGCCGGACAGACGCCCTTCCGCCCGCCGGAGAAGCCCGCCATGAAGTGCGGCTCGATGAAGCCCGTCACGATGCGGAAGTCCGCTTCGGCAAAACGACGGCACACCCGCACCGGCGGGTCGTCGGTTACCGTCGTCAGCGTCGTCGCGTCGTCGGCCCGGTGGTCGATTACCTCGACGCGGCCGAGCACGCCGGGCCCCACCAGCTTCTTATGCTCGGCCGGCGTGCTGGGCCGGTGCATGCCCGTGCCGACGATGATGACGATGTCGCCATCGGCGATCCCGGCACGGTTGATCGTCTCCAGCAGCAGCGGCAGGAAGTCGGCGTTCGGAACCGGACGCGTGATGTCGGAGATCGTGATCGCCACCGTTCGCGGCCTGCGGGCCGTCAGCAGGTCCGCCAGCGGCGGCGACGCGACGGGATCGGCCAGGGCGGCGCGGATCGCGTCGTCGACCGGTTCGGCCGCCGGCGGATGCCGTCCCGTCAGCACCGTCGCGTCGGCGGGCACGCGGAGCGCCATGCCCTCGGTGCCGTAGGCCATGCGGACGGTTCTCATTGCGGTCTTTCCTCGCGTTCGACGGGTCGGACAGGTCGGACAAGTCAGACAGGTCCGACGGCAACCAGACGGCAGGCGAGCTACGCGTCGAAGATCTTGCCCGGGTTGAGAATCCAGTTGGGGTCCATCCCGCGCTTGATCGCCCGCAGAACGTTGAGGTAGTCGGCCGAAACGAACGCGCCCATGCCGTTCTTGCGTTTGTGGCCGATGCCATGCTCGCCGGAGAGGTGACCGCCGAGGGCCGCCGCCCGCTCCCACAGCTCAGCCTGCATCTTCGGCCAGGTCGCCTCCCACTGCTCCATGGACCAGTCGGGATCCTTGATGATCCGGGTGTGGAGGTTGCCGTCGCCGGCATGGCCGAAGGAGGGGGCGATCAGCCCGTACTTGGCCGAGAGCGCCTCGACGGCCTCGACCAGCCTGGCGATCAGCGCGGGCGGCACGACGATGTCCTCGTTGACCTGGTGGGGCGAAATCAGGGTGAAGGCCTCGGCGATGTTCCGGCGGACCTTCCAGATTCGCTCGGAGGTGGTGGAGTTGTCGGCCACGTACACCTCGATCGCCCCGGCGGCCAGGCACTGCTCGCCGATGGCCTCGTAGTCGCGTTCGAGGGCGTCGGCGTCATTGCCGTCGATGGTGATCAGCAGCATCGCCCCGGCCTGCTCGTAGGGGATGGTCTCGTTGAGGTACTCGCAGGCGGCGCGGACGGATCGCTGATCCATGTATTCGATGGCGGTGGGCGTGATGCCGCCCTCGGTCATGATCTTCGGCACCGCGGCGATCGCTTCGTCGGTCGACGTGAACAGGCACAGCAGGTCGACCGCGGCGGTCGGGGCGGGGATGAGCTTGAGGATGATCTTGGTGAAGATGCCCAATGTCCCTTCCGAGCCGACCATCAGTTGGGTAACGTTGTAGCCGGTGACGTCCTTGATGAGCTTGCCGCCCAGTTGGACGATCGCGCCGGTGGGCGTGACGATCTCCATGCCCAGCACGTAGCGGCTGGTCACCCCGTACTTGATGGCCTTGCCGCCGCCGGCGTTCTCGGCGACGTTGCCGCCGACGTAGCAGGTCTCGAGGCTCATCGGGTAGCCGGCGTAGAACAGCCCCGTCCCCTCGAGGGCGGCGTTGATCTCGCTGGTGA
The DNA here is from genome assembly GCA_964535025.1 of uncultured Planctomycetales bacterium. Taxonomy (GTDB): domain Bacteria; phylum Planctomycetota; class Phycisphaerae; order SM23-33; family FEN-1343; genus JAAYZK01. The sequence goes on from CAZHRW010000210.1 coordinate 20,215, forward strand.
CCACGCCGGGCTCGACCACGACCATCATGTTGTCGGTGTCGATCTCCAGGATGCGGTTCATCCGGTCGCACAGCAGGACGATGCCCCCGTAGACCGGCACCGCCCCGCCGGACAGGCCGCTGCCGGCGCCGCGCGGGGTCACGGGGATCCGCTCGCGGTTGGCCAGGGTGAGGATCGCGCTGATCTCCTCGGCCGTCCGCGGCCGGACGACCGCCTCGGGCATCGCCCGGTAGCGGTGGTCGGGCACCTCATCGTGGCTGAACGGTTCAAGTTTCTCGGCATCGCCGTACAGGACGTAGGCGCCGCCGACGATCGACTTGAGTTGGGCGGCGATCTCGTCGGTCAAACGGTTGTAGGTTGGGTTGGGCATGTCGTCTTTCTCCGCGGCCCCGCGGCGACAACGGTGAAGCGCGAAGCTGGCAATTCGGCCGTCAGATCTCCGCGCTCACGGTTCGCGCCTCTCATCCTTGTCCCTGGTCGCGTCCTTGAGCTTCTCCGTCAGCACCGGCACGACCTGGAACAGGTCGCCGACGATGCCGAGCTCGCTGATGCGGAAGATCGGCGCCTCGGGGTCCTCGTTGACGGCGATGATCGTTTCGGACGTCTGCATGCCGGCCATGTGCTGGACGGACCCCGACAGGCCGATTCCGATGTAAAGCTTGGGCGTGATCGTCTTGCCCGACAGGCCGATCTGGTGGGGATAGCTCATCCAGCCGCGATCCACCACGTCGCGGGTCGCGCCGACGGCCGCGTCGAGCGTCGCGGCGAGCTTTTCGATCAGCGGGAGGTTCTCGGCCTTCTTGATGCCGCGGCCGACCGCGACGACGTGATCGGCGTCCTGGATCGTGTGCTCGTCGGTATTGGCGACGAAGTCGACCCGCTTGACGCGGCTGGTCAGCAGGGCCGCGTCGGGCGTGCGCCGGACGATCTCGCCGGTCCGCCCTTCCACGGGCGGCGCCGGGCGGGTCGAGCGCGGGCGAACCGTGGCCATCTGCGGCCGATGATTGGGCGTCTTGATCGTCGCCAGGATGTTGCCGCCGATGGCCGGGCGGGTCTGCAGCAGGTTGCCGGTCTCGGCCTCGATGTCCAGCACCGTACAGTCGGCGGTAAGCCCGGCGCCGGCCCGGACGGCCACGTACGGCATCAGCGTCCGGCCGGTCGAGGTGGCGCCGGCGATGACGATCTCGGGCTTGTACTCGGCCAGCACCTCCAGCATACACGCGCCATAGGGCTCGGGCAGGAACTCGGCCAGCTCGGGCGCCTCGGTGGCCACGACGCGGTCGGCGCCGCGGTCGATCAGCCCCTGCAGGTCGCCGTCGTTGATCGCGTGGCCGAACACCATCGCGGTCAGGCTCGTGGCCCGCTTGTCGGCCAGTTCGCGGCCGCGGGTGAGCAGTTCGTGGCTGATCCGCGTGATCCGCCCGCCGGACTGCTCGGCGAGAATCCATACGCCCTGGTGATCCATGGTCAAATCAACTCCCGTTGCTGGAGGAACGCCACCACCCGATCGGCCGCCGCGGCCGCCGACTGTTCGTCGGAGGCGGTGAGCGTTTCGCACGTGCGGGCCACCTTCGGTCGGAAGATCTTCACCACTCGCGTCGGCGAGCCGGCCAGGCCCAGCTTGTCGGCGTCCACGTCGAGGTCGTCGACGGACCAGACCGGCAGGTCCATCGCCTTGGCCCGCTGCTTGCCCCGCAGCGTCGGCAGGCGGGGATCGGAGGCCTCCTTGACCACCGTCAGCACCGCCGGGAGCTGCACGTCGAGCACCTCGTAGCCGTCCTCGACCAGCCGGTGCACGCGGGCGACGCCGTCGCGGACGCCTTCGAGTTTGCTGACGTAGCTGACGACCGGCAGTCCGAGGAAGGCCGCCACGCCCGGGCCCACCTGGCCGGTATCGCCGTCGGTGGCGCGCTCGCCGCAGAGCACCAGGTCGAACCCGCCGAGCTTCTCGATGGCCGACTTGAGCACGTAGGCGGTCGCCCAGGTGTCCGCGCCGGCGAAACGCTTGTCGGAGATCAGCACGCCGCGACTGATGCCCATCGAAACCGCTTCCTTCAGGGCCTTGGCCGCCTTGGGTGGACCCATCGAGATCGCAACCGTCTCATGGTCGCCGTCGCCGGCCTGCTCGCACAGGCGGATGGCCAGCTCGATGGCGTACAGGTCCAGCGGGTTGACGATCGCCTCGACGCCCTCGCGCACCATGGTCCCGGTTTCGGGGTCCATCTTCACGGCGCTGGTCTCGGGCACTTGCTTGATCGGAACGATGATTCGCATGTCGGTTGTCCACCTTCTCGACCGCACGGGTGCGAAAAAATGCATGATAGACAAACGGCCCGCGCCGGTCAACACCGCGCGGCGCCGACCCTTGCCCCAGGGCGCCCCAACCGCTATCCTTGGCCGCGTTGACGTGCATCTTGGGATCGACATTGAACTTTCGGGAACGGAAGGTGCAACCATGGCCGGTGCGATGGAACTGGGGACCGAGGCGACAACCGGGCCGTCCACGATGACCTTCGGCGTCTGTGCGGCGTGTGATCCACGGGTCGACGAGCCCTCGCGACAGCGGGTGGTCAACATCGTCAAACGGATCGCCGGCGTGATCGCCGACCGCGTCCGCATGCCGGACGGCTCGCCGGTAAGCGTGGCCTATGCGCCGCTGCTGATCGACACCGAAAAGCAGGCCGACGTCGTCGCCCGTCAGTTCCGCGCCGCCGGCGTCGAGGCGGTGGTGTGCTGCCCGGATACGTGGGCGTTTCCCCAGCTGACCATGATGAGCCTGCTGAGCCAGTTGCCCGACCGCACGCCGGTCAACTTCACCGTCGGCAACAGTGCGCCCAAGCCCGGGGTGGTCTACGCCCACGCTGTCAACGGCGCCCTGGCCCAGACCGGACGGCTGACGCACCTGAACGTCGGCAACTGGCCCGACACCGGCAGCGACCCGGCCCCTTCCAAGGCGACCGTCACCGCCCTGGTCGACTGGTGCTATGCCGCGCTGACCTACGCGGGCCTGCGGGGACGGCGGGTGGTGGTCTTCGGCCACGATTCGATGGGCATGGAGACGGCCCTGGCCCACATCATGCCCACCCGCGAGACGTTCGGCATCGAGATCGCACGGCTGGACATGAAACTGCTGGTCGATCGGCTGACCCAGGGCGCCTTCGACGCGGCGGAGCGCAAGGCGCTGCGGGCGTGGCTGGCCGAGCACCTCGGCGACCGGATCGCCCTGGCCGACGCGGGGGCCTCCGAGCGGTTCGACCAGGGTCTGGCGCTGTACCTGATCATGCGGGACCTGATGGCCGAGGTGAACGCCGTCGGCGGCGGGTTCATGAACCAGCTCGAGTGGGGCAGCGACCGGCGCGGCACGCCGCTGCCGATCGCCGACGCCGCCGAGTCGCTGTTCAACAGCACCTTCGACCACACGGGGGCCAAGCCCGTCCTGCCGTTCGCCACCGAGGCCGACGTGCAGGGATTGTTGACGATGCTGGTGTGCACGTGGCTGTCGGGCGGTAATCCACCGCTTTTCATGGACTTCCGCAAGGTTTGGGAGCCGGGCGAGGTGATGGCCCTGGCCCGCGAGGTCGGCGTGCCCGCCGCCAGCAAGGACCTGTGGGCCGTCAAGGGCTTCGTCGACGGCGACAACAGCGGCTCGGCGTCGTTCAACTGGGCGGGTCGGCCCGGCGAGACGCCCGAGCGCCTGCTGGAGCGGATCAGCATGCCTCCGGCCGATCCGGGCTACTTCCCCGGCGGGGGCAACTCCGTGACGTTCATCACCCCCGGCGGCATCGAGGGGATCGCCTCCCGCCTGGCCTACAGCCACCTGACCGGGATGTTCTCGCTGATCTGGGACGAGGCGGTCACCGTCGACCTGCCCGAGGCCCTCGCCGCCGCCGTCGCCGCCAGTTCCACGCCCGACTGGCCCCACACGTGGGTGACGCCCAAGTACGCCACCATGGCCGAGTACAAGCAATACGCCCCGGCCAACCACTTCCACATGACCTGGGATCTGCCCGTGGCGCGCCTGCAGTACTGGATGGACCTGGCCAACGTCCTCTCGGTGGCCCCCTGGACCGCACGGCCGGACCGCGTGGACGGCACCGACCGGCCGCAGCCGCTCCTGCACCTGATCAACGGCGGCGAAACCGTCGCCAAGATGAAGCGAGCCGGACGCCTGTAGGGCGCTGCCCTGAAAATCCGAAATTCGAAGCACGAAATACGAAACAAACTCGAAACAGCTCAAACAGGAGAACGGACAAACGTAAACGGCAAAACGACAACCCCCAAAAAGCATCCAACGATGGGGCCGTTTCTCCGTGTGCCTTCTTGTCCGTTTGAGAGTCATTTCGCGTTTCGTGCTTCGAGTTTGAGTTTTGCCGGCCACGGCCCGCGGCTGGAAAAGCGCGGACCTGGGGGGACGTCCGTGGTAGGATGGCGGCGTGAGCCGTGACGTTTCCGATCCCGTCAGCGATGCGGAGGGACAACCATGCGACCTTCGGAAGACCGTCTGCGGACCGAGTTAGGCCGGGAGGCCCGGCGTATCATGATCGACGCCGACGCCGGGGTGCGTCTGCTGTGGCGCCGGGCCCGTCAGTGGGACGGGCGCGCGACCCGCCAGGCGTGGCTGACGGCCTTCCTGGCCGGTGGCTCGGGGGCGGGTCGGTCCTCGCGGGGCGGTTGGACGTGGCGGTCGGCCTGGCGGCCCTGGCGGCCCTCGGGGGTATCGTCACGGCCGCCCGCAAGGCCCGCCTGCACGCCGAGCAGGCCCGGGCCGCCGCAGCGGAGTACGCCTGCCTGCGGGACGATGCGCGGATGTACCACAACCTTTCGCTCAGCCGTCCCGACGCGAGCGGCGAACGGCTGCTGGCGATGCTCCGGCGTCTCACCGAGCGGCGCGACAACCTTCGCCGTCTCTGCCCGACACCGCCGCAGGCGGAACCCCTCGACGAGCCCGCCGAGCCGTCCGCCGCCGAACCGTCGGGCTTCCAGGTCGATCGGCTCGGCAACGCCTACCGCAAGGCCCAGTAGT
>CAZHRW010000211.1:0-9332 GCA_964535025.1 uncultured Planctomycetales bacterium
CCCCCGCGGCGCCCCCGGGGCCGCGGCGGGGGCCCGCCCCTCGAGCCGCTGCCGATCCGCACGACGTCGCCGACCCGGGGCGGGCCCCCCGGGCGGGAGCCGCCGACCGAGCTGGTCCTGATCGCCTGCGGGCGGGCACGGAACACGGCGCTGGAACTGTTCGACGGCACCTCCGGCTACGGCACGTCCCCCACGCGCGAACAAGCCTGGGGCAACAACACCGTCTCGAACAACACCACGCTGACCACCCTCGAGGCGCATTCGACCCACGCCTTCCGATCCTCCTTCGAGCAGATCGTCGGCGACGCGCAGGCCGTCGAGCACGACTCCGGGGGCGCCGTCTTCACGTTCGACCCCGACGCCGCCCGGTGGGAACTGGCCGGGGCGATCGTCGGCGTGGTGGCCTACGACGGTGACCTGACCCATGCGCTGATCGGCAACCAGGTGATCATCGCCGACCTGTCGATCTACCGCGATCAGATCGACGCGATCGTCTCACAGCCGATCCCCGACCCGATCCCCGGCGACGCGGACGGCGACGGCGACGTCGACCTGGACGACTTTGCCGCGCTCAAGACCCACTTCGGCGCCACCGGCGGCGCCACCTGGGCCATGGGCGACTTCGACGGCGACGGCGACGTGGACCTCGACGACTTCGCACTGCTCAAGAGCCACTTCGGCACGGCGGCGCCGACCGACGGCTGAGTCGCCGCCGCGGGCCACGCCGGCCGCCCCAATCAACTGCCATCTTCCCGCCGGGGCCGTTGTGGGGTATTGATGAGCCCCATGCGGGCCCTGACCTTCAACATCACCCCGTGGATCTGGCTCCGTGCCAAGGCGGCGGCCGCGATCGTCGGCCGGCGGGCGTTCTGGGGCCGTGCGGGTGGACTGCGTCTGCGTGATGTGCCGCCGCCGCCGCTGCCGGGCGACAGGTGGGTGCGCTGCCGGACGCGGCTGGGGGGGATCTGCGGCAGCGACCTGGCGATGGTACGGCTGGCCCAGCCGCCCGACAGTCTCCTGCAGGCCTTCACGTCGATGCCGCTGATCGGCGGCCATGAGAACGTCGCGGAGGTCGTCGAAACCGCCCGGACGGCCGATCGTGCGTGGATCGGCCGTCGCGTGTGCGTCGAGCCCACGCTCGCCTGCGCCGCGCGGGGCATCGACCCGCCCTGCCGTCGCTGCGCCGCCGGCGAGTTCGGCACCTGCGAGAACCTCGCCGCCGCCGGGCAGGGCGCGTTCGGCCTGCCGGCGGGGATGAGCATCGGCTACAACCGGGCGACCGGCGGGTCGTGGGGCGAGACGTTTGTCGCCCACGTCAGCCAGCTCGTCGAGGTGCCCGAGGCGCTCAGCGACGAGCAGGCGGTCCTCACCGACCCGCTGGCCTGCAGCGCCCACGCGGTGCTGCGGGCCGACCTCGCCGGCGTCGGGGCCGTGGCGATCCTCGGCGGGGGCGCCCTGGGCCTCGGCGTCGCCGCCGTCCTGCGGGCCGCGGGTTTCGACGGGCGCGTGGACCTGTTCGCCCGCCACGCCTTCCAGCGGGCCCTGGCCGTCCGCCTCGGGGCGACCGAGGCCCTCGACGAGCGCGGGGCGGCCGATCTCGACGCGGTCGCCGCCCGCGTCGGCGGCCGGGTGCTGCCGGTCCGCTTCGGCCGCAAGACGCTCGTCGGCGGCTACGACCTCGTCTTCGACGCCGTCGGCTCGCCGGCGGCACTGAACGCGGCGATCGAGCTGACCCGCGCCCGCGGACAGGTGGTCCTGCTGGGCACGTCGGCGACCGCGACGGTCGACACGACGGGCCTGTGGTTCGGCGAACTGACCCTCCTCGGCGCGTACAGCCGCCAGAGCGAACACTGGCAGGGCGGGCGGATCGACACCTACGCCCTGGTCCACCAGTGGCTCACCGAAGGCCGCCTGACCGCCGACGGCCTGCTCACCCATACCTTCGCCCTCGCCGATTACCGCCGCGCCTTCCACACCGCCGCCACCAAGGCCGACAGCGGCTGCATCCGCGCGGCGTTCGACCTGCGGTAGAGTGGTCGGTCAGGTTGGCAACACGGGTGGATTCGTATACACTGCCGCCGGTCGGATACGAACACCGTTGAGGAAAGGACTCGGCACATGGCCGCGAAAACGCCGCTGGTGGGCATCGTGATGGGGTCGGACAGCGACTGGGCGACGATGGAGCGATGCGCCAGCCAACTGGAGGCGCTCGGCGTGGCGTACGAGGCAAGGGTGATCAGCGCCCACCGCACGCCGGAGGTGGCGCACGAGTACGCCCGGACCGCCGTCGAGCGGGGGTTGAAGGTCATCATCGCCGCCGCGGGCCTGGCGGCCCACCTGGCCGGGGCAATGGCCGCGAGCACGCCGCTGCCGATCATTGGCGTGCCCATGGCGGCCGGGGCACTCAACGGCCTTGACGCGCTGCTGTCGACGGTCCAGATGCCCCCGGGCGTGCCGGTGGCGACCGTGGGGATCGGCGAACCGGGGGCGACCAACGCGGCGATCCTCGCCGTGCAGATCCTCGCCACCGCCGGCGGCGCCTACGCCGAGGCCGTCGCCCGCTTCCGCGTCGAGCAGGCCGACCAGGTCGTCGCCCGGGACACCGCCTTCCAGGCCGCCCGCGAGTGATGTCCGCCGCCGCATGAGCACCGATCCGCACAATCCGACCGACGCCCGGCGGAAGCTCGACCTCGACGACATCCTCCTGCCCAGCGCGCTGGCCTACGAGGACGGCCCGATCGACTTCGCGGCCCTGTTCGGCAACACCCGCCCGGTGGAACTGGAGATCGGCTCGGGCAAGGGAACCTTCCTCCTCCACCGCGCCCGGGCCCGCCCCGAGGTGAACTTCCTCGGGATCGAATGGGCCAACGCCTACTGCCACCTGGCCGCCGATCGCATGGCCCGGTGGGGGCTGTCCAACGTGCGGATGCTCCGGGCGGATGCGGCGGCTTTCGTCCGCAAGCGAATCCCCGATCACAGCCTCCAGCGGATCCATATCTACTTCCCCGACCCGTGGCCCAAGCAGCGGCACCGGAAACGACGGCTCCTCCAGCGGCCGTTCGTGGAGCTGATCTATCACAAGCTCTGCATCGGCGGTCAGTTGGCGGTGGTGACCGACCACCGCAACTACGCACGGCAGATCGCGTGGGTGATCTTCGGCCAACGCGGTTTCGCCACCGTGCCATTGCCCCGAATGCACGGCGCCGCCGACGGGGAAGTCGTAGGCACGAATTTCGAACGCAAGTACATCGCCCAGGGACGACAAGTATTCGCCCTGGCTGTAATGAAGTGGCGATGAGCTGCTGTTACACTACTTTATCTTATTAGTATTCCATAGTTTATAGGGGCTGTGCCTTGTGTTGAAAGCGTCGGGGCCAAGTCGTCAAGGCGTTCTGGCAAAGATACTTGGAGCCACGCTTGGCCCCCGGATTCAGTGTGGATAACCTGTCGATAGCTTTGTCGGCAGTTTCGGGAAATCCCGAGGCGGGCACAGGGGGTCCTGCCGGCCCTGTCGTTCGGTGCCGACAGGGGGAGGATTGACAACACCGAAACGACATCTTTTCCAGAGCTTGTCCACACCCGGCTGTTGGCAAAACGCCTACTGCTGGAGATAGGCCGCCAGCAAGGCAATCATTGCCTTAACGTCCTCGGTGTGAATGCTTTCGGTGACCGTATGGATGTAACGGCACGGCAGCGAGAGCGTGAGGGTCCGATGCCCCCGCATCGACCGTTGCATCGCCGCCGCGTCCGTGCCGCCCAGCGGGAGGATCTCCAGTTGGTGCTTGATCTTCTTCGCCTCGGCCAGGGCGACGAACTCGTCGACCAGGTCGCGGTCCGAGATCGAAGCGCTGTCCATGACCTTGATCGCCGCGCCCCCGCCGAAGGTGCAGACGGCCTCATCGTCGGGCACGCCGGGGGTGTCGCAGGCGAGTGTGGTGTCGATGGCGATGGCGATGTCCGGCTCGATACCGAACGTCGCCGGCCCGGCGCCGCGCAGGCCCACCTCTTCCTGAACGGTGCCGACGTAGCAGATCTCGTGGGGCGAGCCTGACTTGGCGACCTTCCGCAGGGCGCTGAGGGCCACGAACGTGGCCGCGCGGTTATCCATGCACTTGCCGACGACGGCCTTGCCGATGGTTTCGGTCGTCTGGATCAGCGTCACCGGGTCGCCCACGCGGATCACCCGCTTGACCTGGGCGGCCGGCAGGTGGAGATCGACGAAGAACTCGCCGACCTTGTAGACCTTCTTCTTCTCCTCGTCGGTGGCGATGTGGATCGGTCGTCCGGCCGGGTTGAGCACGCCGACGAGGTCGCGGCGGCCCTGCACGAGGACCTTGCGGGCGAACAGGTTGCGGGTGTCGAAGCCGCCGGCGGCGTTGAGGCGGAGAAAGCCCTTGTCGTCGATGTGCTTGACGTAGAAGCCGATTTCGTCGATGTGGCAGGCGATCATGATCCGCCGCGATGTGCCGCCGCGGCCGGTCTTGGTGGGCTTGCGGATCGCGATGAGATTGCCGATCGCGTCGGTGCGGATCTCGTCGAACAGGTCTTCGCCGGCCGCACGGATCACCTCGCGGATGCGTTCCTCGCGGCCGGGCACGCCGGGGGTCTCGGTAAGTTTCTTCAGCAGCTCGAAATCATTCATGGCAGCCTCCCGACCCACCATCGTCACCGCGAAGGCGAATGCATGACCCAAAAACGGGCGCCCGCGGCCGTTAGGGGCCGGGGGAAATCGCGGTAAGCGGGTGACGGCCCGCCCGCCGCGTGGTATAACACGCCGGGTATCGTCGGTGAGATCAGCCTCCGGGGTAGCATGAAGCTGCGAACCGAACGACGCGGACCGGCCAACGCGCGGCACGCCGATGTCGGCCACCTCGGCCGCTGGCGGCCCCGGGTGGCCGTGCCGCCGGTGCTGCACGTCCTGCCGGTGATCGACGGCCTGCTGCGCGATGGGCGCCTGACCCTCCTGCGCGATGCGCCCGGCCGCATGGCCGACAAGCTGGCCGCCGGACGGCTGGATGCGGCGCTGCTGCCGGCGATCGCCGTCCAGCAGATGGACCCGCCGCCGCTGGTGTTGACGGCGTCCTGCCTCGCCTCGGACGGCCCCACCGACGTCGTCCGCCTGATCAGCCGCGTCAGCCCGGCCACGGTCCGCCTGATCGGCGCCGACCCCGACAGCCGTCTCCACGCCGCCCTCGCGGCGGTCCTGTGGGCCGAGAGCTTCGGCCGCCTGCCGCAGTTGCGGCCGCTCGCCTCCGTCGACGACCTCCGCGGCCGCCGGCGCCCGGACGCCGTCTTCTACGCCGGCGACCGCCCGGCGCTGCCGCTGCCGGGCGAGTACGCCTGGCCGGTCGATCTCGGCGCCGCGTGGCGGGCGCTGACGGCGCTGCCCTTCGTCCACGCCGTCTGGGCCGTCCGACAGGACCCGAGGCTCCCGCCGGCGGTCAATCGCGGCCGTGCCGTCGCGCTGGGGGGAGCGATCGCCGCCGCCCGCGAGCGGGGGATGGCCCGCGCCGACCAGCTCGCCGCGGCCCTGGCCGGCCGGTTCGGCTGGCAGGTCCCCGCGGCGGTCCGGTCGCTGACCGAGCGGACGCAGTACAAGTTCACCGCCGCCCATCGCCGGGGGCTGGAGACCTTCTTCAAGCTCGCCGGCCGCCACGGGCTGCTCGCCGCGGTCCGCCCCGTGGCGTACGTGGACGACCGCTGAGCCGGGTCGGCGGATTGTTCGGGGGGCGCCGAGTCGTTACACTGGGGGCGATTACCCATGAATGAGCCAGCTCCGACACCCCATGCCGCCGGCGGTTTTCACGTCCTGGTCAAGCCCATCGGGCCGATCTGCAACCTCCGCTGCGCCTACTGCTTCTACCTGGACAAGCAGAAGCTCTACGGGGCGGGCGAATCGTGGCGGATGACCGACGAGACGCTCGAGCGGTTCACCCGCCAGTACATCGGCGGCCAGCCGGCGGGGGTCGCGGAGGTGAACTTCGCCTGGCAGGGCGGCGAGCCGACGCTGATGGGCGTGGACTTCTTCCGCCGCGCCGTGGCCCTGCAGAAGCAGGTGGCCGCCGAACTGGGCCGCCCGGGGCTGCGGATCACCAACGCCCTGCAGACCAACGCCACGCTGCTGGACGACCAGTGGGGCGCGCTGCTCCACGATGAGCACTTCCTCGTCGGCGTCAGCATCGACGGGCCCGAGCCGCTGCACAACCGCTACCGCCTCGACAAACAGGGCCGCGGCACGTTCGACGCGGTGATGGCGGGCCTGGAGGTGCTCAAGCGCCACGACGTGGAGTACAACGCCCTGACGGTCGTGCAGTCCGACAACGCCGAGCACCCCGTCGAGGTGTACGACTTCCTCGTCGAGGCCGGCTTCCAGTTCCAGCAGTACATCTCCATCGTCGAGCCCACCGGCGACGGCGGCGTCAGCGACCGCACGGTGCGGCCGGAGCAGTTGGGCCGGTTCTTCTGCCGCCTGTTCGACTGCTGGCTCGAGCGCGAACACGTCGGGGAAGTCTACGTGCAACTGTTCGACATGATGCTCGGCGTGGTCATGGGCTACCCGCCGTCGCTGTGCGTCCACACCCGCACGTGCGGGCGGGCCGTCGCGCTGGAACACAACGGCGACCTGTACAGCTGCGACCACTGGGTCTTCCCCGAAAACCTTCTCGGCAACATCGCCGAGACGACACTGGCCGAGATGGTCGACGGCGAGTTCCAAACCACCTTCGGCCGCGACAAGTTCGACACCCTCACCCGCGAGTGCCGCGCGTGCCCCTACCTGCGGTACTGTCACGGCCTGTGCCCCAAGGACCGCCTCGCCACCTCGTCGTCCGGCGAGCCGGGCCACCCCTACCTCTGCGCCGGCTACCGGATGTTCTACAAACACTCGCTGCCGATCTTCGAGAAGATGGCCCGCTGCCTCCGCAGCCGCCGCCCGGCCCGCGATTACAAGGTCATCGACCGCCTGCCCCCCGCCGCCGCCCCGCCGCCCCGCGGGAAGATCGGCCGCAACGACCCCTGCCCGTGCGGCAGCGGGAAAAAGTACAAAAACTGCTGCGGGAGAGGCCGATGACCCGACCCGCCGCGGCACGGGCGGCGTTCGAGCGGACCTTCGGGCCCGGCCCGGCCCCGCGCGTGGTGCGGGCGCCCGGGCGGGTGAACCTCATCGGCGAGCACACCGACTACAACGACGGGTTCGTCCTGCCGATCGCCATCGAGCGGGAGATGACCGCCATCGTGCGGCCGCGGGCGGATCGGCAGGTCCGCGTCCGCTCGACCGCCGCCGCCGGCGAGGCCCGCGCCGACCTGGACGGACCCCTCGAGCCCGGCGAGCCGCGATGGGCCAACTACGTCCTGGGTGTCATGGACGGCCTCCGCCGCGCGGGTGCGCCGCTGCGGGGGGCGGACCTGCTGGTCGACAGCACCATCCCCACCGGCGGCGGGCTGTCCAGCTCCGCGGCCCTGGAGGTCGCCACCGCCCTGGCGATGCGGGCCGTCGGCGGCGAGGGCCCCTGGCCCGAAGGCATGGCCCTGGCACGGCTGTGCCAGCACGCCGAGCACACCTTCGCCGGCACGCCCTGCGGGATCATGGACCAGAGCATCGTCCTGCTCGCCCGCGCCGACCACGCCATGCTGCTGGACTGCCGCAGCGGCGACATCCGCCACGTGCCCCTGGCCGACCCGGACGTCGTCGTCCTGGTCTGCGACACGCAGGTCAGCCACGAGCTCAGCGACGGCGGCTACGCCGCCCGGCGGGCCCAGTGCGAGCGGGCCGCCGCGGCGGTGGGCGTGGCGGCCCTGCGGGATGCGACGGCCGAGCAGGTCGACGCGTGCGCGGCCCTGGGCGACGTCGAACGCCGGCGGGCCCGCCACGTCGTCGGCGAGATCGCCCGCACCCTCGACGCCGTCGCGGCCCTCGCCCGCGGCGACTACCCCGCCGTCGGCCGCCTGATGGACGCCAGCCACGCCTCGCTGCGGGACGACTACGAGGTGAGCTGCGCCGAGCTCGACACCCTCGTCTCCGCCGCCGGCGGCTGCGACGGCGTCTACGGCGCCCGCATGACCGGCGGCGGCTTCGGCGGCTGCGCGATCATCCTCGCCCGGCGCGCCGCCGCCGCCACCGTCGCCGCCACCGTCGCCTCGCATTACCAGGCCGCCTACGGCCGCCGGTGCCCGATCTTCGCCACCCGCCCGGCCGCCGGAGCCTCGGTGGTCGGTTAGCGCGCCGCCGCAAAACCGCGCGCTATTCGCGCGAGTTTCGATTTTTTCGGCAAAGAGGATGCCGTCTTGGATGCCGCTTTGCCGGGGATCCGACTGAGATTTGGCAAGGGGTTACGACGCCGCGGCTGCAAGAGACGGCAAGCTGGCCCGGTTTACTATACTGTCGCCAAATAAAATTGAATGCGCGCTTCATGATCTTACGCGATTCGTTCATGTTATTAAGCGGCGGGTCAACTTTGTGGCGGTCGGGACGCCGCAGACTGTGCAGATTGCCCAGTTTAACGGCATAAAACCCGAATAATCCGAATCCCAATGCCGCGCCGGCCGAAAAGGCGCTAACAAGCGGGGACAGGATAGGGCCATTTTCCGGCCCGGCGCGGCCGTCCGCGGGGCGGGAGAAGAAAGTGAATAGAGGGCTTAATAAAAGAAGGCCTGGAGCGCATAAAATGATGGCAGACTGCAATAAAGTGATGCGTGCGCTTCACAATGTTAAGTCAGCGATGAACAAAATCAAATTCGCCGTCGACAGCGGGGCGTGCCCCCGCCGCCGGGCCAATTCGGGGCGTGCTTCGGCTCGCTTTGCTCGCTCCGATAGGCACGCCTCCACCTTGACCGCCCCCGCCCCCCGGCTGCGCTTCCACCGTGCCGGACCCTTAGCTCAGCGGTTAGAGCAGAGGACTCATAATCCTTTGGTCGAAGGTTCGAATCCTTCAGGGTCCACTTGAACGCTCCAGAGCGAAACCGCTCTCCACGCGCACGGCCCGTCGGGACCTCCCGGCGGGCCGTCGCTATAATCACCTGTCGCAAAAGGTTATGGGTGAGGCTCGACGCGGGCGGCGCGTTCCCATGCTTGGACCCGCGCCACCCCCAAATACCCCGTTTCAGCCGGTTTTCTCTCTCTTTGGGCCCGGAATCTCTGTTGTGCTTGGACTACCCCCGATCGAGTCCAAGGAGGGCTTAAGTGATGTTCTACAAGCAACATGCAGACAAGAGCGTCATATGGGCCTCGGGGGGCTCAAACGGCGTGATGTTTGGTTAGCTAGCGCAAAAGCGAACCGTTCGACCAAGCGCTGCTATACTCTCCTCTGTCAGTCAAACACGCTCATGGTTGCAGC
>CAZHRW010000212.1:0-23901 GCA_964535025.1 uncultured Planctomycetales bacterium
GCGATCCAATGAAAACAGGCTCCCTGGCGGGGAAGGCGTCTGGAGCACCCTCGCTGAGCCCAATAACCATAGGCCTTCCGCAACAACGCAACCGGCTCGGCCACACCGACGCCGGCTTGACAGACGACCCGCGCGTGGTACAATCGTTCCAATCTCTTCGGGGACAGCAGCCGGTACCATGACATCAGACTGAGGGCACGCTATGAACCGCAGGACGCGAACGCTCGGGTGGATCTGCACGCTGGTGCTTCTGACGGCCACCGCCGCACAGGCCGCGGGGATCCTCATCGACCACGAAGACACCGACATCACCGCCGTCCACACGGCGGCGCTGCAGAACGCCAAGGACACGCTCCACATCGCCTACGGGCACACCTCGCACGGCAGCCAGGTGACGACGGGGATGAGCGGCCTGGTCGGCTTCGCCAACGGCGGCGGGAAGGGCCTGTCGCTGCCGACGAACTTCTTCGCCTGGAACCACGGCGGCTCGGGCGGGGCGCTGGACCTTCACGATTACTTCATGGCCGGCGACCTGGGCAACCCCGACCGCACGACGTGGGCGGCCCGCACGCGGCAATATCTCGACAACCCCGCCAACGCCGACGTCAACGTCGTCCTATGGTCGTGGTGCGGGCAGGCCGACACGACCGCCGCGAACATCGACCTGTACCTGGGCCTCATGAACCAACTGGAGGCCGAGTACCCCAACGTCCACTTCGTCTACATGACCGGCCACGTCAACGGCTGCGCGACCACCGGCAACCTGTTCCTGCGGAACCGGCAGATCCGCCAATACTGCCTCCTCAACGACAAGATCCTCTACGACTTCGCCGACATCGAAAGCTGGGATCCCGACGGCGCCTACTACGGCGACAAGCTGGTCAACGACTACTGCGCGTACGACTCCGACGGCTACGGCACCCGCGACCGGAACTGGGCGCTGGACTGGCAGAACAGCCATACCCTCGGCGCCGACTGGTACAACTGCTCATCCGCCCACAGCCTCCCGCTCAACGCCAATCGGAAGGCCTACGCCGCGTGGTCCCTGTTCGCCCAGATCGCGGCTACCTTCCATCACGGCCTGCCGGGCGACGCCGATGAGGACGGGGACGTCGACCTCGACGATTTCGCACGCCTGAAGGTCCACTTCGGCACCCCCGGCGGCGCCGCCTGGGGCCAGGGCGACTTCAACGGCGACGGCGCCGTCAACCTCGACGACTTCATGATCCTCAAGGAGCACTTCGGCACCGCGGCCGGCGCGAAGGACTGACGTCCACGCCCGCTATCCGTCAGTGTCCACGGTATCGGGCAGCAGCCAGCGTTCGCGCTTGATGAACCGGCCGTTTTCGAAGGTCTGGTCACAGCCGCCCGTGGCTTCGAGGTGATCGAAACAACTCCGCATGCACCCGCGGGAGCCGCCGATGCCGTACGAGCCGTCGCCGCCCCATTCCTTCAGGCGGGCGTGGCCCTCGATGCGGTAACCGGAAGGGTCCTCGTCGGTGGGCGTCCAACGATCGAGGGACATCGGCCAGCACAGCTTGTAGGCGTTGTTCTCGGAGATTGTCTGCTCGGCGACGTTGCACCGGTAGCCGGGCAGGGACTTGTGGATGAACGGCGAGAGCATGGGGTCCCCGCCGTGATAGCCCAGCGTGCAGCGGCCGAACTGGATGTCGGCCCACGTATAGGTCTGATCCTCGATCCGGACGGAGACGGTCTTGCCCTCGCGGACGTGCGGGATCGCGCAAGGCGAACAGCCGCCAACGCAACTCATGCAGCGGTCGCAGAGGCTGCCGGGCTCGACGAGCGGATCGGGCGCCAGCTCGGCGTCGGTGACGATGGCGTGCAGGCGGACGCGGGGGCCGAATTTTTTCGTGATGAACACCTTCGCCCAGCCCATCTCGCCCAGCCCGGCGGCCATGCCGGCGATGCGGATCGCCAACTGGACCTCCGGCCCGACCGCCCCCGGCCGCAGGGGCGCTTCGGGCGGCTGGCGCTCGGGGACGCCGGGATAGTACGGCACGGCTTCCCAGCCGTGATCCTCGATGAAGCACGCCAGGTCGTACATCGGCATGGGGATGAAGAAGCTGTTCAGCAGGCCGTGATAGCCGAAGTAGGTGTACGTCGGCCAGTACGTGCCCTCCTCGATCCCCCGCCAGTTGCCCCGGAGGATCCGGCGGGCGACGACGATGACGGACTTGGCTCGCGGCATGATCGACGCGGGGTGCATCCGCCGCGGCGCGTTGGCGAAGCGTTCGATGTTGGCCACGCCCACCAGGTCCAGCCCGCGGGCGATGCCGTAGTCCTTGACGGCTTGGGCGGTCAGGTCGGCCATGGTCAGCCCTCCTGCCCGGCCAGGCGGGCGATGCCGTCGCGGCCGATCACCCACGAGGGCTTGTCGCGGAACGCCGTCACCTGCGGACGCGTGAGGGCCTCCCGCCGGTCCTGCATCAGCGAGCACGACCGCATGCACAGCGCCGCCAGCCGGTCGGGCCGTCCGGCCGGGTGGCTGGGGTTCGCCACGACGCCGTTGCGGCAGTGGGCGCAGGCGTTGGCGTCGATCGGCGCGACGGTCATGGTCTTGCCGCAGATGACCACCTCCGTCGCCGCGTCGACGTCGATGGCGTCGAACGGGCAGGCCGCCGCACACTCGCCGCAGCGGGCGCAGACCTCCCTGTCGCACAGCTCGCTCGGGGCAAGTTCGGCATCGGTGAGGATCAGCGTGACCCGCTGGCGATGGCCGAACTCGGGCGTCATCAGCTCGCCCGTCAGGCCGATCTCGCCCAGGCCGCACCGAACCGCGGCGTCAATGAAATCCACCATCACGTTCGGCGCCGGCAGGCCGGGTCTGACCGGCACGCCCATCGGCGGCGTCTCCGGCGGCAGGTCGGGCAGCGGCACGGCCTCCCAGCGGGCATCCTCGAGGAAGCTCGCCACCGCGACCGTCGCGTAGGCGAGGAACCGGTGGGGCACCCAGTTCATCGCGTAGGTGCGGTAGATGCCCAGGCTCGTGCCCTCTTCCGTCGGCCGCAGGCAGCCGCGGGTGATCCGCTTGGCCAGGGCGATCACCGACCGCGTCTCGGGGAAGATCGACGCGGGATGGTGCTCCGGCGGGATCCCCTCGAACCGCTCGACGGGGGCGATGCCGACCAGGTCCACCCCCGCCCGGCGGGCGACGTCGACGACCGACTCGGTGAATGACGATACCACGTGCGCGTCTCCTTTTTCTCGATCGGCCGCGATACGCCGCGATTTCGGCCTTGACGCGGCGGCCAGTTATACGATATTATCGTATATTATACGATATAGACGGATTATGCGCGGGAAGACCTGATATGTCAAGGAAAAGTAACCACACGCGAGCGGTCCGCACGGTGCAGTCGGTGGATCGCGCGGTGGCGATCCTGGAGCGGCTGGCGGGCTCGCGGGCGGGGCTGTCGCTGACGGAGTTGGCCGGCGCGCTGCACCTGGCGCCGCAGACGGCCCAGAGCCTGCTGCGGACGCTTCAGCATCACGCGTGGGTCGCCCAGGCGTCGGCGCGGGGGCGGTATCGCCTCGGCCCGGCGGCCGGGGAGGTGGTTCGCCGCTGGCACGACGGGCAGGACCGCGCGGCCCTGGCCGAGCCGCTGGTCACCGAGTTGGGGCGCCGGCTGGCCGAGTACGTCATCCTCACCGAGTGGGCCGGCGGGGTGCTGGTGCCGCTGTTGGAGGTCCGCGCCGACCGCGAGCTGTCGGTCCGCGGCGAGGCGTACGGGCCGGAACGGCTCCACACGATGGCCACGGGCAAGCTGCTGCTGGCCATGCTCGACGCGCCGCGCCGCCGCCGGATCGTCGCCTCGCTGCCCCTGCATCGCCGCGGGCCCAACAGCGTCACGGACCGGGCGGCCCTGCTGGAGCAGTTGGAGACGATCGGTCGCGCCGGCGTGGCGATCTGCCGCGAGGAGGCCGCCGCCGGCGTCGTGGCCGTGGCGGTCGCGGTGCCCGCGCCGGCCGACAAGCCGCCGGCGGCCTTGGGCACGGCCCTGCCGCTGGCGCGGTACGATGCAGCGCGCCGCGCGGCGCTACTCGATGAACTTCAGCGAGCCGGGCGGGCGATCGCGACGGCCTGGGCGTGAGCGGCGCCACCACGGCCCGTCGTCATCCATCGAGATCATCGCGCACGGCGGCTTGCGGGCGCTGAAGGCCAGCAGCCCTTGCTCGTCGTGCTCGATGCGGAACCCCACCAGCCCGGCCTTCCGCAGGGCCCGCCGCCACCGCCCCACCGTCGGGTAGGCCGGCCGGTGGACCGAGTGCATCCGCCCCGCCGCGCGCAGGTGCACCTGGCGTCCGAAGGCGGAATAGAGGACCGAGTTGCCCAGCGCGAAGGCGTGGTGGGCCACCGTCTTCGGCCGTCGCCAGTCCCGCCGCCGCCCCAGCAGCCATAGCGCGTGGGCGAACGGCTCCACCTGGAGCCACAGCACCCCGCCCGGCCGCAGGCACGCCGCGGCCGACTGGAGGGCCTTGTCGATGGTGACGGCGTTGAACACCAGGCGGGAGAAGACCAGGTCGGCCGCCTCGATGCCGACCAGTTCGTGGACCGATTCGGCGTCGCCGTGGAGGATCCGCGGGGCGGGGACGTTCTCCAGGCGGGCCAGGGCCGCGCCCAGGGCGATGAACTCCCCCTGCAGCTCGAGGCCGACGGCCGAGCGGGCGGTCTGCTGGAAGCTCCACAGCCACCGGCCGTAGCTGCAGCCGACGTCCACGACGTCCTTGCCCTCGACGTAGTGCGGCCGCGGGCGCGGCGGGGGCATGCGGCGGCCGGCGTCCAGCCAGTTGCAGTACTCCTTGGCCACGTTGCCCACCAGGTACCCGCCGGTCGTCAAGAGCATCCACGGCCCCCGGCGGCTGACCAGCCCCAGCCCCTCGGCCACTGCCACGCTGGGGCGCAGGTCGCCGGGCAGGGCACTGTAGTGGTGCGTCCCGTAGTAGACCTTCCGCAGCAACTGCAGCAGGTCCCGCCCCCGCGGGCCGCCGATCGCCTCGCAGGTCTCGCTCACGCAACGGTCCATCGCTCCCCTCTCTTTCGTCGCTGCCAGCGCCGGCCGTCCCCTGCAAGTATCGCGGCCGACCCCGTCCGGGGGCATCCCCTCGCCGCCGCGGCCGCTCGCCCGGGGGGCCGTCAAGGCGTTACAGCCCGGAGGTCTCCCCCACCCCGCGCCGGCGGCGCTGCGCCGGCCCGGTTCGCAGCATCGGCACCGCGCGGGATGGACGGCGGCGGAACGGACGCCGGACCAGCCCGGCGGCGCCGGCGACGGCGAGATACCAGATCCACCGGCCGAACACGAGGAAGGCGGTCCGGCGGAGACGACTGAGGTTGGTCCGCCGGCTCAGCAGCGAGCGGAAGAACCGCCCGCTCATGTAGCTCTTGAGGTAGGCCCGGTGCAGCAGGGCGTCCATGGCCGGTTTGGGCAGTTGCCCGAGCATGGTCGGCGAGCCGAAGTCGAAGGCGTCCCAGTCGTCGGTGGTCAGCAGCCGGTCGGCGACGGCGCGCTCGTAGAGCTGCGAGCCGGGGATGGGCGTGGCGACGGTGATCTGCACGACGTCGGCGCCGGCGGTGGGGATGAACGCCGCCGACGTCGCCGTCTCCGCGGGCGTCTCGCCGGGCAGGCCCAGCACGAAGGTGCCCCACACGCCGATGTCGTGGGCGTGCAGCAGATCGACGGCTTGCATGATCTGCTCGATCGTCGCGCCCTTGCGCGCCTCGGCCATCAGGCGGGGGATCGGCGTTTCGATCCCCATCAGCACCGCGGCGAAGTGGGCCTTGCCCATCCATTCGACCACCTCCGGGTGGGCGACCAGCGCGTCGCCGCGGGCCTGGCACCAGAAATAGGCCTTCGACCGCCGCTGGACGATCGCACGGCAGAGCTTCTCGACGCGGCGGATGTCGGTGGCGAAGCTGTCGTCGGCGAAGTAGATCACCATGTGCTCGCCGTACCGGTCGAGCAGCGCGTCGATCTCGGCCATGACCCGCTCGATGCTCTTGGCCCGCCACCGGCCGCGGTGGAAGTTGCGCACCGAGCAGAACGAGCAGTTGTACGGGCAGCCGCGACTGGTCTCCAGGCCCTCGACGCGGTAGGCCCCCACGCGGTAGCGGGCCCGGTCGGGCAGCAGGTCGCGCGCGGGGAAGCGGACGATGTCGAGGTCCCCGATCAGGGGCCGGTCGGCCTCGTGGCGGATGCGGTCGCCGTCCCGCCAGGAAACGCCCGCCACGCCGGCGAACCCGCCGCCGGCGAGGATCTCGCTGAGGGTCAGCTCGCCCTCCCCGCGGACGACGGCGTCGATCCCGCCGCCGGCGAGCAGCTCGTCGGGCAGGAAGGTCGCCTGCTGGCCGCCGACGATCACGCGGATGGCCGGGTTGAGCCGCTTGACGGCCTGGGCGAGGGCCGTCGAGTACTTCGTGTGCGGGGCGCTGTTGACCGTCACCCCGATCATGTCCGGCGCCTGGGCCGCCAGCCACGACGCGTGGGCCGCCACGCCGCCGGGCCGCCCGCGCATGTCGACCAACGTCACGTCGGCGTGGTCCCGCGCGTGCGCCGCCAGCGTTTCGATCCCCAGCGGACTGGTCCAGAAGAACTTCTCGTATCCCGCCCGAAGCCCCGTCGGCATCACCAGGAATAATCGCATCACCCGCACCGCCTCTCTGCAAGAAGCCCACGCCACCGGGAGGCCCTTGCCCCCTGACTTGGAAACGCCCCCTATTATTCGCGTTTCACCAGACGCCGCCCACCCTTACGGCGGAAAAGCCTGCCCCGGCCCCGCCACCTCACCACAGGACCCACTCCGGCGACTCGCGCCCGGGCCGAGCCAGACGGCATCGGGCCAACCCGGGGAATGCGACACTACTCGGCCCCCAGGCGGTGCCCCTCCGTCATGGCGGAGTTTCAGGTTTCCGAGTTTCGGGACACGTAAACAACTCGCATTTCTTCTGTGTCCCGAAACTCGGGGCACCGCCCGCCGCAAAACGCCCTACCGCCCCGACAGCCAGGGGCTCAGGGCGGAGCTGACGGCCAGGACGAGCAGGAGGGCGAAGGCGAGCTTCTGCAGCAGCGGGCGGGAGATTTGCCGTCCGAGCCGCAGGCCCGCGGCGGTGCCCAGGAAGATCGCCGGGACGCCGACGGCCCCGGCGCCGATGGCCCTCAGGGCCGTGGCGCCGAAGGTGACCACCAGCAGCACCATCATCACCGGCTGGAGGATCAGGAAGCTGCACAGCGTGAACGCGCGGGTCCGGCCGGCCGACCAGTTGTGGGCCATGACCCACAGCACCAGCGGCGCGCCGCCCATGCCGACGCTGCCGGCCATCACGCCGCTGATGAGGAACGCCGGCACCGTCCAGCCCCACCCCACCCGCTGGCGGGGGCGGACCTTCCACAGCCACTGGGCCAGCACCACGACGGCCAGCACCACGCCGAGCACCTGCTTGACACGGGAGGTATCGAGCGTGTCGAGGTACCACAGCAGGCCGATGCCCACGACCAGCCCTACGGTGCGAAGCGACACGCACAGGCCCACCGGCCGCCAGGGCACATCCCGCCGGAGGGAATGCACCGAGATCAGCGAGGTGACGAACGAGCCGGCCATCGTGATGGCGATCGCCTCGGTCAGGTCGAACCCCAGCCACACCAGCGCCGGAATCGCCACCATCCCCATGCCGAACCCCACCGAGCTCTGCACGACGCTGGCCAGCATCAGCGTACCGGCGATCATCGCGAATTGGGCCGGCGTGTAAGGAATGGCGGTCTCCGGCTGCCTCAGCGCGACGCCGTGCAGCGGGTATCGGTCAGCAGGTGGCGCAGGTCGTCGACGATGTCGGAGCACTCGTCGTAGCGGTTTTGCCGTTCGCGGAGGTCCTCGCCCATGTGGTAGAGCTGGCCGGGCGGGTCGAAGCAGCTGACCGGCGGATCGGGGCTGAACCACCCGCCGGAGCCGGCGCCTTCGATGAGCTTCCACGGCCCGCGGCGGATGGCGAAGACGCCGTACTGGCTGTGGTGGACCAGCGACTCGCGGACCGGCGTGGTCGTCGCCTGGCCGGTCAGGTAGGGCAGGAGGCTGACGCTGTCGCAGGCGGTGGTGGGCAGCTCGCGGCCGAGCAGCTCGGCGGCGGTGGCCGGCAGATCCATCAGGCACACGAGGTGGTCGCACGTCGCCCCGGCCGGCGTGGTGCCGCTCCAGCGGGCGATGCAGGGGATGCGGTGCCCGCCGTCCCAGGCGTCGCCCTTGCGGCCCCGCAGCGGACCGCTGGGGTTGTGGCCGTAGGTCTCGACGACCGTCCCCGGCGCCTCGGCGCTGCCGGCGCGGCCGGGCGAGCCGTTGTCGCTGGTGGCGATCACGAGGGTGTTGTCGTCGATCCCGGCCCGCTCGAGGGCGGCCAGCACCTCGCCGACCACGTGATCGACCTGGGCGACGAAGTCGCCGTACGCCCCCGCACGGCTTCGGCCGCGGAACGCGGCCGCCGGGGCGATCGGCGTGTGCGGCGCCGTCAGCGACAGGTCCAGGAAGAACGGGCGGCCCTCGGCGGCGCGGCGCTCGATGTACTCGACCGCCCGGCGCTGCTGGGTGGGCAGCAGGTCCTCGTACCGCCAGCCGTCCACCATCGGCCCGGGGATGCCGAACATCCCCTCGGGCTTGGCGGCGGTCGGGGCGTCGACGGCGTGGTCGTCTTCGATCCAGCAGTACGGGGGAAAGTTGGGGATATCGACGCCGAAGTAGCTGTCGAACCCGCGGTCGACGGGCCCGCCGCCGATCCGGCCGGTCCAGTCGATGTCGGCCAGGGCCTCCCGGATCTCATCGCCCCACCAGTCGGCGTTGTCGAGGTTCCGCGGCGTGCGGAAGGGCCAGTCCATCCCGAGGTGCCACTTGCCGATGCAGCCGCAGTGGTAGCCCGATTCGCCGAGGAAGCCGCCCAGCGTGGGCAGGTCGGCCTCGATCAGCGGCGGATAGCCCGGCCCGAGGACGTTCCGCTGCAGCCGTCCCCGCCACGCGTAGCGGCCGGTGAGGATGCTGTAGCGCGACGGCGTGCACACCGCCGACGAGGCGTGGGCGTCGGTGAAGGTGAGCCCCTCGGCGGCCATGCGGTCCATGTGGGGCGTGGGGATCCTGGAGTCCGGGTTGAGGCAGGCGACGTCGCCGTACCCCATGTCGTCGGCGAGGATCAGCACGATGTTCGGCGGTGCGGCGGCCATGGCCATCTCTCCGTTCCGCGGGCTAGGGCTCCACCGCCGGCAACTCGGCGACAAACACCCTCGGGACGATCACCAGGAGCACTTCCTGGGCCAGCCCGTCTCGGGTGCGGGCGAAAAACCGCCGGCCCGGCGAGGTCGTTCGCCGCGCGGCCACGCCCGGCCCAATGATAAGGTAAGACCCCTCGTCAACGCGAGCGGTGAATTCCAGCGGCTCGACCGGGACGATCTTCGGCTCGCGGGTCAGGCGGACCCCCGCGTCGGTCGAGACGATGCCCGGCCCGCGGCGGGCCGTGCGGATGACCGGGGCGGCGTGGATCGTCACGTCGGCGGGGTTGTCGGTGTTGAGGCGGGCGCTGACCATCAGCACGTTGTCGCCGGGCGGGTAGTCCCGCCCGCGGAGGCAGCCGACCTCATCGAACACGAACATCCGCTGGGCCGGCTGCGACCTGACCATCACGATCGACGCCGTCGAGCCGGGTTGAACGAGGTGCTCCTGCCGAACGGGCGTCTGGCCGGTCATCTCGCGCAGCAGCGACGCGACGGCGGGCCAGTCGGCCTGCTTGCCCCGACCGACCCGCAGGCCGTTGCGGTTGAGCGTGCCGGCCATGTCGGCGTCGGTGATCTCCTCGTCGAGGTAGTGCCACAGCCGTTCGGAGCAACTGACCGCCCCGCCGGGCACCGCCACCGAAAAGATGCTCAGGCGGACCACGTAGGCACAGCGCGCCCCCGGCGTCGGCGTGTACTCGCTGACCGGCTGCATCGACCGGCTGTTGAGGGTGGGCGAGCCGGACGAACCGTCGAACAGCGGCAGCAGGGACGCCTCGGACGGCTCGGACGGCCCGGGCGAGCCGCACCCGGCCGCCAGGCCTGTCGCCGCGATCAGCGCCCACGACAGCCGTCTCGCTCGTCGCATGTTCACGCGCATCGGAGAGGTCCCTTCCACGCAGCCCCGCTCGGCGATCATACCGGGCCGGGCCGGTCGAGTCAAACCGATGACGGCCCCATCGCCGCCGCGGGAGGCCCTTGGCCCGACGCGGCGATTGCGGTATAGTGCCTCTTTCGCCAGCGCCGATAAGGACCGTACGTGCAAGGCACCGACAAACTTGAGCTTACGGATTCGCCCGCCGGGACGATCCTCCCGGTGAAGGCCGCGGCCGGCGCGAGTCGCAGCCGTATCGCCGGCGCCCTGGGCGGGCGGCTCAAGGTCGCCGTCAGCGCCGCGCCGGAGAAAGGCAAGGCCAACGCCGCCATCGCGGCGCTGCTCGCCGACGCCCTCGACGTGCCGCGCCGGCAGGTCCGCCTGGCGAGCGGACCGACGAATCCGAACAAGACGTTCCTGGTCGAAGGCCTGAAACCCGACGCCGTGCGCGATGCGCTGCGACGGCTCTAGAATAGCACCGAGGTGGTTGACGATGGCTGGATATGATTTCACCGCGATCGAGGCGAAGTGGCAGGCGTACTGGGCCGAACACGAGACCTTCGGCGTGCCCAACCCCGGACAGGAAGGCTTCGTCGACAAGCCCAAGGCCTACATCCTGGACATGTTCCCCTACCCCAGCGGGGCCGGGCTGCACGTGGGCCACCCGGAGGGATACACCGCCACCGACATCATGGCCCGCTACCGGCGAATGCGGGGCTACAACGTCCTGCACCCGATGGGCTACGACGCCTTCGGCCTGCCGGCCGAGCAGTACGCCGTCGAGCACGGCGTCCACCCGCGCCAGACGACCGAGCGGAACATCGCCAACATCGAACGCCAGATCAAGCTGTTCGGCTTCAGCTACGACTGGTCGCGACGGCTGGCGACCACCGACGTGTCGTACTACCGCTGGACGCAGTGGATCTTCCTGCGGATGTTCAACAGCTGGTTCGACACCGAGGCCGGCAAGGCCCGGCCGATCGGCGAGCTGGTCCACGCCCTCGAGCGGGGCGACTACTACGTGGACCTCGACGGCGGACTGGTCCCCTCCGGCGCGGCCGAGGACCTCGAAGCCCTCGCCGGCGTGCCCGGGGGCCTGCGCCGCTGGCACGAACTCGAGAGCGACCAGCAGCGGCGGCTGCTCGACGAGTACCGCCTGGCCTACCAGGCCGAGGTGCCCGTCAACTGGTGTCCGGCCCTCGGCACGGTGCTGGCCAACGAGGAGGTCACCAACGAAGGCCGCTCCGAACGCGGCGACTACCCGGTCTACCGACGTCCGCTCACGCAGTGGATGCTGCGGATCACCGCCTACGCCGACCGCCTCGCCGACGACCTGGTCGAGGTCGACTGGCCCGAGCCGATCAAGCTGATGCAGCGCAACTGGATCGGCCGCAGCGTCGGCGCCGACGTCGATTTCCTCCTCGCCGCCGATGATGCCGTCATCGAGGCGTGGTTCGACGAGCGGGCCGAGACGGGGTTTCCGGGCATCGCCGGCGAGGAGGTGATCCGCGTGTTCACCACCCGGCCCGACACGCTCTTCGGCGCCACCTACATGGTCCTCGCGCCCGAGCACCCGCTGGTGGCCCGGATCACGACGGCCGCCCAGCGCGGCGCCGTCGACGCCTACGTCGCCGAGGCGGTCCACAAGAGCGAGATGGAGCGGACCGCCGAGGCCAAGACCAAGACCGGCGTGTTCACCGGGGCCTATGCGATCAATCCGGTCAACCGCGAGGCGGTGCCGATCTGGGTGGCCGATTACGTCATGATGGGCTACGGCACCGGCGCGATCATGGCGGTGCCGGCGCACGACACCCGCGACCTGGAGTTCGCCGAGCAGTTCGACCTGCCGGTCCTCCAGGTCGTCCGGCCGCCCGATGACGGCGACTGGCGCGGCTTCGTGGGCGAGGGGGTCGCCGTCAACTCCGGCGACTATACGGGGCTGCCGACCGCGGAGGTCAAGGCGCGGATCACCGACGAGTTGGCCGCCGCCGGCCTCGGCCGCCGTGCGGTCAACTACCGGATTCGCGACTGGCTGTTCAGCCGCCAGCGGTATTGGGGCGAGCCGTTCCCGATCGTTCACTGCCCGACGTGCGGGACGGTGGCGCTGAGCGAAGACCAGCTCCCGCTGGAACTTCCCGACATGGAAGACTTCACGCCCGCCACCAGCGACGACCCCGAGGCGCTGCCCGCCCCGCCGCTGGGCAAGGCGACCGACTGGGTCGTCACCACCTGCCCCGCGTGCGGCGGGGCGGCCACCCGCGAGTTGAACACGATGCCCCAGTGGGCCGGAAGCTGCTGGTATTACCTGCGCTACCTCGATCCGACCAACGAGGAGGCCTTCTGCGACCGCCGCGTCGAGCGCTACTGGATGCGCCCGGCCGGCGAGCCGGCGGCGGGGCAGAGCCCGATGGGCGTCGACCTCTACGTCGGCGGCGCCGAGCACGCGGTGCTCCACCTGCTCTACGCGCGGTTCTGGCACAAGGTGCTCTACGACCTCGGTTACGTCAGCACCCCCGAGCCGTTCGGACGGCTGTTCAACCAGGGCATGATCCGCAGCTTCGCCTACCGCGACGCGCGGGGGGTGTATATCGGCTACGACGACATCGACTTCCGCGAGGAGGGGGCGTATCACGCGAAAACCGGCGAGAAACTCGTCGAATCGGTCGAAAAGATGTCCAAGAGCCTCAAGAACGTCGTCAACCCCGACGAGATCATCGCGGCGTTCGGGGCCGACACGTTCCGGCTGTACGAGATGTTCATGGGCCCGCTGGAGTCGTCCAAGCCCTGGAACACCCGCGACGTGCCGGGCGTCCACCGCTTCTGCCAGCGGGTCTGGCGGATGATCGCCGGCACCGACGACCAGCCGGCCCTGCTGACCGACGACAAGGACCAGGACCTGGAACGCGCACTGCACAAGACGATCAAGAAGGTGGGCGAAGATATTGAGGCGATGAAGTTCAACACCGCCATCGCGGCGATGATGGAGTTCGTCAACGCCGTCTACCGCGCCGAGCGGATCGGCCGCTCGCAGGCCGAGCGGTTCGTGCTGATCCTGGCGCCGTTTGCGCCGCACCTGA
Organism: uncultured Planctomycetales bacterium; assembly: GCA_964535025.1. Lineage (GTDB taxonomy): Bacteria > Planctomycetota > Phycisphaerae > SM23-33 > FEN-1343 > JAAYZK01. Next base: position 13,212 of record CAZHRW010000212.1, read on the forward strand.
GCGAAGAGCTCTGGCAGCGGCTGGGCCACGACGGGTCGCTGGCCTACGAGCCGTTCCCGTCGTACGACGAGGCGATGACGGTGGATGCGACGGTCGAGTTGCCCGTGCAGATCAACGGGAAGGTCCGCGGGCGGGTCACCGTCGCGGCCGGCGCCGACGAGCAGACGGTCCTTGACGCCGCGACGTCGGATGCGAAAATTTCACAGCAGCTGGCCGGCAAGTCGATCGTCAAGACGATCGTCATCCCCGGCCGGCTGGTGAACCTGGTGGTGAGATAGGCCACCGCCGGGACGGACCGCGGGGAAGATGGGGGCCAAGGTGATGGACAATGCGATCATGGCTTTGAGCCACGAAAAATCCGAGGCCGCGTTCGCCCGGGCCTGCGACGTGCTGGTCGGCGGGGTCAACTCGCCCGTCCGCGCGTTCGCGGCGGTCGGCGGGTCGCCCCTGGTGATCCGCTCGGCCCGGGGCGCCGTGGTGGTCGACGTCGACGGCAACGAGTACATCGACTACGTCGGGTCGTACGGCCCGCTGATCGGCGGCCATGCGCAGGAGCAGGTCGTCACCGCCGTGACGAAGGCGGCGCGGCGGGGCATGAGCTTCGGCGCGCCGACCGAGGCCGAGACGAAGCTGGCCGAGCTGATCCTGGGCGCCTACCCGCACGCCGGGAAGATCCGCTTCGTCAACAGCGGCACCGAGGCGTCCATGGCGGCGCTGCGCCTGGCCCGGGCGGCGACCGGGCGCGACAAGATTATCAAATGCGCCGGCGGCTACCACGGGCACGCCGACGCCCTGCTCGTCGACGCCGGCAGCGGCGCGACCACGCTGGGCGTGCCCAGTTCGCCCGGGGTGCCCGCGGGCGTGACGGCCGATACCCTCGTCGTCGAGTACAACGACCTCGACGCCGCGACCGCCGCTTTCGAGGCGCACGACGGGCAGGTGGCGGCGATGATCGTCGAACCGGTCTGTGGGAACATGGGCGTGGTGCGGCCCAAGGCGAACTACCTCCAGGGCCTGCGGGACCTATGCGACCGCCACGGGGCGCTGCTGATCTTCGACGAGGTGATGACGGGCTTCCGCCTGGCCTTCGGCGGCGCCCAGGAGCTCTACGACGTCCGGGCCGATCTGACACTCGTGGGCAAGGTCGTCGGCGGCGGACTGCCGGTCGCGGCGTACCTTGGGACGGCGTCGCTGATGGACCGCCTGGCCCCCCTCGGGCCGGTCTACCAGGCCGGGACACTCAGCGGCAACCCCCTGGCCATGGCCGCCGGGCGGGCGACGCTCGAACCCCTGCGCGACGGGGCCGCGTACGGCCGCCTGGAAGGCCTTGGCGGCTCCCTGTCGCTCGCGTTGAAAGACGCCGCCACCCAGGCCGGCGTCGGCGGGAAGATCCGTATCAACCGTGCCGGCAGCATGCTGTCGGTGTTCTTCACGCCCGGACCGGTCACCAACTACACGACCGCCAAAGCGTCGAACACCCGGGCATATGCCGCGTTCTTCCACGCCATGCTGGACGCCGGCGTCTACCTGCCGCCCAGCCAGTTCGAGGCGTGGTTCATCAGTTTGGCGCACAGCGAGGAGCACATTGCGACCACGGCCGCCGCCGCCATCGAAGCGTTCCGGGCGGCGGCAGCGAGCCTGTAGCGCCGTTTTCGACAATGTCGCACGTTTCGGGTTTCGCGTTTGGAATGTCCAGGCCGGCCGTGGCCGCCCAACGAGGGGTCTGCAATGCAGCAACTGGAACATCCGGCCGACGCGAGTGACTATCTCGACGCCCTGTATAAGCTTAAGGGCGCGAAGAACTGGCTGCTGGTGGTGCTGCTGATCGTCCTGGCGGGCAACCTGGCGGCGGCGCTGACGCTGCGGCTGACCACGGTTTTGGACGGCAGCGCCTCGCTCCAGGCGGACCTGGCCGCGGTCCGCGGCGAGGCGCCCGCCGGCGATCCCGTCGCCTCCCGGCCCGCCGAAGCTGCCTCCCGGCCCGCGCCGGCCACCCCGCCGACCGCCGACGGCCGCGACGACGACGAGGCGGCGCCCTTCGAGACCATCCAGACGGCCAGGCAGGATAAGCCGTTCCCCGCCGACAGCGAGAGCGGCCCGCCCCTGGTCGACGGGGAGCAGATCTACACCGTCCTGGCGGTCGGCCTGCCGGTCGCCCGCGCCGTCGGACTGCCGGCGGCGGTGCTGCTGGCGGCGGTGCTGCTGGTGACGGTGACGATCACGCTGCTGGGGCGACTGAGCGGGGTGGCCTACCTCACCAGCGCGCTGCTGTGGAGCCTGCTGCTGGCGGTCATGCTGGTGCCGTGGAACCTCGCGTTCGAGGGCTTCGGCCTGCCCGGCGCCCTGTTCAGCGGCGACGAACTGGTCGAGGGGACGGCCCGGGCGATGGCGACGGCCGAGACCGGGTGGGCGGTCCAACTGGTGTACTGGCTGCGGTTCGTGGCCTATCCGGGCGCGGCGCTGGGGGTCTGGCTGGCGATCCTCATCCAGTACCGTCGCGGCTTCCGCCCGCTGGCGGCCGGGGCATCGGCGTGAGTCACTTGAGCATGCCGCTGCGCTTGGCGTAGTCGAAGACGCCGCCGGCCTCGACGATCGGGCCGACGTCGCCGAGGGGCTTGAGGGCGAACGATTCGCCGGTGGTATGGTCGATCAGCCGCTCGGCCTCGAGATCGACCTCGACATCGTCGTCGGTGTTGACGCGGCCGACGAGGCGTTCGGCGGTCTCGACGGGGACGAGGTAGCCGCCGTTGATGCTGTTGCGGTAGAAGATCCGCGCGTAAAACTCCGCGACGACCACCCGCACGCCGGCCTCGCGAATCGCCAGCGGCGCGTGTTCGCGGGAGCTGCCGCACCCGAAGTTCTTCCCGCCGATCACCACGGCGAACTCGCTGGTGAACTTCCCTTCCTCGACGAACCGGATCCCCCCGTCCGGCAGGCCGGACTGGGCCAGGGGCACCCCGCTGAGCGCGTGCATGCCGAAGTATTTCCGCTCGCCGGCGTCGGCGGGGTTGTAGCTGAGAAACTCGGCGGGGATGATCTGATCGGTATCGACGTCGTCGCCGACGACGAACGCCTTGCCGCGAATGCGCTTGTCCATGCGATGGAGCCTCTCTACGGGGAACGCGTTGTCAGGCCCGCCATTGTAGCGGGGCTCCAGGCCGGAGGCCAGACCGTTTGCCCACTGGACATGCGGAGCCATCGGCAAATCCGAAACTCGAAGCACGAAGCACGAAACAAATCTCAACCGGACAAAAAAACAAACGAAGAAACGGCCGAGCCCCGTCGTTGGGTGCTTTTCGCTTTTGTCGTTTGGCCGTTCACGTTTATCCGTTTTGTCGTTTCATCTGTTTCGAGTTTGTTTCGGTTTTCGTGCTTCGGATTTCGGATTTCCAACGCACTACCTTGGCATGCAATGTGCGGGTTCAGTCGGCATGCCCTGGAGTTCGGCCCCGGCCTCAACAAAAAAACCCGACGCCCAGGTGGAGGGAGACCTGAACGCCGGGCGTTTTTGCCGCATCCCACGACGCAGGTGGAGGGAGACCTGCGCGTTATGGGGTGCAGCGGACAGTTCTATGCTCTCTGGACATGGCGCGGCGTCTCGGCAAAGATATCACATGGGTGCCGGATACCCGCCCCTTACTGAGTCGAGTCGCGTCCTGCTTGCGCTCCCCGCGGCGCGGTCGGCATCCCGATAGTTGGCCCCGCAAAGGCGACCCGTTGTCGTGTCCAATGCTATATCACATTGGGACTTCGAAGGCAATAGTCCATCGCTCGCAACCGCCCGGGATCGGTCGCCGCCAGGGCGGCGACCGGCCCGGACGCTTCCCATCCCTGGTCCGTCGAAGGCAGCGCCAATCCGTGCACTGCCCTCCAACCGTTTCATCCAACCCCGGGCCCGCGACCCGGGCCGCTCGCCCGCAGTCGCTAAGAGCACCCGAGCGAATTGCCGCAGTTGTAGCACTTGTAGCAGTTCCCGTTCCGCACGGTGATACTGCCGCAAATGTCGCAGGGAGGCGCATCCTCCTGGAAATGGGAGAACTGTTGATCCACCCGTATGTCGGCGCCCGGGGTGGGCGCCAGTTGTCCCCGCCTCGTGCGCGGCGCCGTGGCCATCGGCTTGCGGATGGCTCCCGGGTTTGCGGTCGAGCGGGCCGACATTGCGCCGACGGGCTTTGAGACGTCCTTGTCGGAAGCCTCGCCGGCGCGGCTAGGATCCGAGGTGGCGTCTTCCGTGACAACCTCGGGCGCTGCTGAAGACGTCGCTTCCGCCGGTTCGGCGGTCCCGCCGCTGCGGGCGGGCCGCTGGGGCAGGTTGGCCTTCCTGTAGTCGTCCAGGAAACGCAGGCCTAGCCAGCGGAAGATGTAATCGACGATGCTCTTGGCGAACGGGATGTCGCGATTGGCGGTCATCCCGCTGGGCTCGAAGCGCTGGTGGCTGAACTTCTTGACCAGCCCGTCCAGCGGCACCCCGTACTGCAGGCACAGGCTGATCGCCGTGGCGAACGCATCCATCATGCCGCCGACCGTCGAGCCTTCCTTGGCCATGGTGATGAACACCTCGCCCGGCGAGCCGTCCTCGAACAGCCCGACGGTGATGTAACCCTCGTGGCCGGCGACGTCGAACTTGTGGGTGATCGACTCGCGGGTGTCGGGCAGGCGGTGGCGGTGCGGCTGGCGCATCGCCTCGGCGACCGCCTCGGCGATCGCGGCGTCCGTATCGCTCGCCGCGGCGGCCTTGGTGGGCTTCTTGGAGGTGTTGACCGGCTGGCTGCGCTTGGAGCCGTCGCGGTAGATCGCCACCGCCTTGAGCCCCAGCCGCCAGCCCTCGGTGTAGACCTGTCGGATGTCGTCCCGGGTCGACGTCTTGGGCATGTTGACGGTCTTGGAGATCGCCCCCGACAGGAACGGCTGGACCGCGGCCATCATGCGAATGTGGTCCATGTGATGGATACTGCGATGGCCGTTGGCGGGCTTGAACGCGCAGTCGAAGACGGGCAGGTGCTCTTCGGCCAGGTGCGGCGCGCCCTCGATGGTGTCGTGGTTCTCGATGTAGTCGACGATCTCGGCGACCTGCTCGGGCGGGTAGCCCAGCCGCCTGAGCGCCTGGGGGACGGTGCGGTTGACGATCTTGAACATCCCCCCGCCGGCCAGCAGCTTGTACTTGACCAGGGCGATGTCCGGCTCGATGCCGGTGGTGTCGCAGTCCATCATGAAGCCGATCGTCCCGGTGGGCGCCAGCACGCTGACCTGGGCGTTGCGGTAGCCGTGCTCCTGCCCGGCGGCGATCGCCCGGTTCCACGCGTCGGCCGCCGCGTCCAGCAGGGGCGCCGGACACAGATCGGCGGCGACGGCGTCGACGGCGGCGCGGTGCATGCCCATCACGTTGAGCATCGGCTCGCGGTTCTCGGCGAACGCCTCGAACGGCCCGAGGGCCCCCGCCAGCTCGGCGCTGGCCTCGTAGGCGGTGCCGGTCATGACCGCGGTGATCGCCCCGGCCAGGGCGCGTCCGGCGTCGCCGCCGTAGGGCAGGCCGAGGCTCATCAACAGCGAGCCGAGGTTGGCGTAGCCCAGCCCCAGGGGACGGAAGCGGTGGCTGTTGGCGCAGATCCCCGGCGTGGGGTAACTGGCGTGGTCGACCAGAATCTCCTGGGCGATGACGAACAGGCGCACGGCGGTGCGGAACCGCTCGACGTCGAAGCTGCCGTCCTCCCGCCGGAACTTGAGGAGATTCAGGCTCGCCAGGTTGCAGGCCGAGTCGTTGACGAACATGTACTCGCTGCAGGGGTTCGAGGCGTTGATCGTCCCGGAGTTGGGGCAGGTGTGCCACTTGTTGATCGTGGAGTGATACTGCACGCCGGGGTCGCCGCAGACGCGGGTGCCTTCGGCGATCAGGTCGAGCAGTTCCGACGCGCGGTAGCTGGCCGAGGGGTTGCCGGTGGTGACCTCGTAGGTCTGCCAGGCGTGGTCGGCGAGGGCGGCCTCCATGAACTCGTCGGTGACCCGGACCGAGAGGTTGGCGTTCTGGAACATCACCGAGCCGTACGCCTCGCCGTTGTAGTCGCCCTCGTAGCCTTCCTCGATGAGCGCCCAGGCCTTCTTCTCCTCGTTGGTCTTGGCCTCGATGAATTCCCGGATATCGGGGTGATCGCACCGCAGGGACTGCATCTTGGCGGCGCGCCGGGTCTTGCCGCCGCTCTTGACGACGGCGGCGACCTGGTCGTAGACCCGCATGAAGCTCAGCGGCCCCGAGGGCGTGCCGCCGCCGGCGAGCTTCTCGCGACTGGACCGCAGGCTCGACAGGTCGGTGCCCGTGCCGGAGCCGAACTTGAAGAGCATCGCCTCGCTCTTGGCGAGATCCATGATGCTCTCCATGTTGTCGGCGACGCTCTGGATGAAGCACGCCGACGCCTGGGGATACTCGTAACCCCGCTCGTTCCGCACCGGCCCGCCGGCGGTTGCGTCCCAGCGGGTGTTGCCGTTGCCGCCGTCGATGCCGTACTCGTGGAACAGCCCCACGTTGAACCACACGGGCGAGTTGAACGCGCCGTATTGGTTGACGCACAGCCAGGACAGCTCCTGGTAGTACACGTCGGCGGTCGCGGCGTCCATCAGCCCGTCGTCGCGGGCCCAGTTGGCCAACGTCCGCGTGACGCGGTGGATCAACTGCTTGACCGACCGCTCCCGCTCGCTCTTGGCCGCGTCGCCGTAGAAGTACTTGCTGACCACCACGTTGGTGGCCAACTGGCTCCAATCGGCGGGGACCTCCACGTCGCGCTGCTCAAAGATGGCCTCGCCGTCGCTGCCCCGGATCGATGCGCAGCGGGTTTCCCACGTGATCTGATCAAACGGATGGACCCCCTCGGTGGAGAACGTCCGTCGAATCTCCAGACCCGACGCGGCCGGTCCTTCCGTGACCTTGCCGTCGGGCGTTTGCCTCTGGTTTTCTGCGGCTGTCTGATCCTTCATCGACCACTCCTCGTCGCAACCGCGCCGCACCAAGCGTGCGCACACCCATCAAACCTGTCGCCTTGTGACTTCCGTGACACAGAACGAACGTCCTGAAACCTGATTGGTGCCAACCCTAAGACGAACGTGACCTTACCGCGGTTTCCCGACGAGTCCTCGCTTGAACTGCCGTCACCGTCCCACTGACACGTTTTCTTAGCAAGGCATAAACAAAAGGTACCCAACATGTGGTAGTAGTCAAGACTTTTTGCTCTAAATATTGTACCACTTCGCAAGCTCCGGCATCACAAGGATTTTGGGCCGCTGCGGCGGATATTCAACATCTTTCAATACCCGCTTTCCAACGGCGCGTCCACGGCTTTTCGCGCTATTGAAGGCAGATACGCGCCCACGCGGGCCTCTCAGCGGTCCGCGCACCCATTATTCGACTGCCGTCCGTTGTCATACCAGTGTGTCGAGATCACTGACGGCGATCGGCTCGTCGGTGTAGAACGGCTCGGCGGCCCGCCGGCCGATCCGCGAGCCGAAGTAGGCGTCGATCCGCGCGACCAGGTCGGGCACCGAGCCGGGCCGGTCGCGACCGACGTAGAACTGGCTCTGGTAAGCGTCGATGGCGCTGCGTTTTGCCTCGATGTGATCGCTGGTGTCGATCACGAACGTCGGCTGGATGTTGACCATCAGGTGCGTGCAGTAGAACTGCACCACCCGCGGCGGATACCACGGTTCGCCGGGGATGTCGGTCTTGGTCAGTTTGGCATCGAACCGGGCGCGGATCGCCAGCTCATGCACCGCCAGGTGGTCCGGATGGGCATCCAGGCGAAACGGGATGAATAGCACCTTCGGCCGGTGGCGGCGGATGACGGCGGCCACGAGCTTGCGATTGGGGATGCTGACCTCCAGCCAGCGGTTGGGCAGGCCGAGGTTCTCCCGCCGGGGCTGGCCCAGGGCCGCGTTGGCCGCGGCGGTTTCGGCGGCCCGCGTCGCTTCGTCGCCGTAGGGCGTCGGCTCCCCCCTGGTTACGTCCACGATCGCCACGCGACGGCCCTCGGCGACCAGCCGGGCGATCGTCCCGCCCATGGCCAGCTCGGCGTCGTCGGGGTGGGGAGACAGGACCAGTGCGTCGGCCTCGGCCATCGTTATTCCTTTCGCTGCGGGGGCGATCGCCCCGCCGCCGAGCCTAACATCTCGACCGCCGCAGGGCAATCGGGCGGGCGCGCGAGTGATTTTGGTTCACGATCGCGCCGAAGATACTGTAAACTCGGGACTGTCGTCTCGCCCGTCCCCGTCATCGTCGTCGGGGCGGTCGCGACGCGAGGACCGTCGCCCATGAGAATGATACACATCATCCTGCTGGGCCTGTGCGGCTGCGTCTCCGCCGCCGCCGTCGACGGTGCCGCCGCCGCGGCGCCGTCGGATCCCGAGCAGCGCCAGTTGGCAACGGTCTCGCGCATGCTGACCGATCCGACCCGGTCGGCCGAGACAAAGTACGACGCGGCCACGCTCCTGCTGGGACGCGACGACCAGGCCGCCACGGGTATCCTGGCGCAGATCCTCGCCGATGAAGGCAATCCGGCCTCCCGCATCGCCGTCGCCCGCGCCGTCGCCGACATGATGGCCGGCCGCGAGGCCTTTGTCGATCCGCTGCTGGCCATGCTCGACGACGACGATCCGGCCGTCCGGCAGGCCGCCGCCGGGGCCTTGGGCACCTACACCGACCAAGCCGTCCTCGCCCGCCTGGCGCAGCGCGCCGCCGATCCCGACGCATCCGAACCGACCCGCCTGACGGCCATTGAAGCGCTGTCCCGGCGGATCGAGGCCGAATCGATCGAAACGCTCATCGGCCTGCTCGAATCGCCCCAGCCGACCATCCGCACCGCCGCCGCCAACGCCCTGCAGCAGTTGACCGGCATGCGCCAGTTCGGGGCCGATTCGCTGCGGTGGCGCTACTGGTGGCAGGCCAACCAGTCCAAGCCCCGCCAGCAGTGGCTGGCCGATCAGATCGAGGCACTTACCCGCCAGAACGACATCCAGCAGCGTCACATCGCGGCGCTGACCGAACGACTCGACGCGGCGCTGCGCCAGCTCTACGCGACTACGGCCGACACCACGCGTCAACAGGCCCTGATCCTGGAGCTGCTGCGCGACACGCTGCCGGAGACCCGCCGGACGGGCCTGGGGTTGGCCGCCAGGCGGGTCGCGTCTTCCGAGCCGCTGGCCGACGAGACCCCCGCCATCGTGCGGGGGCTGCTGGACGATGACGACCCGGCGGTGCGAACCGCGGCGGCCCGCCTGACGGCCGACCTGAAGGACGCCCAGGCCGTCGAACAGATTATGGAGCGGCTCGCCGACGAGACCGTCACGGAGGTCCGCACGGCCTGGATCGCCGCACTGGGCGCGCTGGGCGACCCGCGGGCCCTGGACGTGCTGGTCGAAACCGTCGCCACCCGGCCCAACGGCGAGGCCAACCAGGCCGCCCTGGCCGTCGAACGACTCGTCACCAAGGCCCCGCCGGCCGAGGCCCAGGCCGGCAAGTTTGCCCGGACCCTCATCGACCGCTACGCCCGAAGCACCACCAGCGACGGGGACCTGCGGCGGAACCTGCTTCGCGCCATGCGGGCGCTGAACCACCCGGACTTCGCCGAGGTGATGTCCTCGGCCCTCCGCGACGGCGAGGCCCCCATCCGCCTGGAAGCGATGCGCGGCCTGGCCCGCCTGGGCGTGACCGACGCGGCCGACGCGATTGCGTCCCTGGCCGCCGACAGCGACCGCGGCGTGCGCCAGACGGCGATCGCCACGCTGGCCGAGCTGGGCAACGCCGCCCACGTCCCCGCGGTGCTGGGGCGAACCCATCCCGACGTCGAGAGCGATCCGGTCGTCCGCCGCCGCGCCTGGGAGACGATCCCGCTGCTCATGCACAGCGCCGACAACGACACGGTCGCCCGTCTCGTCGAGCAGCTCGCCGAGGGCCCCCCCGGGGGCCCGCCCCGCCGAGGCGGCCGACGTGCTGGCCGAGGCCCTCCCCGTCGCCGGCGAGGCGACCGGCACCGTGTGGCTGGCCTGGGTCGACGCCATGCTGGCCGCCGACGATATGGCGGTCCTGACGGCCCTGAACGATCAGACCGACGAAGCGCTCTTCGCCGCGGCGGTTGAGCGCCTCGTACATCGGCTGGCGGCCCTCCGCGACGCCGGGCAGGACGAGCAGATGACGGCGCTGACCGAGGCCGCCGCCCGCCGGCTGGGCGAACGCCTGACCGAGGCTCAGCAGGCGTCCCTCCGATCGCTTCCCGAGATCGGCGCCACCCGCCCCAGCACCAGCCCTGCGACCGCCGACGTGGCCGCCCTCATCGCGGTGGTGGTCTGCGACGACGAGGCCCGGCGAGGCGAGGCGACCGACGCGCTTCTGGCCTTGAAGGGCCGCGCTATCCGCCCGCTGCTGCTGCGCCTGCGGGAAGAACTGGCCGCCGCCGAGCCCGACAGCGCCTGCCAGGCGCGCCTGGTCCAACTGCTGACCACCCTGGCCCCGGAGCTGACCGGCTTTGACGACGCCGGCGACACCGCCGCCCGGCTTGAACTGGTCGACCGCTGGATCGCCAAGTTCGACGGGTAAGGGATCCCCCGGCCCCCGCAGATCGGGTAGGCGGGGGTGATTGCTCACCCCCACCTCCCACACCACCGTGCGTACGGGTCCGTACACGGCGGTTCACAGGGAGTTCGCAAGGCGTCG
>CAZHRW010000213.1:0-12933 GCA_964535025.1 uncultured Planctomycetales bacterium
ATATCGAATATCGAACAGGGAATATCGAATCTCGAAGTAGGCTGACGCACCAGGGTGCCTCCGGCGCCGCTGGCCGTTTACGTCGATATTCGATATTCCTTGTTCAGTATTCGATATTCGCCGTTCACCGGCGCGGCGGGGCCAGGCGGGCGGTTTCCAGGAGGTCGAAGACCGACGTGTCGGTCGCGAGGTCGCGGGGTGCGCGGCGGGCCAGGCGGCGCCGGAGGCGACGGGCGGGCGGCTCGACGGCGTCGGCGACGGCGGTGTCGGCGCGGACGACCGGGGCGGCGTCGGCGGCGGTGCCGAAATGCTGCTTGAGCAGCATGAAGTCGTCGAGGTCCACGTCCCCGTCGTCGTCGAAGTTGCCCATCGCCCACGTCGCATCCGTCGCCGTGCCGAAGTTCTGCTTGAGCGCCATGAAGTCGTCCAGATCGACATCCCCGTCGCCGTCGGCGTCGCCCGGCGAGACCAGACGCACCACCTGGACGGCTGGGCCGGCGAGCCAGTTGTTACCGTCGTCCGGATCATCGATGCCGGCGGTCGACCGCACGTGCCCGCCGACGTAGTACACGCCGGACGACACGGCGGCGGGCACGTCCACGGTGAGCGTGACACTGTCGGAGGCGCTTTGGCCCGCCGCCAGCGACAGCGGCAGCTCGTAGGTTCCGATGAGGGTATCGTCGGCGGTGATGGTCGGGTCGGTCGACAGCAGGATGTCGATCGCGCAGCCGCTCGCCTGCAGCGTGCGCGGGCCGTCGTTGACGATGGTGTAGCCGAGGCCCGCGGCGTTCGGGCCCGTCAGCAGCGCCCCGCCGGGCAGTTGCAGGCCGTACGACGCCAGGCGGAGGTCGGCGTCGGGGATCAACGTGATCGACAGGGCGTACTGGCCCGTCGACCCACCGGGCGCGTCGCCCTCGCCGGTGACCGGGTCGTAGTCGGTATTCCCCGCGGCCGAGATGCCCACGTAATACCAGAACGAATCGCCGCAGGTGAACTCGATGAACGCGTCGGTGTCCGGCCCGCTGTCGCCGTCGGGGGCGTAGGCATCGTCGTTGAATGCCAGCTCGTTGCCGGCGTCGTCGAAGATGCGCAGGTACCCGTCGAGATCGCCGGAGAGCCGGTCGAGATCGAGCCCTACGTTGGCGCCCGGGAACGCCGTGAAGCGGACCATATCCACGTCGGTCTCGGGGGTGATCTCGCCGTTGAACGTGGAGGGGATCGTCCAGACCGTCGTCGCCTCGGCGAGCTGGTCGTCGGTGTCCGTCGGCGGGGGCGCCGCTTCGGCCAGCAGGAGGATGTTGTCGATCCAGGCGCCGCTGTAGCCGTAGGGGATGCCGGTATAATCGGAGCTGAACTGGAAGGCGAGCGTCAGGTTGTCGTCCCCGCACCAGGCGCCCAGGTCGATATCGACCTGGAACCAGTCGCCCGACGAGCCCGTGCCCATCCCGCCGGTGGGCGTGCCGTTGACCGTCACCGTCAGGCCGTCGTAGCCGTACTCGCAGTTGAGGTAGGTCTTAAACGACAGCGTCGCGGCGTCGTAGCCGCTGAGGTCCACCGTCCGCGAGAGAGTGGTGAGCATGTTGTCGACGTAGTTGTTCGTCTCCGTGCCGTATTGGGTGACGGCGCAGTGGGCGCTGTACCAGCCGCCGTAGCTCATGGACATCGCCTGCCCCCACCGCCGGCCCTGGCTGACGTTCGTCGTCCAGGGCCCCGGGAACGAACCCTCGAAGGTTTCGTAGAAGATTGTCGTACTCAACAACAGCCGCGGCTCAAGCGATTCGAATTCGGTCGGACCGATCGTGGATGCTGATCCCATGACATGCCCTTTCTGTGCTGCCCTGTTCCGGAACGACCCCCGGCCGCCCCGGAACAACCCTGTCTTCCCCTGATACCCACGGGGACTCCACCGCCGGCGCCGGATACGGCGCGGCGCACCATTAAGACAGAGTTTACCACACTCCTCTCCCGCGTCAACGCCTGATTCCGACGCGGCGCCGTCGGTTCGGCCGGCGCGTCCGGCAGGGGTTGACAAAGCCGCGGGCGTCGGAGACCATCAGGGACGTGGCCCCAAGCTCAAGGACGCCCTACGTCGGGGCTCACCGTGCCGCGGCATGTCGCCGACCGCCGGTGCCGCGACGGACAACGGGCGCGTAAGATGCCCCTAGGACCGGAGAGGTCTCCGATGGATACACCGGCGCCGATGGACAGGCTGCGAGCCCGCGCGGGCTTTATCTGCGACATGGACGGCGTGATCTATCACGGGGCGCGACTGCTGGCCGGCGTCGACCGGTTCGTCGCGTGGCTGGAGCGCGAGGGCAAGCGGTACCTGTTTCTGACCAACAGCTCCGAGCGCACGCCCCGCGAGCTGCGCGAGAAGCTGCTGCGACTGGGGATCGACGTGGCCGAGGAGCACTTCTTCACCAGCGCCCAGGCCACCGCCGACTTCCTCGCCCGCCAGTGCCCCGGCGGCAGCGCGTATGTCATCGGCGAGAGCGGGATCACCAACGCCCTGTACAACGCCGGGTTCTCCATGAACGACACCACGCCCGACTACGTCGTCGTCGGCGAGAGCCGCAGCTACAGCTACGAGAAGCTCGAACGCGCCATCAACCTCGTCCGCGGCGGCGCCAAGCTCATCGGCACCAACCCCGACTTGACCGGCCCGGGCGAGCAGGGCATCGTCCCGGCGACCGGGGCGCTGATCGCCCCGATCGAACTGGCCACCGGCTCGAAGGCCTACTTCATCGGCAAACCCAACCCCCTGATGATGCGCCAGGGCATGCGCAAGCTCGGCTGCCGCCGCGAGGAGACCGCCATCATCGGCGACCGCATGGACACCGACATTCTCGCCGGCCTGGAGGCGGAAATCGCCACCGTCCTGGTCCTGTCGGGCGTGACCCGTCGCGACGATCTGGCCGACTTCGCCTACAAGCCCGAGTATGTCCTCGACGGGGTCGGGGCCATCGTGCCCGCCTGATCGACCGCGCCCCTTTGCCGGCTGCGTTTCGGTTCGGCTGTTTGCCGTTTGCCGTTGTTTCGTTTGCCGTCCGGGCCGCTTCGCCGTTTCGAATTTGTTTGGGACTTCGAGTCTCGAATTTCGGGATCTCCTCCCGTTTCCGTGGTTGGTCGGGGGTCGCTGATGTTAACGACGGAGATAGCCACAAAGGACACAAAGATAGAACGACAAGAACGGCAACGACACAGCCAGCGGCTACAAAGGGGCACCCAGCCCAGCGGCAATAAGTGACTTGAATCTTGTTTCTCTATGTTCTCCCGCCTCCGCCAAGGCTTCGGCGTGGCAGCCGTGCCCTCTGCGGTAGAAGGCATTGTCGTTCTTGCCTTTGCGTTCTTTGTGCCCTTTGTGGCTCTCCTCGCCGAGGCTGTTTCCGGCGACAAAGCAACCACGAAAACGGGGTGAGATCCGGATTTCGGATTTCCAAGGCCCCCCCCGCCGCTCAGCCGGCGCTCGTTGTGCCCAGCATGGCGTACAGCTCGGCCGGCACGTCGGCCAGGTCGGGCGCGATCCAGTCGGCGCCGGCATCGCGGAGGACGTCGGCGGCGAAGGTGGTGGTCAGACCCAGGCACCGCGTGCCGGCGGCGACGGCGGCGCGGACGCCGTTGGGGGCGTCCTCGACGACCAGGCAGGCCGCGGGGGCCAGGGCGAGTCGCTCGGCGGCGGTGAGGAAGATCTCGGGATGGGGCTTGGTGTGCTCGACGTCCGAGCCGGTCAGGCAGACGTCGAAGGTTGTCGCCGGCAGGCCGATCTCGCGGAGGTTGCCCTCCATCTTGACCACGTCGGCGCTGGTGGCCACGGCCAGCTTCATCCCGCCCCGCCGGCAGCGGGCGACGAACGCGATCACGCCCGGCAGCGGGGCCAGACGGCCGGCGATCAGCTCGAGGTAGATCGCGTACGCCCGGGCCTTGTCTCGTTCGAGGTGCCAGTCGATGCCGTACCGGGCCGCGACGCCGCCGAGGTAGCGGTTCTCGCCGGTGCCGGCGAAGGGGGCGAAATCCTCCGGACGGACCGTCACGCCGTAGGTCTCGGCGAACATCCGGCAGCCCGCCTCGGCCATCAGGGCCTCGGAGTCGCACAGCACGCCGTCCATGTCGAAGATGACCCCGCCGAGGGGGCCGCGGTGGGTCGAAGCCATGCGGGGTACTCTACCGGGGGGCGCCCGGCGGTGTAAACCGTCGACCATAATGCCCCCGACGCCACATCCAGGTCGTGCACAATGCACGCTTGCGACCTTGTCGGCCGCTCTGGCCCGGCATGGGACCCGATGGGGGGCAGTGCCGGCATGGGCGGAGGATATGCAAAGCGGAGCGCCAACCGTGCATGATAGGGGCTTATAACGGCCGCACCCTTTCAGTTTTGCACGATTGTGCGTCGGCCGAAACGCACGGTAACATCCGCAACCTACTACGAAAACAGAAGATAATGTTTTTGCCGCCGCCTGGCACGCAACTTGAAGTGTCTGGGGTAGACAGTAGTGCTGCGCGCCGGGCCGAGGTAAACTGTGTGCCAAGCCCGTTCGGCCGGATCGACTTCCACGGGCGCGTGGACGGGGCGGCGCCCGGAGCAGAACACGAAAGGAATCACACATGGCAGCATTGCCGCAGGATGTGCAACAGGCGTGGGAAGATCGTGACGGTCCGGTGGTCCTCGCGACGGTCAGTGCCGACGGGGTCCCCAACATCATTTATGCCAGTTGCGTCGGCCGCTTCGGCGACGACCGGCTCGTCGTGGCCGACAACTACTTCGACAAGACACGCCAGAACCTCCAGGGCGGCGGCCGCCACGGGGCGCTGCTGTTCCGCGCCAAGGACGGCAAGGCCTACCAGGTCAAGGGCACGCTGGAGTACCACACCTCCGGCGAGGTCTTCGATCACATGAAAGCCTTCAATCCCGCTCAGCACCCCGGCAACGCCGCCGCGGCCGTGCGGGTGGAAGAGGTCTACTCCGGGGCGACCCGGCTGGCCTGACACACCACGCCGGCGAGACAACCCGCCGCACCGATCACCACGCTGAGAGAAACTACGCCATGCCCAACGCAGATATCGTCGTCCTCGGCGGCAGCGCCGCCGGCATCACCGCCGCGGTCACCGCGCGCCGACACCATCCCGACAGGTCCATCCTCCTGCTCCGCAAGGAGGCGCAGGTCCCCATCCCGTGCGGGATCCCCTACATCTACGGCACGCTGGGCACCCCCGATAAGAACCTCATCCCCGACACGGTCCTCGAAACCAACCGCATCGACTGGCAGGTCACCGAGGCCACCGCGATCGACCCGAAGACCCGACGCCTCCAGACCGCCGACGGCCCGGTCAGCTACGAACGGCTGATCCTCGCCACCGGCTCGGTGCCCACGCGGCCGCCCATCGACGGGATCGACCTCGACGGGGTCTTCGCCATCCTCAAGGATGTGCCTTACCTGCGGAAGCTCCAGGAGCGGATCGCCGCCGCCCGGACCATCGTCATCATCGGCGGCGGGTTCATCGGGATCGAGTTCGCCGACGAGATCAACAAGCTCGACGGCAAGGACATCACCGTCGTGGAGCTGGCGCCCAACTGCCTGAGCCTGTCCTACGACACCGAATTCTGCACCGAAATGGAGGACCTCGTCCGCAGCCGCGGGGTCACCATCCGCACCTGCGCCACCGTCGAGCGAATCGACGGCGACGGACGCGTCGACGGCGTCATCCTCACCGACGGCAGCCGGATCCCCGCCGACCTGGTCATCCTCGGCATCGGCGCCCGGGCCAACGTCCAGCTCGCCGCCGACGCCGGACTGACGCTCGGGCCGACCGGCGGCGTGGCGGTGAACCGTGCGATGCAGACGTCCGATCCGGCGATCTTCGCCTGCGGCGACTGCGCCGAGAAGATCTCCTTCTTCGGCGGCGACCCGTCGCCGCTGAAGCTGGCGTCGATCGCCCAACTGGAGGCCCGGATCGCCGGGGCGAACGTGTACGGCCTGCGGCGGGAGAGCGGGGGCACGCTGGGCGTCTGGTCGACCGCCGTGGGCGCCTTGGCCATAGGCACCGCCGGGCTGACCGAGGCCATGGCCGCCGGCCGCGGCTACGACGTCGTCGCCGGCACCGTCGAGACCCCCAACCGCCATCCCGGCGCCATGCCCGCCGCGGCGGACGTGAAGGTCAAGCTCGTCTTCGAGCGGCATTCCCAGGTCCTGCTCGGCGGGCAGGTTCGCGGCAGCGACGCCGTCGGCGAATTGATCAACACCATCGCCGCCTGCGTCCAGAAACGCATGACCGCCGAGGACATCGCCATGTTCCAGATGGGCACCCACCCGGCCCTGACCGCCTCGCCCATCGCCTACCCCCTGGTCAACGCCGCCGAAATCGCCATCAGCCGCATGCGGTGACCGGCCCGGTTCGCGGCCTCGCGACCGAGACGGTGGTCAAGGTGCTGGCCGCCGGCCGCGACGGTTGATAGACTGCCCGGTGCTCGGGGCGGGAGGCAACGGTGATGGCCGAAACGGCAAGACGACGATCCGAGGCATGGTCCGAATTGCTGACGCCCGAGGCGCTGTCGCAGGACGGCCACCTGGCGGCCGCGGCGCCGGCCGGCGAGTTCGACCCGCGGGGCCAATGGACACAACGCTGGCGGATCTTCCTCCTGCAAAGGACAACGCGCGAAAACACGCACGGCGGCCATATCGAGATCACACGGCAACCGGAAGGCCGACGCGTCCGCCTTACCGTCAGGCAAGCCAACATCCAGGGGCCCCAACTGTCCAAGAAGCCGATCGAGGGCCACGATTGCCAGGACGGCGTCTGGCTCAGCTCGGTCTGCGACAGCGAGGCCGACGTCCTCTGCCTCGACGATCGATGCCTGACGCCGGAGTCCTGGACCCTGCGGTCGGTCATGCGGTGCACCAAGGGCAAGGCGTTCGAGGGCACCCGCCTGACCAAACGGATGCGGCTCCGCCCCGGCGAGATCGAACAGACCTGTCAAGGCCGTACGTCGGTGCGGGCCGTGCCCACTGGCGACGTGACCAGCAACTGGGGCCTGCTGAACGTCTTGTCCACCCTCGATACACGCCGGCCGCCGGCGTTCACCCTGCTGGATGAGCTGGACAAGGTCAAAACAGGCCACCGACTGTACCCCGCACCGGACGGGCGGATTGACTTCGGTGGGCGCGCTGTCGACGTTCGGTGTTACCACCAGATCGGCACCGGCAGTCTGCCCTGGACGTATTACGTCGATGCCTCGACCCGGCGGGTATTGTTAGCGATCAGCGGCCTGCGGGCCTACATCCTCGACGACCGTGCGGCCGAAATGACGGCCACGCGGTTTGCCGGGTTCGTCGAGGCGGGCAGGACACCGTCATGAGCGAGAATACCGCCATCACGCGGCGTCAGTTTCTCCAGGTCGGCGCGGCGACGGGCGCGGCGTTCATGGCGGCGCCGTCGCTCCTGGCCGCCGGCGCTCGTTCGACCGGCGGCGCGAGGCCCAACGTGCTGCTGATCGTCACCGATCAGCAGGGCATGGACACGATCTCCGCCGGCGGGTGGCCCGGCGTGCAGACGCCCAACCTCGACCGCCTCGCCCAACGCGGCGTCATGTTCACCCAGTCCTACTGCACCAATCCTGTCTGCTCGCCCGCCCGAAGCAGTATCTACACCGGCCGAACCTGCAGCGAGACCGGTGTCTACTACAACCAACTGCCCATTCGCGAGGGCATCCCCAACCTCGGACAACTCTTCCGGGCCGCCGGCTACGAAACCGTCTATTGCGGCAAATGGCACATGCCGCTGGCGCGGTCGATGGATATCGACGGCTTTCATGTGCTCCCCGGCATGCTGGCCGGGCAGGGGACGCTCTGCGACGCGGCGATCTCCAGTGCCTCGGAAGCCTACCTTCACACCCGCAGCCGGTCCGCCCCCTTCCTGATGGCCGTCAACTTCCTCCAGCCGCACGATATGTGCAACTGGGTCGGGCGGCATCACGCGCGGATGGATGCGCTGCCCTATCCGGAGATCCTCGATGAGCTTCCGCCCCTGCCGCCGAACTTTGCGATCCCCGAGGTCGAAGCCAAACGTCCCTGGCGTCACTACACCAAGGACTGGACGGAACTCCAGTGGCGGTATTACATCTGGAGCTACTACCGGATGGTCGAGGAGGTCGACGCCGAGATCGGCCGCGTGCTCAACGCCCTGGATGACTCGCATCAGGCGGATAACACGCTGGTGATCTTCACCGGCGACCACGGGGAAGGCCGCGGCCGTCACCAGACCACGCAGAAGAACTTCCTCTACGACGCCGCGACCAAGGTGCCTTTCATCGTCGCCTGGCCGGGTCGCCTGCCGGCCGGCCGGATTGATCGGACGACCCTGGTTTCGGGCCTCGACGTCACGGCCACGGCCTGCGAGGCCGCGGGTCTGGCGGGGCCGGATCACAATCGCGGCCTGTCGGTCCTGCCGCTCGCCCGGGGCGACAACGCCCCGACCCACGAGTTCGTTGCCGCCGACGCCATCAGCGACACCGGCCGCATGATCCGATCGTCCAGGTACAAGCTGATCACCTTCCGCGGGAGCGACACGCTGCAATTGTTCGACATGGTAGACGACCCCCACGAAATGAACAACCTGGCCGCGGACTCCAGCTACGCCGATGTGCTCCGAGCCCATGCCCAAGCGCTCAACGACTGGGAGGCCGGTCTCGATCGTGCGCCGAACCTGCCCTACGCGCCCTTCCGCCTCGAGAGCTGACCCCGCCCCGATCGTCACCCATCATGCGGCGACCGCCGGCCGCGGCATCACCCCTCGGCCAGTTCGTGGGCGAGCTGATGGAACCGCTCGTGGGTCCCGGCGCCCATCTCCTCGGCTTCGACCCGCTCGAAGGCCTCACCCAGCGCCGCCTGGTCGGCCTCGGTGAGCATCTGGTCGGCCATGACGTAGAGGATGTTGTCCTCCTTGGCGATGTGCTCCCGCAGCAGCTCGACGTACCCCTGGAGGTTCTCCGCGACGGCTTCCACCGCCGCCGGATCGTGCTGCTCGGCGGCCGGTAAGGCCGCGTCGACCGCCGCCAGGCGGCCGCGACCGGCGTCGTGCTCGGCCAGCATCACCGCCACGGGGCCCGAATCCGACGGGAACCCCCGCTCGATCATCAGGCGGAACAGGTGGTCCTCCTCCTTGGCGTGATGGCAGCGGTCGGCGAAGCCGCGGAAGAACTCCAGGAACGCCGCGACCCGGTCGGCCGCGACGCGCCCGGTCGCCTTCATGGTCTCAACGTCCCGTTCGGCGGCGTCGAGCACCATCAGGATCACCTGGTGTTCGTGTTTGAGCGTCTCCGTCGGCGTCATCGTCGCTCTCCTCTGTCGGCCCCGCCTCCGGGGGAATCCTAGTCCGCCACCGGCCGCCGGTCCACACCGGGCGGCCGAAAGGGCCCTGGGCGGCCGGCCGCGTGAACCCAAGGGCACGGGCAAACCGCTCTGCTGGTCTCACGCGACCAGGACCGCCCGCTCGCTGTTTTCGGGCTTGAGTCGCCGGTCAAATGCCATTGAAATGGGGAAGATGGCCCTGGAGATACGTCCGGCCTCCGACGGCGAGACGGAAGCCATCCTGCGTGTTGCCCGCTCGGCGTTCGGCACCACGGAGGGCGACGAGATCGCCGCGCTCATCGCGGCGCTGCTCAGCGACCCCACGGCCGAACCGCGACTGTCGGTGGTGGCGACGGATCGCGGCGTGGTCGTCGGCCACGTGCTGTTCACCGCCGTGAGCCTCGAAGAATGTCCGCAGGCCATCGGGGCGTCGATTCTGGCCCCCCTGGCCGTCGATCCGGATTTCCAGCACCGCGGGATCGGCGGCAGGCTGATCGCCGAAGGGCTCGCGCTGCTGCGGCGGCGGGGCGTCGAGTTGGTGTTCGTCCTGGGCGATCCGGGCTATTACCGCAGGCACGGCTTCTCGCCGGCCGGCGCGCAAGGCTATGCCGCCCCCCACCCGATCCCGCCGGAACATGCCGACGCCTGGATGGTGCAGGACCTGCAAGGCGGCATCATCGAGCGAACCGGCGGCCGCGTCGCCTGCGCGCGGGCACTGGCCGATCCCAGGTATTGGTGTGCGTAGCGGCCCGACGGCGGCGAGCGCCTCGACTAGGCTTACTCGATCCGCTCGTAGGGCCACATGGCCAGGCCGCCGTCGAGCATGCGGACGTCGCGGAAGCCGGCGTCGGTGAGGATCAGGGCGGCCTCGTAGGCGCGGAGGCCGATGTCGCAGAAGGTGACGATGAGCTTGTCGCCCGGCAGGTCGTGCAGGCGCCCGCGCAGCGACCCCAGCGGAATCAGTCGCGAGCCCGGCAGGCGGACCTCCTCGTGCTCGCGCGGGCTGCGGACGTCGAGGAAGACGAACTCGGCCTTCGAGCGGCCCATGACGTGGACCTCCGCGGCCGAGATGCCCACCACCAGGCCGTCCAGCTTGTTGCGGGCGACGTTCGCGGCGGTGATGAGGTTGTCCATCGCCTCCGAGTACGACGGGGCGTAGCACAGATCGGCGTTGGCCACCTGGTCGACGGTCATGCCCGCGGCGATCGCCAGCGCGGCCGCGTCGATCCGCTTGTCGCCGGCGCCGGGGCCGATCGCCTGGGCGCCGAGCAGCCGGCGGGTCTGCGTGTCGACGACGAGCTTGAGGATGAGCAGACGGGCATCTTCCATGAAGCTCGCCCGGTCGGGCGCGGCGGCGAGGGCCACGGTGACGTCGTGGCCGGCCTGGCGGGCGGCCGTCTCGGTCAGCCCGGTGCGGGCCACGCAGTAACCGAACACCTTCAGGATGGTGCTGCCGAGCACGCCGCCGAAGGTGTCGTCGCCGCCGCAGACGTTCACGGCGGCCACGCGGCCCTGCTTGTTGGCCAGCGAGCCCAGGGGGACGTAGCAGGGGCGGGAGGTCATCAGGTCGGTGCACTCGATGCAGTCGCCGGCGGCGTAGATGTCCGCGTCGGAGGTCCGCAGGTGCTCGTCGACCTTGATGGCCCCGGTGGTGCCCAGCTCCAGGGCGGCCTCCGCGGCCAGGGCGACGTTCGGCCGTACGCCCAACGCGAGGATCACCAGGTCGGCCGGCAGCCGCCCGCGGTCGGTGATGACCGCTTCGACCCTCTGGCCGCCCTCGAAGGCCACCACCCGCGTGCCGGTGAGCACCTTGACGCCCCGGGACTTCAGGTGCCCTTCGACCCGCAGGGCCATGTCGCCATCGAGGATCCGCAGCGTCCGCGGCTGCAGCTCGACCACCGTCAGCCGCGCGCCGGCGGCCGTCAGCGCCTCGGCCATCTGGATGCCCAGCAGCCCGCCGCCGACGATGACGGCGTCCTGGGCCTTGTGGGCCGCCAGGGCCGCCTTGATGCCCTCGGCGTCGTGCACGCCGTGCAGCGTGAAGATCCCGTCCAGCTCGCACCCCGGCACGTCCAGCCGCAGCGGCGCCGCGCCGGTGGCCAGCACCAGCTTGTCGTAGCTCAGCGTCGACTCGTCCCCGCTGCGCAGATCGCGCACGCGGACGGTCCGCGCCGCGCGGTCGATCCGAACCGCCTCGGTGCCGGAGAGGATCTTCACGTTCTTGACGCGATGGAAAAAGACGGCGTCCCGCAGCTCGCCGGCCGGCGTGCTCATGAGGCTCGTCTGGCGCTTGACGACCCCGGAGACGTAGTACGGCAGGCCGCACCCGGCGTACGAGAGGAACTCGCCCTGCTCGATGATGGTCACGTCGGCGCGGGGGATCAGGCGGATCACCTTCGAGGCGACCTTCGGCCCCGCGGCGACGCCGCCGACGATGATGACCTTCAGCGGCGCCGGGGCGGCGGGGACCTCGGGTCCGCCGGGTTCGCCCATCGGCAGCGTCACGATCATCTCCGCCCCGCCCAGGTCCGCCTTGTCGGCCCGCACCGTCCCGCCGAGCCCCTCGGCGACCGCCTTGACGAACGCCAGGCCCAGCCCGGTGCCCGGCCTGGCCGACTGCCGCGCCGCGGGCGTGCGGAAGAACGGCTCGAACACCTTCTCCCGCAGGTGGGGCGGAATGCCCACCCCCGAATCGGCCACGGCCAGGCGGACCACCTGCTCGGACGGCTCGGCCGCGACCGTCAGCCGGATCCGCCCGTGATCGGGTGTGTACTTCAGGGCGTTCTGGATGAGCGAATCGGCGATCTCGATGAGGACCTGTTCGCCGCCCCGCGCCCAGACGGGCTCGTCGGGGACCTCGACCTCCAATTCGACGTGTTGGCGGCCGGCGGCCTCGTGGTGGCGCACCTGCGTCCGCTGGGCCAGGCTCGACAGGTCCGTCGCCCCCCCGGCCGGGGCCCGCCCGTTCATCACCGAGACGATGTCCAGCATCCGCCGGATCGCCGCCACCCCCTCGGCGCAGCGGGCGTTGGCACGGTCGAGCAGGTCCTTCTGCGCCGGCGTGACCGGCCCGGCGCTCTCCGCGGCCAGCGCATTGAGCAGGCTGCCGACCGCGCTGAACGGCGACTGGAGCTGATGGGCGATCAGCGACGCGAACCGAAGGACATCCGAACGATCGGGTTGATGCTCCACGTCTGAAACTCCCGGCCAAAACCTCGGCACAACACACTCAGCGGGACCGCCGCCACGGGCACACGCCCAACCTCTATCCTACCGGAACGCGGCGCCGAATAGAATCATCGCCCCCGCAGTTTCGCCCAGGTCCCCAACCGCCGCACGGAGGCGGTCCTGCCGCTCCGTCGGGACCTTGCCGACGAGTTGGCCGTCTGGCTGAAGGACAAGCCCGCGGACAGACCGGTCTGGCCCGGCAAGTGGGCGAAGGGTCGACACGGCGCGGAGATGATCCGGATCGACCAGACCGCCGCGGACGTCGAGTACGAAGACGATCGCGGCCGCGTCGCCGACTTCCACGCCCTCCGGCATACCATCATCTCCAACCTCGCCCGCGCCGGCGTCCACCCGCGCAATGCCC
>CAZHRW010000214.1:0-15070 GCA_964535025.1 uncultured Planctomycetales bacterium
TTCCTTTTTGGTGGAAGGAGAGCGGATGGACGAGGAGCGGATCGCGATGAGCCAGCGTGAGCGTGACCGGCTGAAGGTCATGGCGTCGGTGTTGTCGCGCAAGCGGACGCAGGTGGAGGCGGCTCGGTTGATGGGACTGACGGACCGGCAGGTGCGTCGGATCCAGCGGAAGCTGGAAGCTGGTGGCGACGCGGCGATCATCCACCAGCTTCGGGGGCGGCCGTCCAACCACCGGATTTGCCTTAAGTTCCGTCAGAAGGTGCTGTCGGTTTACCGTCAGCAGTTCCCGGATTTCGGGCCGACGTTCGCGGCCGAGAAGCTGGCGGACCTGGGGATGGCGGTGGCGGTGCGTACGCTGCGGGAGTGGTTGGTGGCCGAGGGGCTGTGGCGGTGTCAGCGCAAGCGGGACACGCACCGCCGGCGTCGGGAGCGCCGCCCCTGCGTTGGGGAGATGGTCCAGGCCGACGGCAGCCACCACGACTGGCTGGAGGGTCGCGGTCCCTGGATGGTGCTGGTGGTGATGATCGACGACGCGACCAGCAAGGCGATGGCGCGGTTCTACCCGGCCGAGACGACCGAAGCGTACATGGACCTTCTGGGCCGTTACCTTCGCAAGCGTGGTCGGATGGGGTCGATGTACGTGGACCGCGACAGCATCTTCCGCGCCGAGGACCACCACCCCAGCGACCCTCGTCCGACGCTGACGCAGTTCAAGCGGGCGTTGGACGAGCTGCAGATCGAGCTGATCCTGGCCAACAGTCCGCAGGCCAAGGGGCGTGTGGAGCGGTTCAACAAGACGGCGCAGGACCGGCTGGTCAAGGAGCTTCGCCTGGCGGGTGCCTCGACGATGGATGAGGCGAACGTGATCGTGGAGCGGGTGTTCCTTCCGTGGTTCAACCGTCGCTGCACCGTTCGGCCGTCCAGCCCGAACAACGCTCACCGTCCGTTGCATCCGTCGATGCCCCTGGCGGCGATCCTGAGCGTGCAGGATCAGCGGAAGGTGACCAATGACTACACGATCCGTCTGGACAACGTGATCTACCAGCTACTGCCGCCGGCGCTGCCGGGCCTGCGCGGCGGGACGGTGACGATCGAGAAGCGTCTGGACGGCAGCCTGAAGCTTCGGTTCAAGGGCCGGTACGTCAAGTACGAGGTTGTGGGGTCGGCGAAGGCCTCGGGGGCTCTGCCCCCGAACCCCCGGAGTTTATCGCCGGCGAGGACCCCAGCAGAGGCCAAGAAGCAGGGCTCAGCCGCTGTGACGACCGAGCCCTCTGCTGTACGTCCTGCCAAGGGGCGCTCGGGTCGCACTCCTGCGGAGCCCTGTCTTCCCGATGGCGTCGAGAGTATACCACAGCCCTTCGGGTCTGGTCCATCACCAGACCACCCCTGGAGGCAATCCTACAAGAGCAAGACCAACCGGACAATTCTACCTGCCGCAACTACCGGACATTCCTAACTGCGCTTGACAGGGGGGAGTTGATACCGGTGCCAAACGGCCGCGGCGCGGCCGAAGGCGAGACGGCCGCCGACCCTAACAATTCCCGAAAAACCGCCTTGCCGGATCGCCGATTGCGCGGTAGGATACATTTATGAGATGGACAGGTCCTCACGGCTGGCGTGCCGATGGTGAGACGGCCGAGCGGCCGGCGGCGCTGCGGCTTCGGGGTGTGGAGACGGCCGGGGCGTGGGTGCCGTGCGTGGAGGGCGAGGAGGAGGGGTGGTTCGCCGCGCGGGTCGAGGGCGACTCGATGATGCCGTGCTTCTCCGACGGGGACTACGTCGTGTTCTCCCCGTCGCGACGGCCCCGTAGCGGGATGCCGTGCCTGGTCCGCTTCGTCGGGACCGGCGAACCGCTGTTCGCCCTGTGGTGCGCCGACGACGACGGGACGATCCGCCTCCAGCCGCTGAACCCCGCCCACCGGGCCCAACGCGTCCGGCCCGAAGCAATCGCCGCCGTGGCGCCGGCGGTGTATAAGATCGTCAAACTGGGATAAGACGGCGGCACGGCAGGCGTAAGGCTGGAGGACCCATGCCCTGAAAGGGCATGATAACCGGTGCCGGGGGATGCAGGCTGCCTGGCGGGACGGGGGGCGTTTGAAGGTCGCGTTTGGCGGTCGGGAGGTCGGGAGGTTTGTTCGGTTGAAGGGGCGTGGTGGATTGTTACCATGGGTCCATGGACCTGCCGCACGCGCGGGGGCGGCCGGGCGTCGTCATGGCGCGGCGCGGCCGCGACCGGCGCGGTGCGGCCGGAATGAAGGAGCGTGACCATGGGTTCTGACCGTTTTATCGAGCGTCTGAGGGCCGAGGACGTCGTGGTGTTCGTGGGCGCCCATCCGGATGATGAGACCTTGGTCGGCCCGCTGCTGGCGTACTGCGCCGACCACGCCGCGGCGCTGGTGGTGGCCTCGCTGACCCGGGGGCAGTCGGGGTGGAACCTCGGCCTCGAGGACCTCACGCGGACGCTCGCCGAGGTCCGCGAGGCGGAGTTTGCCTCGGCCGTGGCCGCGCTCGGCGGGGCGCCGGTGACCTACGACTACATCAACGGCACGTCGACAGCCCATCCGGAGGGCTTGGCTGTCAGCGACCTGGAGGAGACGGCGGTCGCCCGCTGGCGCTCGCCAGGCGGGCGATTCCCCTCGGCCGAGGCGGCGTACGAGGCGTGGACGGCCGCCGACGGCGACCCGGCGGCGAAGCTCGTCGAGCTGTTCGGCCGGCACAAGGCCACGATCGTCATCGCGCTGGATCCGGTGACGGGCGTGACCGACCACCCCGAGCACGTCGCCGCGACCCGCGCGGCGATCGCCGCGGTCAAGGCGCTCAACGATCGGGACGGCGCCGGCATCGCCTTGTACTACGTCGTCCGCCCACCCGACGCGCCGGACGC
The DNA here is from genome assembly GCA_964535025.1 of uncultured Planctomycetales bacterium. Lineage (GTDB taxonomy): Bacteria > Planctomycetota > Phycisphaerae > SM23-33 > FEN-1343 > JAAYZK01. The sequence goes on from CAZHRW010000214.1 coordinate 2,885, forward strand.
CGCCGAGCGGATCGCCACCGCCGATCTGGACGCCCGGGGCGGCAAGGACTACGCGGCGGTCGCCCAGATATCTCACGCCTTCTATCGCAGCCAGTACCGCCCCGAACGCCTGGCCGATCCGGCCCGCCGGCGAACGGAACAGTGGTTGAGCCGCGCGACCGATATCGAGTAGATCCCACGACCGGGCCGTGCGCGAGCGTACCACTTGCGCGGACGGCCGTGCGGGATGCATCACGGATGGATGAAGAAGGGAGTCGGCGTGTACTATCACAAGCACCCCTACCCGTCGAATTTTCGGTTCCTCGATGCCCTGGACGGCCGCCGGGGCCGCGTCGGCGATACGGCGGTCGAGCTGAATGTCGAGGCGTTCGCCGGCGAGGTCTACCGCATCACCGTCGCGTCCGAGCTGTGGGGCGGCAACCTCAGCCAGGTCGAGCTGACGCCGCCGGCCGAGCCGCGGGAGGCGTCGTCGGCGCGGACGGCGCTGACGGTCGACGAGGGCATGGGGTTCACCCTGACCGACGAGGCCGGCCGCACGCTGCTGTCGTCGCCGTCGGGGCACACCTTCGGGCTGTGCGGTGCGGCGTCGATCTTCCTGTTCGAGCGGGATGCGGCGTACCAGTTCTACGGCATGGGCGAAAAGGCGCTGGGGCTGGAGCTGTCGAACAAGCGGGTGAAGTTCTGGAACACGGACCTGTGGGGCGACTTCGCCCCGCACGTCTGCACGCACGGCCGTCCCGACCCGCTGTACGTGTCCATCCCCTACCTGATCATCAAGCGGGACAACATGTACGTGGGGCTGTTGCTGAACAACCCGCACGCGACGTTCATGTCGACCGCCACGGTCACGAGCATCGAGCACCTCATGGACGTCCCCGACGAGCAGGAGAAGGCGTATTTCTGGCTGGGCTGCGAAAGGGGCCTTCCCGAGCTGTACGTGATCGTCGGCCCGTCGCTGGCGGAGTTGACACGCAAGTATCAGACGCTTGTAGGCACCACGCCGTTGCCGCCGGCGTGGGCGCTGGGGTATCACCAGTCGCGGTGGGGCTACAAGTCCCTCGAGGACCTCGAGCACATCGACGCGGGCCTGCGACGGTTCGGCATTCCGTGCGACGGGATCTTCTTCGACATCGAGTACATGGACGGCTACCGGGTGTTCACCCTCGATGCGGAGCATTTCCCCAACGCCGCCGAGGCGCTGGCCGGCCTGGCCGAGTGCGGCCGCAAGGCGGTGCCGATTCTCGATCCGGGCGTCAAGTACGAAGCGGGGTACGGGGTCTACGACGACGGGCACGCCGCCGACATCTTCTGCAAGACGCCCGCCGGCGGCGAGTTCGTCGGCATGGTCTGGCCGGGCGAGACGGTCTTTCCCGACTTCTCGACGGCTGAAGGTCGTGCGTGGTGGGCCGAGAAGGTCGCCGCGTTTACGGCGCACGGCTTCGCCGGGGCGTGGGTGGACATGAACGACCCGTCCACCGGCCACGTCGACCACGCGCACATGCTGTTCGACCACGGCCGCCTGCCCCATGACGCGTTCCACAACCAGTACGGGATGGGGATGGCCCGGGCGACGCGGGAGGGGTTCCTGGCGGCCCGGCCGAATGTCCGGCCGTTCGTCGTGTCGCGGTCGGGCTTCGTGGGGTCGGGCCGGTACGGGGCGATCTGGCACGGGGACAATTCAAGCAATTTCCACTGGCTGAAGCTGTCGATCCCCATGGCGCTGAACCTGGGGCTGTCGGGTGTGCCGTTCAACGGCGCCGACGTGGGCGGGTTCTTCCACGACACCCACCGCACGCTGATGATCGCCTGGATGAAGGCGGCGTTCCTGCTGCCGTTCTTCCGCAACCACACCGTGCTGCATTCCATGCCGCAGGAGCCGTGGGTCTTCGACGCCGACGCCGTGGCGATCCTGCGGGAGTACATCCGCCTGCGTTATACCTTCCGGCCGTACCTGTACAACCTGTTCGTCGCCCACGAGCAGACCGGCGAGGCGATCGTGCGGCCGCTGTTCTACGATTTCGACGATTCGCCCGACCTGCCGCTGGGGGAGGTCGACGACCAGTTCATGGTCGGCCCGCACCTCATGCACGCCCCGGTGGTTGCCCCCGAGCCGCGGCGTGACGTGGTGCTCCCGGCGTGCCGGTGGTATTCGGTCCTGGACAACGCGTGGATCGACGGCGGCCGGCGGATCAGCGTGCGGGGCCACGACGAGCAGACGCCACTGTTCATCCGCCAGGGGGCGATCGTTCCCCTGGCGGCCGGCGAGATCGCCGCCGACAACACCTTCAAGCCGCGCGACGTCGCGTTCCACGTGTTCCTCGAGCGTGGCGGCGCATCGTCCGCCCGGACCGTCTACGTCTACGACGACGGGATCAGCTTCGACTACCGCCGGGGCAAGCGGTCGGCGATCGCCGTCCGGGCCGACGTGACGCCGACGGGGCTGGAGCTGTCGACCGAGCTGCTCGCCGACGGCTACGGCGACTGCCGCGCGAGCTTCGTGCTCTACGACACCTTCGACGCGGTCCGCCTCAACGGCGCGCCCGTCGCCGCACGGCCCGCCGCGCTGCGCCTGGCGGGCACGGCGCTGGACGTCGTGGTCATCGAGAGCTGATCGAGCGCTACGCCTTGCGTTTGCTCAGCCGGTTCTGGCGGTGGCAGGCCTCCAGGACGGCGACTTGCCGGCGGACCTGGGCGGGCGTGACAACCAGGGTGCCGCTGCCGGTGAGGACGTCGTGGACGTTGTCGTAAAACGCCTTGGAATTGGACTGAAAGCTGTCGGCGATTTTCGGCGGCGCCCAGGACTTTTCAACCCAGGGCAGCTTTTCGCGGCAGTAGCCGCGCTGCTGGGACCAGCCGGTCATCAGCCGGTGCTTGGGCGCCTTGGCCGGGTCGAAGTATCGCCACAGGACCTTCCCCTCGCGGACGACCAGCCCACCCTGCGTGCCGTTGACGAGGAATGACGGCCCGGAGCCGTACGCGGCGTACGAGGTGACCAGGACCTCGACGGTCGGCGAGCCCGGCCCGTAAAGGGTGACGGCAGCAAAGTCGTCGGCGTCGCCGAACGACCCGGGGCCGCTGAGCAGCTTGGCGAACACCTTGGGCGTCTTGGGCCCGAACAGCATCACCGCCTGGTCCAGCGGGTGGGGACCGGTGTTGTTGAGGGACCCGCCCTTGAGGTCCTGGCGGGTCTGCCAGTCCCAGCGCCGGGCGAACCCGCCGCGGGCGATCCGCACGTGGACCAGCTCGCCCAGCACGCCGGAGGCGACCACGTCCTGGATCTTCCGGAAAACCGAATCGAACCGCCCGTTCTGGAACGGCGCGAGCACCCGCCCGGCCTTCTTCGCCGCGGCGATCATCCGGTCCATGTCCGCGACCTTCGTCGCGGCGGGCTTCTCGCACACCACGTGGCGGCCCGACCGCAGGGCGGCCAGTGTGAACGGCGGGTGAAGGTGGTTCGGCAGGGCGTTGACCACGAGGTCCACGTCGTCGTGGGCCAGCATCGCCTCGGCGTTGGGGTAGGCCTTGCAGGCGAACGCCGCGACCGCCTCCTTCCGCCGCACGCCCATCAGGTCGGCCACGGCCACGATCCTGTACTGCCCGGTCGCTTCGCGGAGCCACCGCGCGTGAATGTCGAAACCGCTGCGGCCCTGTCCGGCGATCGCCACGTTGATGATCTTTTCCGCCATCGTCGTCGTCCTTTCCATCGGGGGTCGATGCTCACACGAACGCTTACCTTATGCGAACGCTCCCCTTCAAGACAGGCCTCACTTGACGAATTCCCTCCCCACCGGAAGAACCCGCATAACCGGCACAGCTTACCCAAGTGGACGGCCGATCCCGCCGAAGAACAGGATGGACGGCTCCGTGCGCGCCCCGCCGGCCGCCGGCGGAGCCGAAGGCATTCGGAAGGATCTGCGATGCAGTATCTTGTCGCTGTCGCCTGGCTTGCCTACATCATCCACGGCCTGCGCCGCGCCCATGCCCGCCACTGCGTTGGGCAGCAGGCACGGCAGTTCAGCGAGCGGCTGGCGCAAATCACGGATGGGATGGCGCCCGTCGAGGTCAGGGCGCTGCTCGGCCCGCCCCTTCGCGTGATACCGTCGCCCGAGGGCATCACGTGGCAGTACCGCGTGGACGGCAGGTTCCACACCGTCGCGTTCATCCGCGCCGACGCTGAAGCGCCGCCGGCGGCGGTGCTCGACAAGGTGGCCGAGGAGGAACTGCCCACGAGCCGCCCCCAGGGCGACCGATGGGAGCTTGCCGCGCTGGAAGGCCTGCGCCGGGCATCCTGACAGCCCCGGCAACAGCACCGGCCTACCTCCCGAAGTGGGTCTTGAGGATCGCGAAGTCGTCGAGGTCGACGTCGCCGTCCTCGTCGAAGTCGCCGTCGGCCCAGACGGCGCCGGCCGGGGTGCCGAAGTTCAGCTTGAGGATCGCGAAGTCATCGAGGTCGACATCCCCGTCGCCGTCGGCGTCGCCGGGCAGGACGTCCAGGACGGTGACCACGAGGGTGTCATCGTCCCGAACGCCGGCGCCGTCGATGATGGTAAGCTTGACGGTATTCACGCCGAGCGGCAGGACGGTCATGAGCGTTTCACCCTCGCCCAGCCAGGCGCCCCCGTTGGTCCAGCGATACTCGACGATGCCCTCGTCGAGCGATGTCGACGCCGAGCCATCCAGCGTCAGCAGGGCGAGGCCCTGGCCGGTGTTGTCGGCGACGGTGAGGTCGTCACCCGCACGGGCGATGGGGGCGGCCCCGGGGCAGTTGGGGTAGATCGAATCGGGGCTGTCATAGGGCGGCGGGAAGACCCGCGTGCCGGCGCAGTTGCTGTGCATCAGGTCGCCGGTGAGCGGGTGGACCGAGATCGACCCGGCGATCCGGGGGAGGTTGTAGGTGATGTCTTCCCACGTCGTGCCGCTGTCGGTGCTGCGGAACATCTGCGGGAAGCCGGCGGCGTGGAGCACCGCGTAGATGATGTTCGGGTGACGCGGATCCAGGGCGACCCCATGCACGTAGTTGCGGTAGGGCGTTTCGCCGGCCAGGTCGACCACGTTCAGGTCGGTCCACGTCGTTCCGTCGAACATCGCCAGGTCGCGCCGGTCGGACGCGAGGGTGTAGATGATGTCGGGGTCGGTGGGGTGGACGGCGAAGGTGGGCTTGGAGTCCAACCCGTTGAACGACCAGCCCGGCTGGGTGTACAGCCGCCAGGTGACCCCGGCGTCGTCGGAGCGGAAGATCCGCTGGCGGGGGTCGCTCATCGCGTAGATCGTATCTGGCTGGGCGGCGCACATGCCGAGGATCGACGCGTCATACTGCTGGAGGTAGGGGATCGCGGTGAAGGTCCGCCCGCCGTCCGTGGAGCGCTTGTCGCCGGCGTAAGCGATGGCCGGGTCGTCGGTGTTGAAGGCGACGAACAGGTAGTTCTCAGTATCATCCTCGATCAGCTCGTAGCTGTCGCCCTCGTTCTCGCTGCGGAGCAGTTTGCAGCTCCAGTACATGCCGATCGAGGCGATGAACGTCTCCGAGCCGGTCACCGGGTAGATGTCCCCGGCGTACATCCCGCGCCAGGAGACCAGGCCCGAGGAATACCAGCTCCAGGGGGCCTTGTGGCGCTCCCACCACAGCCCGCCGTTGCGGGTGACGACCATGCCGATGTCGGCGCAGAAGAAGATGAAGTGGTCGGGATCGGCGATGTCGTAGCCGACCGCGTCGAACCACCAGCCCCAGTTATAGCCGGTGAACAGGCTCATCGAATCGGAGAAGGTGATGGCCCCGTCGTCGGTGCGTGACAGCCACGCGTGGGAGAACGCCAGGGCCGAGTCCGGGTTGGACGGATCGGGGCTGATGCCGGTGGTTGCGCCGCTGATGATGTCGCGGCTGTCGCGCTGAAGGCCCAGCGGGGGGATGATTGTCGGGACCGTCCACGTGGCCCCGCCGTTGTGGGTGACCCGCAGATCGCTGGAGGTGCCCACGAGGTACATCACGTCGGGGTCGCCGCCGTTGACGAAGATGCCCGTGGCGTCGCCGGTGCGCATGGCGGTAAACGTCTGTCCGCCGTCGGTCGAGCGGTAGAGTCCCACGCCCTGGACGGTGGCCCACAGCGTGTCCGGATCGGTCGGGTGCATCGCCAGCGTGGAGATCGTCCCCGACGGCAGGTTGCCCCAGGGGTGGAGCGTCGCCCCGCCGTCGGTCGAGCGCATCAGGCCGTTTGCCCCGCCGACGTAGACGACGCCGCTGTCGGCGATGTTCGCATGGACGGCATAGACGGCCCCGGACGGCAGCGAGGCGCGGGCCGTCCAGGTGACGCCGGCGTCGTCGGAACGGTACAGCCGGCCGTCGGGGATCGCCACGTACCAGACTTGCGCGCCGGCGTCGGTCACCGAGGACGGTGCGGCGGCGAGGCAGTGCTGGTAGGTGCGCTGCACTGTCTCCATGTTCACCTGCAGGACGAGCTCCCACGACTCGCCGTAGTCGGTCGAGCGGAACACGCCCTCCCAGGGGCGGGAGATGTAGTTGGAAGACGAGTCGGCGACGGCGATGACGATGTTCGGGTGCAGCGGGTCAACCTCGATGGACTGGCCGGCCTTGACGAGCATGCCCTCGCAGCGGGGCTTGTGCCAGTTGAGCCCGCCGTCGTCGCTGCGCCAGACCTGGGCGCAGTCGTGCGAGAGGTAGACCACCTGCGGGTCGGCCGCGCAGCGGGTCATGGAGTGCATGTGCTGCTCGCCGGCCCCGCCGGTCATGCCGTAGGTGTACTGCTGCTGCGAGCGGATGGGCAGCGGCCGCCAGCGGCCCTCGCCCCGCGCCGACGCCGGCAGGAGACAGGCCATGACCAGCGTTGTCATCAGCGTTGTTCTCATCGTCGTGCTCCGTCTACTCGGATTGCGTCCCGAAGTGGGTTTTGAGGATCGCGAAGTCGTCGAGGTCCACGTCGCCGTCGTCGTCGAGGTCGCCGTCGGCGCGGGTGGCGCCGTCGGGGGTGCCGAAGTGGGTCTTGAGAATCGCGAAGTCGTCGAGATCCACATCCCCGTCGCCGTCGACGTCGCCCTCGGCCATTGAGGCGGCCGTGACGGTGACGACGATGGTATCCTCATCCTTGAAGCCGCTGCCGTCGGTGATCTGCAGCTCGATCGTGTGTTCGCCGACCGCCAGGACCGTGATGAGTTGTTCACCCTGGCCCAGCCAGGTCTGGCCGGGGATCCACCACGTATAATCGACGATCCCCGCATCGGGGGACGTCGAGGCCGAGCCGTCCAGTGTGACCAGGGCTATCCCGTCTCCGTCAGCGTCTTCGACCGTGAAATCCTCCCCGGCTTGTGCGATGGGAGGGATGGTCATGGCATTGGGGTAGATCGAATCGGGGCTGTCGTAGGGCGGCGGGTAGACCCATGTGCCGAAGCAACTGCTGTGCATCAAGTCGCCCGTGAGCGGATGGATGTTGATCGAGCCGCCGCTGCGGCAGAGGTTGTGCGTGATGTCCTCCCACGTCGCGCCGCGGTCGAGCGTGCGGAAGACGCTCGGATACCCGGCCGCGAACAGCTTCACGTAGAGGATGTCGGTGTCGTTGGGATCGATGGCGACGTGGGCGACGTAGTTGCGGTAGGGGGTATCGCCGGCCAGGTCGACGACGTTCAGGTCGGTCCAGGTCGTCCCGTCGAAGCGGGCGAGGTCGCCGTGGCGGTCGAGTGTGTAGATGACGTTTGGGTCGACCGGGTCGACGGCGAAGGTGGGCTTGCTGTCCAGGCCGTTGAAGCTCCAGCCCGGCTGGGTGTACAGCCGCCAGGTGACGCCCGCGTCGTCGGAGCGGAAGATCCGTTGTCGCGGCTGGCTCATGGCGTAGATCGTATCGGGCTGCGCCCGGCACATGCCCATGATCGACGCGTCGTAGGTGTCGAGATAGGGGATCGCCGAGAACGACACCCCGCCGTTGGTCGAGCGGCGGTCGCCGGCGTAGACGATGGAGGGGGTGTCGGTGTTGAACTCGACGAACAGGTAGTTCTCCGGCGCGGTCTCGACGAGATTCCAATCGCTGACCCCCGCGTCGGTGGTGCGGAAGACGCGGCAATCCCAGTACATGCCGATGGCCCCGAGGATCGTCTCCGAGCCGGGCGACGGATACATCGCCGCGCCGTACATCCCCCGCCAGGAGACCTGGCCGGAGGTGTACCACTCGTAAGGCGCCGAGCGGCGCTCCCACCAGAGGCCGCCGTTCTCGGTGATCACCAGGCCCACGTCGGCGCAGAGAAAGACGAACCGGTTGGGGTCTTCCACGTCGTAGGCGACCCCGTCGGCCCACCAGCCCCAGTTGTAGCCGGTGAACAGGCCGGAACTGTCGACGAAGGTATCGCCCCCGTCCTCGGTGCGCCACAGGGACGCGTGGCCGTACCCCATGGCCACGTCGGGATCGCTCGGGTCGAGCGACAGGGCTGAGTGGCCGCCCTCGATGGCGTTCTTCCAGGTGCCCTGGAAGCCCGGCGGGGCGATGACGTTCGCCCGGCGCCAGGTGGCGCCGCCGTCGTGGGTCACCCGCACGTCCGAGCCGAGACAGGTGACGAACATCGTGTCGGGGTGGCCGTGGTTGATCTCGACGCCGTTGGCATCGCAGTAAAGGATCTGCGTGAAAGTCGCCCCGCCGTTGGTGGAGCGATACACGCCCGTGTCGCGAACCGCCACGACGATCGTGTCGGGGTCCGTCGGGTGCATGGCGATGCCGGAGACGGCCCCCGACGGCAGGTTGCCGATCTTCGTCAGGCTGAGGCCGCGACTGGTGCTGCGGTAGAGGCCGCCGCTGGTCCCCACGTAGACGGTCTGGCCGTCGCTGATGTGCGCCTTGACCGTGTAGACGGCCGAGAAGCTCGACAGGTCGGCCACCTTCAACCAGGTGACGCCGGCATTCTCGGAGCGGAACAGCCCGGCGCGGTAGAGTCCGGCGTACCAGCGCTGGGCGCCGTCGGCGGCGACACTGGCCGGGTCGTAGGCGATGCATTCCTGGTGGAACCGCTGCTGGTCGCTGTCGGCCTGGAGGACCAAATCCCATGACTCGCCGTAATCGGTCGAGCGGTAGAGGCCCTCGTACGGCTCGGAGATGTAGTTGTAGGACGAATCGATGTGGGCGATGACGATGTTGGGATGCAGCGGGTCGACCTGAATGGATTGGCCCGAGGTGACAAGCATCCCCTCGCCGCGGACCTTGTGCCATAGTCTGCCGCCGTTATCGCTGCGCCAGACCTGGGCACAGTCGTGGGACAGGTAGATGATGTCCGGCTCCGACTGACAGCGGGTCATACCCTGCATGTGCTGTTCGCCCTCCCCGCCGGGCAGGCCGAGGGTGTACTGGGCCTGCATCCTGATGGGCAGGGGCCGCCACAGGGGCTGGGCGAGCGCCGGCGCAGCCATCAGGGCGGCGATCAGCGCAGCACCTATCGTCGTCACAACGCGTCTCATCATATTTCTCCTCCAGGCCTCCGCGCCGCCGACGTTTCGCCCTTTCAAGCGTAGCTCGGGCCGCGGCGCTTGTGAACATCATATCAGGCGGCGGGTCTCAGGCGTTTGCCATTCTCACGTTCCGAAGTTGCTCTTGAGGATCGCGAAGTCGTCGAGATCCGCGTCCCCGTCGCCGTCGAAGTCGGCACGGTCGTCGGTCAGGGGGGTTGTGCCGAAGGTCGTCTTGAGGATCGCGAAATCGTCGAGGTCCACGTCGCCGTCGCCGTCGGCGTCGCCGGGCACGACGGGCGGTTCGACGAACAGCTTGTAAAGCATCACGAGCATTGCCCGCCCCATCCGCTCCTCGCTGAAGGCCGCGTTGGGGTGGGTGTCGTCGCCGTTGATGTTGAACTCGGGGCACATATACCGGTAGGTCCGCCCGCCGGCGTCGAAGGTGGCGACGCTGCCGTCTTCGTGCGTCGAGAGGATGTCCAGCAGGTCGTAGAGCGGCACCTGCCCGCGGTAGGAGGTGAGGATCTGCTCGGCGAACAGATTCGAGTCGATGTTGCTCGTCGTTCCGGGCACGGGGCTGGCGCCGCTGGTGACGTAGATGAACTTGATGTCGGGGTAGTCCAGCCGCAGCGAGTCCATGACGGTCGCGTAGGTGTCGAACACGCTCGGCGCGCTGGTGTGGTAGAAGATGATCGCCGCGTCGATGTCGTCGGCGAAGCGCTGGCGGACCTGCGTTTCAAACTCCGTCACCCGGGCCGTCTGCGGCCATAGGGTGCAGAGATACTGGACGTAATGGTCCAATTCAAAGGCGTTGTCCGGCACGATGTAGATGCCGTTGTTGAGCACGTCGTAGCGGTCGGTGCTGTAGTCGATTGTGTACATCGGGTCAATCGCGGCACAGCGGGCGAAGCCGTCCTTGAGGTTGAGCCCGAACGACCGGCTGGCCATGAGGACCTTCTTGGACGCGATGATCGCCATGTCCTCGGCGGTGATGCGGCTGAAGAGGGTGTCGGCCTCCTGTGCCCCGACGTACGGCGCGTCGGTCGGGGAGGGGACGTATTCGACCACGCGGATGAGGACCGTGTCGGTCCCCGTGCGCCCTTCGTCGTCGGTGACCGTCAGCGTCACGGTGTGGTCGCCGAGGGTGAAGGGGGCCTGGGCGGTTTCGCCCGTGGCGACGGGGGCGCCGTTTTCGGTCCAGGCCCAACTGACGATCGTCCCGTCGTAGTCGACGGAGGCCGACCCGTCGAGGGAAACCGTTTCACTGCCGTCGCCGTTGATGTCCATGACGGTCCGATCCAGTCCCGCGTCGGCCACCGGTGGCTGGGCGCCGGCGCGGACATCGATGACGACCGAGTCGGTGTCGTCGTGTCCGCTTATGTCGGTGCAGTGTAGGTCGACGGTGTGCACGCCGATCGGCAGCGTGACGACCAGCGTAACGCCGGTGCCCAGGAGGGTGTCGTCTTCATACCAGGCCCACGTGGCCGTCGACCATGCCGAGCCGGACCCGTCGAGTGTGACCGCTTCGGCGCCGTCGTCGTCGCTGTCGATGACGACCTGATCGCCTCCGGCGTTGGCGAAGGACTGGGGTGTGCCTTCGACGGTGATCACCACGGTGTCGCTGTCGAGCGTGCCGTCATCGGCGGTGATGGTCAGCACGAGGGTGTGCTCGCCGACGGGCAGCGTGACGTCGGCGGTGGCGCCGGAGGCGAGAACGGTGCCCCCTTCGCTCCACGCGTAACCAGTGATGGTTCCGTCGGGGTAGTCCGAGGCGGTTCCGTCGAGGGTGATGGTCTCCGCGCCGTCATCATCGGCGTCGTAGACGGTCTGATCGGGCCCGGCATCGGCATAGCCGCCAGCGGTGGCGAAGGTGATCTCCGAGAAGCCCACCATGTAGTCGCTGCTGGAGCCGTCCGACGGGGCGTCGGCAACGTCGCGGGCGACCGAGCCGTCCCAGTTGGTCAACGGGGTGATCTTGACGTACTGGACAGACAGGCCGCCGAAGTCGATCTCGGTCGGCGCGGCCTGGGCAGTGTCGAACTGGACCGCGCCGCCGCCGAGCGGGGTGAACTCGCCGCTGTTGCCGGCACGGTAGCTTACCAGGGCCGTGTTGATCTGCCAGCGGAAGCTGGTGAAATCGATGTTGTAGACCGTCATCTTGCCGAGGGCGACGGGGGCGTCGCCGAGACGGTAGACGATAAACGGCGCGCTATCGCTTTTGGTGGTCACCCAGAACGTCGCGGTATCGCCGTCGAGTGTCAGCGGCGCGTCCCAACTCACCCCCAGACGGCTGCTGTAGCTGTCGATGGTGACGGCCGCCAGTTCACCGGCAGACGCGGCCGCGGCGCAGCATCCCCCGACCAGGGCCAACGTGATCAGAACGCGGGTCCGCATCATTACCCTCCAGGCGTGAAAATCGCCGGGCCGGCGCACCTCGGGATGGATCGGCAGCGCCGCCCCGTCACGAATACACAGTATAACAGATGTAGGGTGAATCGCCTACAGGCTGTTTTTCCAGTGTCAAGCGCAGTAAGGAATGACACAGGCTGTTTTTCCAGGGCACGGGCGAACCCCGCGCTTTCATAGCGCGGTCCTTCGCTAGAGTGCCGTTCCGAAATTCAGTTTGAGGATCGCGAAATCGTCGAGGTCCACATCCCCGTCACCGTCGAAGTCGCCTTCGGCCTGCGTGGCGCCGCCGGGCGTGCCGAAGTTCAGCTTGAGGATCGCGAAATCGTCGAGGTCCACGTCCC
>CAZHRW010000215.1:0-2887 GCA_964535025.1 uncultured Planctomycetales bacterium
AGGTCCGCCAGGTCGGCGTCGACGAACGCGTCCGAAGCGCCCAGGCCCCCGTAATAACTCGCGCCCAGCAGAAAGACCGGCTCGCCGTTGATCGCAAAAAGCGCTCCGCCGGGGTCGATCGTCAGCACCGTCGCCATGGCACGCTCCTTCCGCCCCGACCCGGGGCGAAGGCAGATCCTACCGTCTCGCAGGCGTGCTTTGTAGGGGCGACTCCTGTGGTCGCCCTCACCTGCCTCGGGGCCGCAGTCAGCATCGGCGGACCGACGAGGGCGGGTTCCTACGGAACGGGGGCGTCGGGACCTCGCAGGTAAGCGCGGAGGCCTTCTTCCAGCGTAAGGAAAGGCACCGCATCGCCCAGGGCGGCGTGGAGCTTGTCGGTGCGGACGACGCTGTCGGCGGTCATGACCCGAAGGCGGCGGGAGCTGAGGGGCATCTCGCGGCGGAGAATCGCCCCCACCAGATCGCCGGCAAGGGCGAAAGGCTTGAGCACGGCGCTGGGAAGGTTCTTCAGCCGCAGGTTCGTGTCGGCAACCCGGGCGACGGTCTCGGCGATCTGCCGCATGGAGTGCACCTCGGGGTCGGCGACGTTGAAGACCTCCCCGTCGAACCGTGCGGCGTTGGTGCCGAAGAACGCCAGGGTCCGTGCCAGGTTGCCGACATAGAGCGTGTTCTTGAGGGCCTTGCCGCCGTCGACGACGGGGAAGCTTCCACGCATCACCGCGGTGATCAGCCGCAGGAAGTTCCCCCGGTCGCCGGGGCCGTAGATCACCGCCGGTCGCAGGATCACGTAAGGCACCTGCCCGGCGAGCGTGGCGGCCAAGGCCTGTTCACCTTCGAGCTTCGAGCACCCGTACGGGCTGGCCGGCTCGGGTGCGGTCCGTTCATCGAAGAGGCCGGCCTCGAGCCGGTCGCCGTACACGGCGATCGTCGAGACGAACACGAACCCGCCCGCCCCGCGCTGCCGAGCGGCGTCGGCCAGGTGGGCGGTGCCGTCGCGGTTGACCGTGTAGAAGCGCTCCCGCTGCTCGGCGGTCTTGGGCACGGTGTGCACCTGGGCCGCCAGGTGGAACACGACGGCGCCGTCGGGGATCGACGCGGCCTGGACGCCGTTGAGGGTCCCCACCACCGCCGTCACGCGCGGGTTGTTGCGGAAGGCGAAGGCGTCGACCTCGTCGGCCAGCAGCAGGGCCGTGACGGCCCAGCCGTCGGCGAGAAGTTCGCTGAGCAGTTGGCGTCCGACGCAGCCGCCGGCGCCGGTGACAAAGGCGATCTTGTCGGCCATGGCGGTGTCTCCTACCAGGGTAGTTCAGGCAGATCCTTGTTCTCGTGGATCGCCGTCAGCACGTCCAGTGTCCGCTGGGCCAGGACGGCCCGGTCGAACCGCAGGGCCATCGCCAGGCAGTTGGCGCGGATCCGCTCGTGTTCTTCGGGGTGGTCGGCAAGGTCGGCCAGGGCCGCGGCCAGTTCCTCGCCGCTGAGGGGCTCGAAGGTGCGCCCGAGGTTGTACTGGTTCACCAGCGCCTCGCCCTCACAGTGCTTGACCACCGCCACGGGCACGCCGGCGGCCAGGGCCTCGTAGACCTTCGAGGGCATCGTGCCGGGCAGCCGGGTGACCAGCGGCACGACGCTCACGTCACACGAGGCCAGGATCGGCGGGATCTCCGTGCGGGGCTTCGGGGGCTCGAACCGGATATTGTTCAGTCCCTTCTTCTCCGCCAGGGCCACCAGGTTGGCCTTCTCGACCCCGTCGCCGATCATGACGAACTTGATGCGGGACCGGTCGGCCAGGCGCTCGGCGGCGTCGAGGATCGCCTCGATCCCCTGGGCCAGGCCGTGCAGGCCGATGTATCCGACCATGAAGTCGTCGGGCCCGACGCCGAAGCGGTCGCGGACCATCTGGCTACGAAGGTCGGGGCGGAAGAAGGTGGTGTCAGCCCCGTTGGACAAAACCGTCGTGCGGATGGTCGGGAACCGCTCCTGCACCTGCGCGCGGGCGCCGGGGGTGGTCAGGGCCACCACGTCGCTGTGGTGGTAACCCAGCTTCTCCAGCCAGAACATCAACTTGACGCCCAGGCCCTTTTGGGCGCGGCCCATCCGCAGGATGATGTCGGGCCAGACGTCCGCGACATACATGACCGCCTTGGCCCGCAGCAGGCGTTTCAGGATGATCGCCGAGGGCACCGAGAACAGCGGCGGGCTCTCGAACAGCAGGATGTCTTGTTTGCCGATCCCCCAGACGCCCAGCAGCACGCTGGTGAGCATGAACGACAGGAACGCCACCGTCCGCTTGGCCAGGCTGGCGGACTTCGACGGGACAATCCAGGTCCGCACGACCTTGAGACCCTCCATGTCCTCGGTCATCCGCAACTTGCGGCGGTAGCCGTCGAAGACCTTGCCGGTGGGGTAGTTGGGCATGGCGGTCAGGACGAGCACCTGGTGACCGGCTTGCTTGATCCGCTGGGCCAACTCGTATAGACGGGTCTGGGGAGCACCCATCTCGGGGGGGAAATACTGCGAAAGGATCAGAATCTTCATCTACTTTCCCGTCGTGTCGAGGGTCCATACCGGGGCTGATCGGGGACCTTGCCGACGCGCTTGCATCCACCAGGACTTGCGCGGCATTCGTCACCGTGGCGGGCAAGCCGGCAACCGAGGGTCCATTGTACCGGCGACGGCAACGGCTATAATGGGCTTCGTGCGGGCGGCTGTCAAGCCGCCCTTGAGTGATCGGCATTCCCGCGGGGCCAAGTTAGCCGCCGTGATGAAACACGCATTCTCGATCGACGTGGAAGACTGGTACCAGGCCGCGGTGGCTACCGACGATTCGGTGTCCGACCGGTTCGAGCCCAACGTGACGGCGGTCCTGGAAGCCCTGGAGCGACACGGG
>CAZHRW010000216.1:0-17964 GCA_964535025.1 uncultured Planctomycetales bacterium
GTCAGCGCAGCCTCGTCCCGACCCCGCGCCGGGATGGCCGTATGGCGACGTACGGCGAAGGATGGCGCCTCTATTTGCCTGAAAAAGGCCCCGCCTCCCAAAGAGGTGGGGCCTTTTCGTGCGCGTTGCCGCTCAAGAGCACCTCACAAGGCCTGCCCCTGCGTTCAAGATTCCTTGTTGGCTGCTGGATGTTGGCCGTTGCTTCTTTCTCTGCCCACGATTAAAGACAGTCCCCGAACGGGCGGTCTCGTGGTATACTGGTGTGCGTGTGGAGGTTGTGCGCCGTTCAGGTCGGCGCGTTGTGCGAAGGAGAGTGCATGTCCGGTAGGCGCGACTATGGAGCCTTATGCGCTGCGGCCTTGCTGCTGGGCGTCGCCGTGGGGGCGTCGGCCCAGCCGCTGACGCGGATCACGCTGAACTTCCAGCAGGGGCCGAACCTGCAGGCGATGGCCGGTGGCACGCCGAGCGAACAGGCGACGGCGGCCAACGTGATGAACGGGTTCTACGCCGCCGGGGACCTGTGGGCCAACCGGTTGGCGGACGCGATCACCGTCAATATCCTCGTTGATTACAAGCCCTTGGAGCCCAACGTATTGGGGTCAACCGATTCCGAGGCGACCGACTTTGCCTACGGCCAGGTGAAGTCGGGCCTGGCCTCCGATGCCACGACCCCCGACGACCAGATCGCCGTCGCCCACCTCCAGTCGGGGACCTACCTGGACTTCATCACCAAC
This sequence comes from uncultured Planctomycetales bacterium, assembly GCA_964535025.1. Classification (GTDB taxonomy): domain Bacteria; phylum Planctomycetota; class Phycisphaerae; order SM23-33; family FEN-1343; genus JAAYZK01. Next base: position 735 of record CAZHRW010000216.1, read on the forward strand.
GACACCAGCGTCATGCCGCCGGCAACGTCGCCCATCATCCGCGACAACGATGGCTCGGCCAACAACTGGACCATGGACGTCAACCGGGCCAACGCCAAAGCCTTGGGCCTGATCCAGCCGCGTCATCCGGCCTCGGACGGGGAGGTCGTCTTCTCCAGCGAGTTCACGTGGGACTTCGACGCCTCCGACGGCATCAGCAGCGGCGCGTTCGACTTCGTCGGCGTCGCGGCTCACGAGCTGGGTCACGTGCTGGGATTCGTCAGCGGCGTGGACGTCGTGGACCTCGCCGCCGCACCGGACGGGCCGCGGGCCCCGTTGGCCTTGGACAACTATCGCGTGTTCGGACCGCGCGACCTGTTTCGCTACTCGGCGATGAGCCTGGCCGAGCCCGACCAGCCGGCGATCGGAGCCGTGCTTGATCTGGCCGTGGGGACCGATGCATACTTCTCCCTGGATGCCGGCGCCACCGCGCTGGCCCCCGTCGCCACCGGACGTTACAACGGCGACGGCCACCAGGCGTCGCACTGGGCCGCCGACATGGATCTAGGCCTGATGGACCCGACCACGAGAATGGGCACCATCGGTCGCCTCACCGCGTTGGACCTGATGGCGATGGATGCCATCGGGTATGACCGTCTGCCGTTCACGTGGGGCGACGTCAATGACGACGGCGCCGTCGACGCCGACGACATCGACACCGTCGCCCAGGCGATCGCCGCCGGCTCGACCGACCTGACCTTCGACGTCGACTACGACAACCTCGTCGCCCCCGGCGACATGGATGCAATGATCCTCACCCACCTGGCCACCCACTACGGCGACAGCGACCTGGACGGGGACGTCGACCTCGACGATTTCGCCGCCCTCAAGAGACACTTCGGCCTCTCCTCCGTCGGCTGGGCGGACGGCGACTTCGACGGGGACAGCGACATCGACCTGGACGACTTCGGCACGCTCAAGCGCAATTTCGGTGCCGCCGTCGCGCCCGAACCGGCCTCGATCGCTCTGGCCGCCGCAGGCGTGCTGTTTATCCGAAGGCGTCGGCGGTAGTCTCACCCAGACGGACGGCGTTTGAGGACGAAGACGTTCCCCGGCCTCGAGTTGACGACGCCCTTGATTGTCAGGGTGGTCATGGCTGCAATGACCTCGTGGGCGGGCCGCCCGACGGCGGCGACGATCTGATCGATGGAGAGCGCCTCGGTGCCCACGGCGGCGGCGATGGCGCTCTCCAGGCCGTCCAGGTCCACGTTCACCACCGGCGGAGATTCGGCGGGAAGGTTCTCGGCAAGCACCTCGCCGAGCGTTTCAAGGTGCTCGAGGATGTCGTCGAGGTTTCGCGCCAGGACCGCCCCGTCGCGAATCAGTTCGTGCGTGCCTTCGCTGAAGGGGCTGTCGACCCGCCCGGGCAGGGCGTAGACCTGGCGGCCCTGCTCGCCGGCGAATCGGGCGGTGATCAACGCCCCGCTCCGCCGGGCCGCCTCGATGACGAGCACCCCTTGCGACAGGCCGCTGATGATACGATTGCGTCGGGGGAAATTGGCGGGCGTCACCTCCGTGCCCATCGGCAGGGAGGTGACGATCGCCCCGCGTCCCTCCTCGACGATCCGGTCGAACAGCGAGCGGTTCTCCTGGGGGTACACGTGGTCAAGCCCGCAGCCGGCGACGATGATCGTCCGCCCGCCGGCGGCCAGCGCGCCGCGATGGGCCGCCGTGTCGATGCCGCGGGCGCCGCCGCTGACGACGGTCACACCGGCCCGCCCCAGCAGCCCGCCGAACCGCTCGGCCTGCTCGGCGCCGTAGTACGTGCAGCGGCGGCTCCCGACAACCGCCAGGGCCACCGCGTCGGCGGCTTCGAGGCCGCCGCGGACGTACAGCACGGCCGGGGGATCGGGGATGTTGGCCAGCGCCACGGGGTACGCTTCGTCGCCGAAAGGAATGATCCGCGCCCCGGCGGCCTCGGCGGCCGCGATCTCGGCGCAGGCAGCGTCATCGTCGACCGTGAAAATCGCCTCGGCCGTCCGACGCCCGACGCCCTCCACCGCACAGACGCCTCTAACCCCGGCGTCGAAGACGGCGGCGACGTCTCCGAAGTGCTCGATCAGTCGCGCGTAGATCACCGAGCCGACCCCCTGGGCCAGGTGAAGGCGAACGTGCAGGCGAACCGTTTGCTCGGCTGCGGCCATGGTCGTCCCCGATCTTCAAGACCGGCCGGAAGATAGCGGTTCGGCCCCGCTGACGCAAGCTCAACAGCCGCTGACGCGAAAAAACAACAGTTGTCTGCAATAGGCTGCGGGGACACCGCGTTGGATCAGGTAGCGACGTCGCAACCGCGGGGCCGTCAGCTCCGCGGGGGCCGGCCACAAGAGAAAGCATCCACGTATCTACATCTACAGAAAGGGAGTGACACGATGAGAAAGACTGCGCTGATCCTGTTCGCCGCACTGCTCGTGTGCGGCCTGCTGACAACCTCCGCGACGGCCCGGCCGGCCGAGCGGGATCCCGAAGCCCTCGCCAAGGCCGCGGCCGCGTACATCGCCAGAATGAGCGAACATGGGCAACAGGCCAACGCCCGCACGGCCGTCAACACGATCGAGGCGATCGAGCGCCTGCTCGAAGCCGGTAAGCCCGAGGCGGCCGTCGTCGTCGCCCGCAAGGCGATCCGCCTGATCAACAATCGCACCGAGCGAATGGCCTCCCAGATGCGGCATCGCTGCATGGTCACCGAGCGCGTCCTACACCGCCTCGGCGCCGACGATCTGGCCGACCGCCTCCGCGCGTTCTGCCGCGACCAGATCGAAGATCTCCTTGCCTCCCGCGCCCGGGCCGTCGCGGCGATCCGCGACGCCCTGCCGGAGCGTCCGACGGAGGATCCTGCCGACTAGCCCATGGGGGGCAAGAGCCCCCAAGCTCTTTCATCATTAGGACTTGCCAACACTGCCCGCCTCACGGATCTTCCCCTCCTGAGGCGGGCCGTTCCATGCGCCCGATCAGCCCGTCGTCGGCCACGGCGATCACCTCGGCCCGCACCAGCCGGCCAAGGGCATCGGGGGGCGCATCGGGCAGGTCGATCCGGCAATAGCGGTCGCTCAGCCCCGTCACCCCCCCGCCGTCGCGGGGCTGTTCCGGCAGGACGCGAACGGTACGGCCGAGGAAACGCTCGCGGCGGGCGCGGGCCAAGTCATCGGCCAGGGCGGCCAACCGCTCACAGCGGCGCCGGACGACCGGCCTGAGCGGACGCTGCGCCCCCCACGCGGCTGCGGCGGTACCCTTGCGCGGGGAGAAGGGGAAGCTGTGGATCCTGGCGAACCCCACCCGGCGAGCCACATCCAGGGTCGCGGCGAAGTCCGCGTCGGTCTCGCCGGGGAAGCCCACAATGATGTCGGTCGTGACGGCCGGTGAGTCCAGGGCGGCCTCGAGGCGTTCCACCGCCGCGAGGTACTGCTCGGCGGTGTAGCGCCGGTTCATGCGTGCCAGGACCGTCGTCGAGCCGCTCTGAAGCGATAAGTGAAGGTATGAACAGATGTTATCGTGACGCGCCATCGCGTCCAGCAGCGCGTCGGTCACGTCGAGCGCCCCGAGGCTGCTCAGACGGACCCGCGCTGGCGCGGCAGCGTCCGCGACGGCGTCGACCAGGGCCGCCAGGCGGTCGGCGTCGTCGTCCCAGCGGTCGCGGTGCACCGTTTCGCGGCCGTACGCGCCGAGGTTGACCCCGCACAGGACGATCTCGCGGTGGCCGGCGTCGACCAGGCGTCGGATCTCGGCGACAATCTCCGCGTGAGGCCGGCTGGCCAACCGATCGCGCAGGTGAGGAATGATACAGTAGGCGCAAAATCCGTCGCAGCCGTCCTGGACCTTCACGAAGGCCCGCTGGTGGCGGTCAAACCGCTGCAGGGGCGCAAGATTGGCGGTTCCCGCCGCATGAAAGGCCTTGACCTTTCGGGCTGAAAAAGCTCTCATAGAGGGTACGGACGAGGCAACCGGCCCGGCGTTGGCGGCTGCGTTGTCGCCCCCCGCAGCGTTCGCCCGGCCGGCGGGCGTGTTGGCCCGCCGCACGCTCCCCGCCAAGCGAAAAAGTTGCTCCGCGACGTTGTCGCGGTGCCCCGCAACAGCCGTTACACCGGTGATGCGCCGCAAGGTGTCCGCCTCGGCCGTGGCATAGCAGCCGGTGACAACGATTGTGGCGCCTCGGTGAGTTGCGGCCAGGCGCCGGATGATTTGCCTGGACTTTTGTGCCGCCGTCGACGTAACACAACATGTGTGGACAACGCACATTGCGACGGGTTGGGTTTCGTCGCTGTCGGTCCAGCCGGCCTGACGGAGGGTTTGGCGGATGGCGGCGGCTTCGTACTGGTTGACTTTGCAGCCCAGGGTTGTCACGACGAACGTTGGCATAGGATGACCTGATAATCCCTTGTGGCCGTCTCTCCGGTGCTTGCACGCAACGGGTTCAACGGCTACAACGAGGTACTATAGTCGACCGCCGGCGACAGACCAAGTGCCCGGCAAGAACCAGGTGGGTCCGGGCGGATGGACGCCCCGGCAAGGCCCTCTGCAAGAGGAGTGACTCATGGCGGCACCCAAGAGTGTTTGGGGCATCGATATCGGCCAATGTGCCCTCAAGGCCCTCAGGCTCGTCGAACAGGACGGGCAGCTCCAGGCTGACGCATTCGAGATCATCGAGCACGCCAAGGTTCTCAGCCAACCGGACGCGGACCGCGACGCCCTGATCCGCGACTCGCTGGAGCAGTTCTTCTCCCGCCACGACGTCACCGACAGCGACCTGGCGATCGCGGTGCCCGGGCAGACGAGCTTCACCCGATTCGTCAAGATGCCCCCGGTCGACCCCAAGAAGATCCCCGAACTGGTCCGCTTCGAGGCCGAACAGCAGATCCCCTTCGACATCTCCGAGGTGATCTGGCGGTGGCAGGCCTTCGACGATCCGGACAGCCCGGACGTGGAGGTGGGTCTGTTCGCGATGAAACGCGCGGATGTCTACGGGGTGATCGACCCGTTCACGGAGTTGGAGGTGGGTGTCGACGTCGTCCAGATGGCGCCGCTGGCCCTCTACAACTTCATGACCTACGACCAGCAGATCGCCGGCGAGGGCGCCACGCTGCTGGTCGACATCGGCGCCAACGGCACCAACCTGGTGGTCTCCGAAGGCCCCCGTCTCTGGACGCGGACGATCCAGCTGGGCGGCAACAACTTCACCGAGGCGCTGGTCAAGGCCTTCAACCTCAGCTTTGCCAAGGCCGAGAAGCTCAAGCGCACCGCCGCCACGAGCAAGTACGCCCGTCAGGTCTTCCAGGCGATGCGCCCGGTGTTCGCCGACCTCGTCCAGGAGATCCAGCGGTCCATCGGTTACTACACCAGCCTGCACCGTACCGCCCGTTTCAGCCGGATCATCGGCGTAGGCAACGGCTTCCGCCTGCCGGGGCTGCAGAAATTCCTCCAGCAGAACCTCTCCACCCCGGTCATCCGTCTCGACGCATTCAACGGCCTGGAGCCCTCCGAGGCGATCAGCGCCCCGCAGTTCACCGAGAACGTGCTGGGCTTCGCGGTGGCGTACGGCCTGGCGGTTCAGGGGTTGAAGCTGACCCGCATCGACACGAACCTTCTGCCCGACGAGATCGCGTCGACACGACGGTGGAAGGCCAAGCGCCCCTGGTTCGCCGTCGCCGCGGCAATGCTGGTGGCGGCCACGGTCGGCATGGCCTTCCGCGCGCGGGCCGATTACCAGATCCTGCGGAAAGACGCACCCGTCAGCCCGCAGATGCGGGAGGTCAACCGCATCATCAGCGAGTACAACAGGCTGATGGCCGAGTTCAGGGCGGCCTCCAGCCAGGTGTCGACGGAAAGGGAGCAGATCGATCAGATGCTCCAGTTGAACGAGTACGCCTCGTTGTGGCCCACGATCACCGAGGTGATCAACCAGGCCGTCGGCCAGGCCCTGCCCCACCAGCGATTGATCACCGCCGATGCCGCCGACCCCCTGACGAGGATCGCTCCACCCGAGCAGGGGTATATCGTCATGACGTGGATGGAGAGCGACTTCCTGAACGTCCCGACGGATAATGCTGTCGCCGTGCAGGAGCTGCTCAGCAGCGAAGCGCTCAAGGCCCGCGGCGCCGGCAGCCGGACGGTCGTCGGCCCCGGGGCGAGCAACGCCACGACCACCAGGGGTATTCGCGTGATCCTCTCGGGTCGCTGTCCCCAGGACAGGAGCGGCACCGTTGAACTGCTTAAGCGTGTCATCAGGGCAAGCGAACCGATGTTCAAGGACATGCTGCCGGACTACGTCGAGTATGTCGGCGCCGATGTCGTGAGAACTCCCCAGCGGCTCGAGGATATGCCTCCGGCCGGCACGGGCGGTCAGCCCACGCGCACTGCCGAACGCGGCCGTGACACCGGAACGTACAGCACCCGCGGCGGCACCGACATGTACAGGCCCACCGGCGGCACCGACATGTACGGCTCCCGCGGCACCGACATGTACGACCCTACCGGCAGGACCGGCATGCATCGGCCGGGCCGCGGCATGGCGGAAGAGACCGAGACTGAAGTGGAAACCACCGGCGCCACCGGTCAGGTGCCGGAGGATGATACGCTGTTCCAGGTCGGCTGGGTGCTGCGACTGAAGGATCCCGCGGAGACCTCGACAACGACGACGCCGTAGGCCGGCTGGGATCATCCGAACACGACGCCCGCCGGACCCCGCGGACGGTGCCGGCAAGAATGGAGAACGATCGATGGGTTTCCTCAAACGACACGGATTCTACCTCGCCCTGGTGGCCGGGCTGGTCATCATCAATGGTGCCCTGTACGCGATGATGATCCGTCCGTGGGGCACGGGCGCGGCCGAGGGTCTGGAACAGAAGGTACAGCAATCCAAGGAGATCGGCAACCTCCGCCGCGGGGGCAAGAACGCCGACCAGGTCAAGGCCGAGCAGCAGCGCGTCGAGACCATCAAGAAGAATTACACCGAGATGATGAATGTCGCGCGGCAGACCAACCGCCGGGGGCGCGAGCCGCTGGAAATGACGTCCGCCACAGGCGAGACCTTCCCCATCTTCCCCGTCGATGAAGAACGTTACGAGAACGAATCGGTCCGCTTCGGATTTGCCGAACGATACACCGAGGCCATGGACGACCTGTTCGCCAGCCTCAACGCCACCCTGCCCCCCACGCAGCAGGAGATCGATACGGCGACCCGGTTGATGATCAACTACATGGAGAAGAAGCTCCCCGGGGAGAGCGAGGATGCCCCGGTGGTGCTTCCGGCCGGCGTCGACCCCCCGAGCGATTACACCGGTGCGCCGACCGATACCGGCAGGTACGGACCCGGCCGCGGCACCGACATGTACGACCCCACTGGTGGGACCGACATGTATGGCCCGGGCGCGGGAACCGACATGTACGGCCCGGGCGCGGGAACCAGGATGTACGGACCCGGCGCCGGCACCGACATGTACGACCCCGCCGGCGGGCGCACCGCACGGACCGGCAGGGGCGCGCGGACCGACCCGGCAAGGGAGGTCGACCCTGCCGAGGCCCAGAAACTGGCGATCCAGAATCTCGAGATCCTCCGGACCACAAAGCCCGGCACGTCGCTCTATGCCGACCGATACCTCGCCTTCCATGATTACATCCTGCCCCAGGATGAAAGGGCCGACATGGCCGACATGTGGAAGGCCCAGGCGAACTACTGGCTGCACAAGTACGTCGTCGACACCATCAAGGCCACCAACGGTGACGGGGCCACCATCGAAGACGCCGTGGTCAAACGCCTCGTCCAGATCAACATCGGCCAGGCCCCCGCCAACCGATCCACGATCGGCGCCATGACCCTCTACGAAGGCGAATCGGAACCCGCCGCTGCCGCCGGCGATACACGTGATGCCGCCGGCGCCGGGACCGGCACTGCGGGGGCCGGGTACGACGGCGGCACCGGGATGCCCGGGTACGGCGGCGGCACCGGGATGCCCGGGGACGGCGGCGGCACCACCGAGTCGGACGTCGTGCAACAGCTGACTGAACGGACCTGCACACAACGGTATGACGTGGTCAATTTCGACCTGACCGTTGTGGCGTCCTCATCGCAGTTGCACCAGTTCCTCAAGAATTTGGTGTCCAACGGATTCTACACGATCCAGAAGATCGAGCAGTACGAGACCAACCCGGTCCGGACCGTCAATGCCGGGACCCGGCCGACAAGGGGCGCGGACAGGCCGTCGGAATACTATTACGGATCCCAGCCGGTCGTCACGGCGGTGATCCACATCGAGGCGCTGTTTTTCACCGATTGGGAACGCGACCTGATGCCTGTTGAGATGCTCCAGCGCCTGCCGGACGAGGCGCTGCGCCCGGAAGACGAGCAGCGCATCGCAGCGGCCTCTGCCGGCATGACCGATGCCGGGACGCACGGCCAGAACACGTACGGAAACTGAATGAGCGTTGGAGTACGAACCCCTGGGTGGCTCGTCCCGCGGGACACCCGTTTTCAGTGGTAGGAGGCCGACGCGTGGCCAAGACAGATCAGCCCGGACTCATCGAACTGCACGCCGAGAAGATCGCACTGGCCCTCTCAGCGGTGATCATGCTCGTCGTTGGGTATCTGTGGGTGTACAAAAGCCCGAATGTCACGACCGAGGTCGGCACCGCACACGAGCCTGTCCCGCCCGCCGAAATCGACCCCACCCTGCTGGCGACCGCCGAACAGGTCCGCTCCCAGATCGAAAGCCTGCCCGCGGAGGAGTACGATCCGGACCCCGCCGACGAAAAGTTGAGAAGACGACTGGCCAATCCGCTGGGGCACGAACCGCCCGAGTCGCTGGTTCCGATCACCGAAGGACCGGCCGGGCGGGAGATGGCCGAAGGGCCGATTGGCGGCAAAGATATCGACGCCATGCCCGAGTTGCCTCCGCTGGATGAGTTGGACGTCTGGATCGGCCACGAGTCGATCGCGGAGGCGTCGCGCCAGGGGCGGATGATGACCGGCGGCACCGTCAAGGATGTGACCGTCGCCCACGTGACAGCCGTCCTGGATTACGAGCACCTGGTCAATACCTGGCAGCAGGCCCTCAACGAGACAGGCACCCCCCTGGACATCCGATTCGTCCGCGTGGTGGCCCTCCGCCAGAAACGACAGTCGGACGGCGACTGGGGGCCCAGCGAGGAGATTGAGACGGCCCGGGCGACGGATTTCGCCACCGGCGCCGACACTCCGGGCGTGGGCCTTCTCGAGCTGCCAACCTACACCGGCAAGAACTACCCCGAAGTTCGCGCGGCCCTCGACGCCCTCGCGCAGCGCGGCGTGCAACAGGCGATTCTCCAGCCGGACTACCCCCGGGTCTACTGGCCCGAAGCGAAAGGGTTCGGCGGGTGGATGCATCATCTGCCCCCCACCAGCGTCAGTAACCTGGAAGACGCCATCTTCTGGCCCAATCAGGAGCCGGACACGTCAGGCTTGGCGGTCGACATGCGGTCGCTCAGGACCACCCGGCGTGAGAGCGAACGCGACCGCAGGACCGGCCCCGGCCCCGGAACCGGAACCGACATGTACGGGCGCGGCGGCAGGACTGCCGGCGCCGGGACCGACATGTACGATCCCACCGGCGGGACCATGTATGACCCCACCGGCGGAACCGGCGGTGCCAGGGCCACGAGGCGCCCCACCGGCCGGACCGACGCGACGGAGGCGCGCCGCGCTCAAGCTGAGCGTGCTGTCCAGCAGGCGTTGGAAGCCCTCGAGGAGGCGGATGAAGCCTTGCGGGCCGGGCAGACCGACGACGCGCTGGGGCTCTACGAGCGAGCCGAAAGGTTCCTGGCACGAGCCAGCGAATATGACGCCGGCGCCGGAAACATCTCCGAAGCCATGCGGCGGGTCGAGGAGGGCAAGCGCCGGGCGCAACTGCCAGTCGTCACCCGCCTGCCCCTGCTGGGAAACATGTGCCAGGCAGGCAAGATACAGCTCTGGCTGCACGATAACACCTGCGAGCCGGGCGAGGTCTACCGCTACAAGCTTCGCCTGGAGGTCTGCAATCCTCTGTTCATCCATATCACCCCCACCACGCGTGAGGACGATGCGCCGACGCCGGTCCTGGAGACGACAAGCGACTGGTCCGAACCGATCCAGGCGCCCCGGCGGACGGAGTTCTTCCTGACTGATGCGGCCGGTGACGGCATGCGGATCACGATCTTCCGGCGAACCTATGGACAGGTGCTCGCCCAGAAGGTGACGGTGTCCGTCGGCGATCCGATCGGATCGGTCGAATCCCGCCCGTATCTCGACCTGCTCACCCGTCAGCCGGCGGCCGAACCGCTGGAGGTCGATTTCTCGACCGGGTATATCCTGGTCGATTTCGACGACGACAAGACGATCGCCCCGCGAGGGGTGAACCGTAAGACGGCCCAGGCGACGCTGCTGGCGCCGGATGGAACCCTCGTCACCCGCACGGTCGCCGACGACCGCGGGGGGTCACGCTATCGCCAGTTGGCCCGGGACAGCCGCGAGGCCGAGCAGCAGTTGGATCAACTCGCCCAGCCGCTACGGCCCTGACGCCGGGAGCCGGCCATGAGCTTGCTATAAGAGCATGATAGAGCCAGAATTCCAGCCGGGTCGCCGCCCCCCGCTGTCTGCCGTCTCACCGGTGACGGGCGGGGGGTGTTTTCCTGCGCATTGCCATTGCCTTAGGGAAGATTCCACACCACTTTTAGCTTGCAAGCCATCGGGCCGTCGCTTATCTTTTTCTGCACGGCCCGGGTGCCTCCCGGGGCCCTACCAACCTGGCGTTGAAGTCATAAGTTCGGTGCGATGCAGGGCGGAGACGGCCTCTTTGCACCCGGCGCGAGTAACACCGGAGGTGCCACGAGTCATTCCATGGTGTTCAGCCCGTCAGGACGCATGTCCGCCACGGGCTGCAGGAATGGACGGCCCCGACCTTCGGCTGAGCTGAAAGGAGAAAGCCTTGCAATTTCTCAAGACGTTCGGATGCAGCGTGATCGCATTCGGCATCCTCATGACCGTCGCCGGCCCGGCCTCGGCGCAGGACGCCGATACCGACACGGCTAAGGCGTTGCTCTCGCGGGGCATTGAGCTGTTCGAGGCCATGCGGTACGACGAGGCCCAGCAGACGTTGCTGGAAATCGACCCGGCGCAGTTGCCCGGCGACGAGGACCGAGCGCAACTGGAGACCTACATCAACAGCGTCAGCGTCGCCATGGTTCAGCAAGCCGCCGCCCGCGAGTCGTTCACCCGGGCGCGCCGGATGCTGAACGACGGCCAGTTCGCCGAAGCCGAGGCGATGTTCGCCCGGGTGATCGCCAACGAGTACGTTCCCGGCCCTCTGAAGAAGGACGCCCAGTCGCTGATGGCGGTGGCCACCGCCAAACGCCAGCGCCGTCAATCCCAGGCCGCCGAGGAGGACCAGGCCGAGTCCCCCGCCGGTGACGGCGCCGTCGCGGCCGACACCGGGGACCAGGCCGAGGCCCAGTTGCAGGAAGCAGCGGCGGGCGACGAGGCCGCCGGGGACGCCCGCATCACCGAAGCGATGGCCACCGCCTCGCCCCGCCAGACCGAGGAAGCTGATCAACCCACCGGCGATGAACCGGCCATCGAAGAGTCGGTAGCCGAAGAACCGGCCGCCGACCAGCCGGTCGAGGACCCCGCCGCCCAAGACGCCCCCCTGGATCCCGAGGCGCAGCGCCGTCTGGCCGCTCAGGCGGCCGCGATCCGTGCCAAGGCCGAGGCCCGGCGGCTTGTCGATCAGGGTCGTATGGCGCTGGAAGTCGATAACGCCGCCAAGGCCGCCGAGTTGTTCCGACGGGCCCTGGACGTCGCGCCCCAGATGGCCGAAGCTCAGCAGGGCCTGGACCAGGCGACGGCCCTGTTGGATCGCACGCCTTCCGGTTCAATGGCCACGCTGATCCGCAACCGTCGGATCGTCCTGCAGCAGGCCCGGGTGGATTTCGACAAGGCCATGGCCGAGGCCCGGCGGTTGCTCGCCGGCGCCGACAAAGGGGCGGATTTCCGCACTGCAGCCGAGCGGGCGGATTACGCGATCAGCATTCTCGAGGCCAACAAGCAGTTCTTCCCCACGAATGACTACACCACCCGCAAGGCCCAGGCCGAAGGGCTCAGCGACCGCATCGCCGAGGAGCACGACTACTGGCAGCGCGGGCAGGCCCGTCGCCAGCAGGAACAGGCCACCGAATCCGCCGAGGCTTACCGCCGTGCCCAGTTGAGCCAGCGGCTGGCCAAGATCGAGACCCTCATGGAACGCGCCCGCGGCCTGGAACGGGAACAGAATTGGGACCAGGCCATTGAGACGGCCCAGGAGATTCTCCGGCTGGAACCCCACCATGCGTGGGCTGCCGCCAAGGTCGAGGCGTGGCGTCAGTTCTCCCAGGTCGAACAGCAGGCCCGGTATCACGACGAGCGACTCAACCAGGAGCGAGAACACATCGTCGCCCTCGAACGCGACAAGACGCCCTGGTACGAAATCCTGCGGTTCCCCAAGAACTGGGATGACATCACCCGACGCCGTGCCATGGCCGGCAGAGAGCACGATTCGCCCGCCGATCGTGAGACCCGTCAGAAGCTCGAAGAGATCCAACCCGTCGTGCAGTTCGACGAGTCGCCATTCGAAGAAGTCATCACCTACCTCAAAACGGTGACCGAGGCCAACATCTCGCCGAACTGGGCCGAACTGGACAGCGTCGGCGTCGACCGCGATACCCCGGTCAGGCTCGAGTTGACCAACGTCACGGCCGCACGGGCCCTCGATGAGATTCTCGAGCGCCTCGGCAGCCTGGAGCCCCTGACCTACACCATCCGGGGCGGCGTCGTGACGATCACCACCGAGAGAAGCCTGGCCAGCTTTGCCGAACCCCGCGTCTACGATATCAGCGATCTGCTGGTCACCACGCCCGACTTCGTCGGTCCCGAGATGGATCTCGACACCGGCGGCGGCGGTGACGGCGGCGGCGGCGATAGCCCATTCGGTGATCGAGGCGGTCAAGGGGGGGGAGGATATCAGGATGGGGGCTCCGCCGGCCAGGAGCGCCAGTTCCAGATCCAGCGGCTCCTCGAAGCTGTACAGGCCACCGCCCCGGGAACCTGGAGCGATGAGGGCCAAGTCGATGCGATCGGCTCGGTCCGAGAGTTCAACGGACAGTTCATCATCTACCAGACGCCGGCCATCCACGAGAAAATCGAAAACTTGTTCAACGATCTCCGCGATGCCCAAGCCATCACGATCAGCGTCGAGTACCGGACGATCACCGTTTCCAGCGGTTTCCTCAACGACGTCGGGCTCTCGCTGAACTTCTTCCTGAACACCGGTAGCGAGACGGCCCGGACCGGCACGGTCGACCCCATCACCGGCGCCCGCGTCCTATCTACCGGCTCGTCGGCCCTGCCCCAATGGGCCAATACCTCGGCCTGGAGTAACCACCTGACGGCCCTCGGCGCCTCGCAGCGGTCGTCGGCGTTCACCGCTTTCCCCGCCACCGAAGTGCCCAACAACATCGCCAACGTGGCCAGCAGCGCCACCGGCGGCAGTGGCGCCATGTTCCTGCAGGGCTCATTCCTCGACGACATCCAGGTCGATTTCCTCGTCCGCGCCACCCAGGCCGATCAGCGGACCATGTCGTTCATCGCCCCGCGGGTCTCCATGTCCAACGGGCAGCGCGCGTTCATGATGATCGGCACCGAGCAGGCCTACGTCGAGGACCTGGAAATCGTGACCGCCGAGAACGTCGCCGAGTACGACCCGGAACCGGGCACGATTTGGACGGGCAACGTCCTGGATGTGCAGGCGACCGCCTCCCAGGACCGCCGGTACGTGACGCTGACGTTGCGGCCGTTCACCAGCAAGGTCATTGACATGTTCGAGTACGCCGTCGAGGAGACCGTTCTCAGTGAAGACACCGGCTCGCGCTCGGGTGTCATCCAGTTGCCGCTGCGATTCGTCAACCAGGTCAACACGACCGTCACCGTTCCCGACGGTGGAACGCTGCTGATCGCCGGGGAACGACGGGCCGGGGATGTGACACGGGAGATGGGCGTGCCCATCCTCAACAAGATCCCGATCATCAACCGGCTGTTCTCCAACCGCAGCATGAGCCGTGATGAGCACATCACCCTCCTGCTGGTCAAACCGACGATCATCATCAACCGGGAGTACGAGGAAGACCTCTACCCCCAGTAAGCCCTCGCCCACTGGCGAATCCGCGGGCCGTCCGCTACTATGCGGACGGCCCGCTTGTTTTGCGCTGACCCGCCGGACCGGAGGTGCGATCATGGTGTCAGACGATGCCGGCGTGGTCCATCCACCGCTGAATGCCCTGTGGCGCCGGGATGGCGTCGCCATGGGCTGCAACGCCGTTGCCACAGTCCTGGTGGGCGCGGCAAGCTTCGCCATCGCAAAGATGGCGGTAGTGACGCCGCAGGCGCGGACGGCGTTCACGCTGAGCATGATGACCGCCTGGATCGTCCTGGCCACGGCCCCACTCGCATCGGCCGCACGCACGCGACTGGGGTCGATCGCTCGGGCGGGCATTATGGCCGATGCCTCCCTTGTCGTTCTCCTGATCCTGGTGTTCGCCGGCAGCAGGCCCTTGTCGCTGCTGTCCGCCCTGAAAATCTACCTTCTGTGGGCCGCCTTGGCGATCACAGCGGCCCTGGTGGTCGGGCGAGGGATGTCTCGCCTCGTTGGCGCGGCGGCGATCTCACTGGTGGTTCTGGCAGTCATGGCCCACCCCTTCTGGGCCGGCCCTGCCCGGCCCAGCGTCGCACGGGCCCTGGCTGCGGTCGATCCGTGGAACGCTGTCCTCGACGCCGCCGCGGCAGCCGTGCCGGACAGCCACCAGGGGCAGCCCGCGTGGCCGACTGCGACGGCGGCATGGTGGGCCGCCGCGGTCCTCATCGCCGCGGCAATCGGCGCCTGGCGGGCGATCCGGGGTTTCGTCCGTGGGACCTGACGGCCAAACAACTGAAGTGCCGCGCCCGGTGAGCCGATAGTTGCAATGGGCCGACTTGTACCGTCGGGGTATCCATCGGCCCCTCGGGGGTAGTCGAAACACAGGCTCCAGCAAAGGGGAATCCGGACGCACCGGAACAGGGGCGGTGATCTGTCGGAAGTGTCTGCTTTCCTGCCACCGTACGGGAGCGTTCCGTACAGACTCACCATGAACATGCGAACCGCTGATATGACGACACCGGTGGCTGTATCCAAGTCTGAGAAAGCCAGTGCCATGACGCCGACCAATGCCATCGCCAAGGTCCGTTTCAGTTCCGCTAAGGCCCAACGCGTACACCTGGCACGCAACAACGGGCTTGCCGCCGAACTGCTGTGCCTGGAGGGGGGCCAGCAGTTGAAGGTTAACACCGAAACCGCCATCCTTTACGTCATCCTGGGCACGGCGGATGTGACGGCCGACGGCCGGAGCGTCGCCTTGCAGACGGGTTACGTCTTCGCCCCTGGCACGCCGTTCACCCTGGCCAACGTCGGCGAGCACCGTCTGGTCTGCCTCGCCTGCCACGCCGTCTGAGCCGCGACCGTCGCCGTCCGGTCGACCCCAGCGCATAATGCCCGGCGAAAAGGTCTCCTTCATGGAGTCGCACGTCGTGCTCGGCTATACTGGCGGTCCGACCGTGATCATTCCGACGGGAGGCTCAATCCGTGCTTGCATCTGGAACGCCGGACATCGCCAGGATCCTGGAGGCCGCGATGCTCATTTGCTTCGGCGCCTCCTGGCCGCTGGCCATTTTCAAGACGCTCAGCGTCCGAAAGGTCACAGGCAAGAGTCTGCCTTTCCTGGTCTTGGTGTTCATCGGCTACGGGGCCGGACTGGGCGCGAAGTTCGCGACGGCCGCCGTCCGGCAGGAAGCGGTGAGCTGGGTGGCGTTGTTCTACGCGGCCAACGGGGCAATGGTCTTCACCGAGATCCTGCTCTACCTTCGCTTCCGCGAAGACAGGCTGTAGACGCGAGTTGCCGCGACCTTAGGCCTCACGCCCGTCATTCTCGCCGACGATCAGGTCCTCATAGGTCTCCCGCCGGCGGACGATGCGATACCGGTCGCCCTCCACGAGCACCTCGGGCGGTCGGGGTCTGGAGTTGTACTGGCTGGCCATGGTGAACCCGTAGGCCCCGGCGCTGAAGACGGCCAGCAGATCGCCCCGGTGCAGCGCCGGCAGTTGCCGCTGCTTGCCAAGGAAGTCGGAGCTTTCGCAGACGCCGCCGACGACATCCACCGTTATGCCATCGGCGGGCGCGAACCGGCGGCTCCGCACGGGCGGCTGGGCTCCCTCGCCCAGCACGACCGGGTAGATGAAATGCCACCCGTCGTAAAGGGCCGGGCGGATCAGATCGGTCATTGCCGCGTCGACGATCGCGAAGTGCTTGTCGCCGCCGGCCTTGAGATACTGCACCTCGGTCAGAAGGATCCCGGCGTTGCACGCGATCTGCCTGCCGGGCTCGACGATGATCCTCAGGCCCGCCCCGGCCAGCAGCGGGACGATCCGCTTGGCGTAGCGGGCCGCCTCGGGCGCCTCGCCCAGTTCGTAGTCGGCGCCGAACCCTCCGCCGATATCCAGCGTGTCGATCGTCGCGCCGGCGGCGCGAAGCCGGTCGATCAGCGCCAGGGCCTTGGTGATGGCCTCGACGTAGGGCTCGATCGTGTTGACGGGCGAGCCAATATGCAGGTGGATCCCCGTCAACCGCGCATGTTCGTCCCGGCCGTACGCGGCAAAAAAACGCTCGGCCCGCTCGATGTCCACGCCGAACTTGGTTTCCTTCTTCCCGGTGGTCGTGTACGTGTGCGTCTTCGGATCCACGTCGGGGTTCACCCGCAGCGCGGCGGTGACGGGCGTTCCGGCGGCGCGAGCGAGGCGGGCGAGGTTCTCAAATTCCGCCTCGCTCTCCACGTTGAACACCCCCACGCCGGCGGCGATCGCCTCGGTGATCTCCGGGTCGGTCTTGCCCACCCCGGCGAACACGACGCGGCTCATATCGGCGCCGGCGCGTTGGGCGCGGAAGACCTCTCCTCCGCTGACAACGTCGAACCCCGCGCCCATCTCCGCGAAACCCCTGAGAATGCTGAGATTCGAAAGGCTCTTGATGGCGAAGCAGACCGTTGCCTCCAGCGGGGCGAACGCCTCGGCGAACGCCCGGTAGTGGTGGCGCAACGTCGCGGCGCTGTACACGTAAGCGGGCGGCCCCACCTCGG
>CAZHRW010000217.1:0-13158 GCA_964535025.1 uncultured Planctomycetales bacterium
ACGACGCCGCAGTTGCTGTTCAGCTAGGAGTTCCCGCGATCAGGGCCTCCAGAGGACTTACACCTCCAAGTCATCGTGCCATGCCTGGCACACCGCAGAAAAAAAGCGGTTTCGACCCGAAGGCCGAACCGCCGCCCCGCCGGGCAATTCCCCCGCCGGGGGGACGCTCGCCGGCAACCCATGCCATGTCCGGTGCGTTTCTCCGACGCCGGCCTGCCGAACGGCGCGGCACGACGCCGGGCGACGCCGACATTCGGCTTTTCGGCAACACCCACGCCGTCCGCCTCCAGGAGGCAGACGCTCTCAACCTGGCCCTCCGCTCCCAGTGCCAAGGCGACTCGAACTTACGCAGCCCCAAGCCCTACGCGACCTCTGTGAGCCTGGCCTGTGCCGCGCCAAATGAGCCCACTCGGACAAACCTCCCGGGGCGGTCGCCGTGCCCAACAAACCGCGAACAGGCCACCACCGACGACAATGCGGAACAGTATAGTTCCCATCGGCGAAAAAGCAAGGCTAGATGACGTTCCGATAAGGGGATAGAGGTCTCCTGCGGTTGCTTGTTGCGTCCCGGTTTTCGTCCGCCGCCGCCGCCAATCACGGCAAGACAGGTGATTCACCTACAAGCGCTAATCTCCTACTGTTAGAATGCACATTAGAACAGCTTGCGTCCACTATGGGCGTTAGAACGTCTTGGGGCATTTTGTAGGTGAATCACCCTACCCGTCTGACGGAAGGGCGTGTCCCCTCAAGTCCTCCAAACAAACCGGGAAGTTTTCCCAGAAGAAAATACGTACAAGTTTCGTTTTTCTCCCGCGCCCAGGCCGGCCGCACGGTTGGTGGCACCGCAAATTGGCCGCCGAGGCCACTGGAGGCCTTGCAGGCGGCCCGCCCAGGCCGCATAATCGCCACGGCATTGCGGACCGCACCCGATGGAGAGACGCGGCGATGAGTGAACAGCCGAGCAAGCGGGCCCTGATCACCGGCATCACCGGCCAGGACGGCAGCTACCTGGCGGACTTCCTGCTGGCCAAGGGCTACCAGGTCCACGGGCTCATCCGCCGCTCCAGCAGTTTCAACACCGGTCGCCTGGAGCACATCTACCAGGACCCCCACGAGGCCGATCCGCGCCTGCGCCTGCACTACGGCGACATGACCGACGGGGCGGGGCTGCGGGAGATCATCACACGCGTCCAGCCCGACGAGGTGTACAACCTCGGCGCCCAGTCGCACGTGCGGGTCAGCTTCGATCAGCCGGTCTACACCGCCCAGGTCGACGCCGTCGGGACGATCCGCCTGCTGGAGGCCCTGCGCGACACGGGGCTGCCGGCGCGGTTCTATCAGGCCTCCAGCAGTGAGATGTTCGGCAAGGCCGCCCAGACGCCCCAGCGGGAGACCACCCCGTTCCATCCCCGCAGCCCGTACGGCTGCGCGAAGCTCTACGCGTACTGGCAGACGGTCAACTACCGCGAGAGCTACGGGATCTTCGCCTGCAACGGCATTCTCTTCAATCACGAGTCCCCCCGCCGGGGCGAGACATTCGTCACCCGCAAGATCACCCGGGCCGCCACGCGGATCGCCGAGGGGCTCCAGACGACGCTGTATTTGGGCAACCTCGACGCCCGGCGCGACTGGGGCTTCGCCGGCGACTTCGTCGAGGCGATGTGGCTGATGCTCCAGCAGGACGAGCCGGACGACTACGTCGTCGCCACCGGCGAAACGCACGCCGTCCGCGAGTTCCTCGATGCCGCCTTCATGCGGGTGGGGCTGAACTGGGCCGACCACGTCCGGATCGATCCGGGCTACTACCGCCCCGCCGAGGTCGACCTGCTGCTCGGCGACGCCGCCAAGGCCCGCAACAAGCTCGGCTGGCGGCCGCGCGTGTCCTTCGACGAGCTGGTCACCATGATGATCGACCATGACTGGGCGCTGGCGCGGGAGGAGCGGGTCATCCGCCAGACGCGGGAGAACGGATTGTGAACCTCACCCGGGAACGCATCGTCATCACCGGCGGGACCGGGTTTCTCGGCCGTCGTCTCCAGGCGGTCCTGCTCCAGCGCGGCGTCGCGGCGGAGCATCTGCGGATCCCCACGCACGACCGGTTCGACCTGACCTGCGAGGCGGACGTCGCGCGGATGGTCGAGACGATGGACCCCACCGTCGTGATCCACCTGGCCGCCGAGGTCGGCGGCATCGGCGCCAACCGGGCCAACCCCGGGCGGTTCTTCTACGCCAACATGGCCATGGGCCTGCACCTCATCGAGCACGCCCGCCGCCACGGCGTCGCCAAGTTCGTCCAGATCGGCACGATCTGCGCGTACCCCAAGCACACGCCCGTGCCCTTCCGCGAGACGGACCTGTGGAACGGCTACCCCGAAGAGACCAACGCCCCCTACGGGATCGCCAAGAAGGCCCTGGGGGTGATGCTGGCGGCCTACCGGGCCCAGTACGGCCTGAACGGGATCTTCCTGCTGCCGGTGAACCTCTACGGGCCGGGCGACAATTTCGACCCGCAGACCAGCCACGTCATCCCGGCGCTGATCCGCAAGTTCTGTCATGCCGTCGACACCGGTGCCGAGACCGTCGAGGTCTGGGGCACCGGCTCGGCCAGTCGGGAGTTTCTTTACGTCGACGACGCCGCCCGCGGCATCGCCCTGGCGACCGAACGCTACGACCAGTCCGATCCGGTCAACCTCGGCGCCGGCTTCGAGATCACCATCCGTGAGTTGGCCGAGAAGATCCAGGCCCTGACCGGCTTCACCGGCGAACTGGTCTGGGACACCACCAAACCCGACGGCCAGCCCCGCCGTCTCCTCGACACCACCCGCGCTGCCGAGCGTTTCGGCTTCCGCGCCGAAACCGACTTCGACGAGGGCCTCCGGCGCACCATCGAGTGGTGGCGCCGCAAGGGAAGCCGTGCTTGACGGTCATTCGCCGGCCGGTTCGAGCAGCTTCTTGCTGCGGGTGCGCTGGAGCTGAACGGTGCTGGCGCGGTGTTCCAGCAGCGACAGCGACAGCTCGATCACCTCGGCGGCCTCATCGCCGGTGGCGGTGCCGATGGCGACCATGTCCTGCGTGCGGAGCGTCGCCCAGACGAACGCCAGGCCCACCAGCGGCAGCAGGCGGCCGGCGGCGAGGGGCTTGATGACGATGACGGGGCGCTTGCGCTGCCAGATGCTCCGGTGGACCCAGTCGGCCTCGACGTGCATGAGGAATCCGGCGGCGTTGTAGATCTGGATGTATGCCGCCACGTCCAGCCCGCTCTCGTCGGCGATGACGGGCACCTCGGGACTGTGGGTGGACAGCCCGGGGATCATCCCCCGCTCGCGGATCATCGTGGTCATGCGGTCCATGAGGCGAATCCGGCGGTTGACCTTGTCCAGCAGCGCGTCGGTGGTGACCATGTGGGGCATGCACACGGCGGTGCCGCAGGCGACTTCCTCATCCAGCAGTCGGGCGGTCTCGTCCCAGGCTTCGGGCGTGTCCTCGGTCGGGAAGATGGGCGTGGAAATCAGCTTCATGCCCCGCCCCGTGCGCTGCGACGCCTCGGCCATCGCCTCCCGCAGCAGCGGCGTGGCGCCCTGGCCCATGATCGTGTCGACTCCCGCGGCCAGGAAGACCTCCAGGACGTCGGCCATCTTCGTGGCCGTCATGGTGGCCTTGATTTCCTTGTCCTTGGCCTTGGAAGTATGGGAGAAGCCCAGGAACCAGTTGGTGCCGATCACCATGCGGGAGACCGACAGATCTTCGATCTTCGTTCGCGGAAATGCCGTCACGGCCGGTGCCTCCAGTGTGCAGATGGCGGGAAACGCTGTAAGTCTTGATTGTAACGCCGCTGGGCAAAAAAGGCAAAACGCCGCGATGAATTCGACCCGCCGCGGGGAAAAAACCGTAGGACTCGCGAGGGTTCTTCCCTGGCGGCCGCGAGGCAACAGGGTATAATCGTCGGCGCTTGACGCGACGCCCTACCACCGAGTTGCCGGCCCTGTTGTGCCGGCCACTGCCATCCAACCGCCGTCCCAGACGAACACGCCTGGTGGAGTCAGATGAACGACCTGCTGTTTGCACAGCCGCCCCAAGTGCCGCGCCGGCGTTTCTATCGACTGAAACGCGCGTTCTGGTCGCTGGCGAGCACCGTCTCGCTGGGCGGTCTGTACGCCGGCCACCTGTGCCCGACCTGGGTGCGGGTCGACCGGCTCGAGATGCCCCTGGAGGGGCTCGCCGAGCCGTTTGTGGGCCGCAAGCTCGTTCACATCAGCGACTTGCATTGCTCGCCCGTGGTTGTCACCCCCTACCTCCGCCAGGTGCTCGCCCAGGTGGCCGCCGAGAAGCCCGATGTGCTGGTCATCACCGGCGACCTCATCACCGGCGGCACCGCCTATGCACGGCGGGTCGCGGGCCTGCTGGCGGCGGTGCCGGCCAAGGTCGCCCGCGTCGCCTGCCTGGGCAACCACGATTACGGCATCTATCACCCCTCCGGCCGCGGCCACATGCGCCAGCTGTCGGACTACCTCACCGACCAGCTCCACCACGCCGGGGTGCAGGTCCTCCGCAACCGGAGCCTGACGATCCACCTGGACGGCCACGCCCTGCAGGTGGTCGGCGTCGAGGACGCCTGGTCGGGCCGGTACGACCCTGAAACGGCCTTCGCCGACGCCCGGGCCGACCTGCCCACGATCGGCCTGGCGCATAATCCCGACTGCGCCCGCGACCTGGCCGACCGCGGCGCACACTGGATCCTCGCGGGCCACACGCACGGCAACCAGGGCGGCCAAAGCGCCCTGCGCGACGCGGTCATGCCCGAGGAAAGCGAGACCTACGCCGGCGGGTACTACCCGCTGGACGGGGCACACCTCTACGTCAACCGCGGGCTCAGCTACGCCCGACGGTTCAACCTGAACAAGCGCCCGGAAATCACCGTCTTCACCCTCCGGTGCGCCTAGCGCCACGCTTTTGCCTTGCATTCGGCTGTGCTCGCCACTAGGTTGATCGTCCGGTGGGCGGAGCGGCTCGAAGGTACGGGGTGCAAGGACGATGAAGCAACTGCTGGATGCCGACGCGGTCGCCGAGGCCATGGATGACCTGTACCGCGCGATGGTTGCGGGCATCCCCGCCGACGCGCCGCTGGCGATGATCGGGGTGCACACGCGGGGCGACGTGATCACCGGGCGGCTGGCCGAGCGGCTGGCCGGCGAGCGGGACACGCCGTTCGACCGGGGGGTGCTGGACATCACCTTCTACCGCGACGACCTCGCCCAGCGCGAGCACGCCCCGCTGGTCCGCGCCACCACCATGAATTTCGACCTCGACGATAAGCTTATCGTCCTCGTCGACGACGTGCTTCATACCGGCCGCTCCGTCCGGGCGGCCATGGACGCCATCATGGACTTCGGCCGTCCGATGGCCATCCGCCTGGCGGTCCTGATCGATCGCGGCGGGCGGGAGCTGCCCATCTGCGCCGATTTCATCGGACGGCGCCTCGACGTCCCCGACGACCTGCGCGTCCAGGTGCACGTCATCGACCATGACGACGACGACGGGGTGTACCTGATAAAACGGAGGCACTGAACACGCGTTTATGAATCCCACCGCCTCGCCACCCGCCGGCGCGCCGGCCTTCACCTGGACCCGCAAGCACCTGCTGGGCCTGGACGACCTGTCGGCCGACGAAATCGTTCACATCCTCGACACCGCCGACAGCTTCCACGAGGTCTCCACCCGCTCGATCAAGAAGGTGCCCGCCCTGCGGGGCAAGGTGGTGGCCAACCTCTTCTTCGAGGACTCCACCCGCACGCGGATGAGCTTCACCCTCGCCGCCCAGCGGCTGTCGGCCGACGTGCTGCAGTTCTCCGCCGCCGGCTCGTCGGTCACCAAGGGCGAGACCCTCCGCGACACCGCCCGCAACATCGAGGCGATGGGCGTCGATACCGTCGTCATCCGCCACGCCCAGAGCGGCGCACCCCACATGCTGGCGCGCCACCTCAACGCGTCGATCATCAACGCCGGCGACGGCCAGCACGAGCACCCCACCCAGGCCCTGCTCGACGTCTACACCATCCGCCGGCGCCTCGGCGCCGTCGCCGGCAAAACCGTCGGCATCGTCGGCGACATCGCCCACAGCCGCGTCGCCCGCAGCAACATCCTCGCCCTGCGCAAGCTCGGCGCCGACGTCATCGTCGTCGGCCCGCCGACGCTGGTGCCCAAGGCCATCGAGTCGATGGGCTGTACGATCTCCCACTCGCTCGACGAGGTCCTCGGCGAGCTGGACGTGGTGAACATGCTCCGCATCCAGTTCGAGCGGATCAGCAGCACCCTGTTCCCCTCCCTCCGCGAGTACTCCCAGCGGTACGGCCTGACCGGCGAGCGGCTCGCCCGGGCTAAAGGCGACATCCTCGTCATGCACCCCGGCCCGATCAACCGCGGGGTCGAGATGACCTCCGACGTCGCCGACGGCCCCAACAGCGCGATTCTCAATCAGGTAGCGAACGGCCTGGCCATCCGCATGGCGGTGCTGTTCCTCGTCAATCAGGATCATCGCTCATGAGTGACCTGCTCATCCGTCGCGGACGCGTGATCGACCCGGCGGGCGGCCTCGACAAGCGCGCCGACGTGCTGATCCGCAGAAACAGGATCGAACGCGTCGGGCGCGTGACCGGCGACGACGCCGACGGCTGCACCGTCATCGACGCCCGCGGCAAGCTGGTCTGCCCCGGGCTGATCGACATCCACGTCCACTGTCGCGAGCCCGGCAACGAGGAGAAGGAAACCATCGCCACCGCCGCTGCGGCGGCCGTTGCGGGGGGGTTCACCACGATCGTGGCGATGCCCAACACGTCCCCCGTTATCGACAACGAGGCGATGGTCCAGTACGTCCGGCGCCAGGCCCACTCCGCCCGCCAGGCCCACGTGCTGCCGGCCGGAGCGATCACCAAGGGCCGCCAGGGGGGCGAACTGGCGGAGATGGGCATGATGATCGCCGCCGGCGCCGTCGCCTTCACCGATGACGGGGACGGGGTGGCCTCCTCGGCCGTCATGCAGCGGGCGCTGCAGTACGCCGGCGTCTACGGCGCGCCGATCCTGCAGCACTGCCAGGACCCCGACCTGGCCGGCGGGGCGATGAACTCCGGGCCCATGGCGGTGCGTCTCGGGCTGGCGGGGATCTCGGCGGCCGGCGAGGAGATCATGCTCCAGCGCGACCTGGCCCTGCTGGCGCGAACGGGGGGCAAGTACCACGTTCAGCACGTCTCCACCGCCGGCGCGGTCGCCATGATCCGCGCCGCCAAGCAGCGCGGACTGCCCGTGACGGCCGAGGCCACGTGCCACCACCTGCTGCTGACCGACGCCGCCTGCGCCGACTACGACTCGAATACCAAGATGGCCCCCCCGCTGCGCAGCCTCGAGGACGTCGAGGCCGTCCGCCAGGGTGTCGCCGACGGAACGATCGACTGCCTGGCCACCGACCACGCCCCCCACTCGGCCGAGGAGAAGGAACTGGAGTTCGCCCTGGCCCCCAACGGCATCATCGCCCTGGAGTGCGCCGTGGGGCTCTACGCCAAGGCCCTTATCGACACCGGCTTGATGGACTGGCCCGACCTGGTCGCCCGCATGACGACCGGCCCGGCGGCGGTGATCGGCCGTCCGATCGGCACGCTCGCGGCCGGTACGCCCGCCGACGTGACGATCCTCGACCCCGAGGCCGACTACACCGTCCGCCTCGCCGACTGGAAATCCAAGAGCCGCAACTGCCCCTACGACGGTTGGCACCTCAAGGCCCGTGCCGTCACCACCATCGTCGACGGCCAGATCCGCTTCAGCGTGTAGCTCACTGCCGCCCGTCGTCCTGCCCGTCGTCGAAAATGCCTTCGATCCGCTCGCGGATGTCTTCGGCGGCTTCGCGACCTTTCCGCTCGGCTTCCTCGGCGGCCTCGCGGCCGGCGCCTTCGAGATCTTCGAGCACGTCCTCGCCGCGTTCGATCGTCTCGCGGCCGCGCTGAAGGACGTCTTCGCCGGCCTCGAGGATCTCGCGCCCGGCTTCTGTGAGCCCCTCCACCTGCCGGATCAGGTCAGCGGGGATCAGGTCGCCGAGGTCCACGTCGAGCTTGCCGGCCCCTCGCTTGACCAGTTCGACGACGATCAGCCCCGCCAGTTGCGCCGGCGTCACGCCCCGGCCCTGGTCGCCGCGGACGTCGGTCAATTCGACCGTCGGCAGCGATGCCGTGACTTCGGCTTGCGTGAAGCCCGCGCCGAGACTGACGCGGGCATCACGGATCAGCAGGCGATCGACAATCAGGCGGGTCGGCTCGGACGGCGGCTCGGCGGGCCGTTCGGGGGGCTTGGCCTTCCCCTGGATGTTGGCCAGGAACGCCTGGATGTTCGTCCCTTTCAGCCCCGCGTCGACCCGCACGAATGGCGAGCGGATCTCCAGCGTCTGGACGTGGATCGGATCGTCGAACAGCGACCCCAGCGCGACGTCGATCTCGGCCTGGCCGAGGCGGAACATCGTCGCGTCCGGAAAGCCCTGCGGATTGCCGACGACCAGCCCGTCGATGCCCATCCGCCCGCGGAACACCGAAAGGCTCACGTTGTCCACGGCCGCGGGCACCTCGCCGGCGGCCTCGATGCTTCCGACGATGACCCGCGCGGCGATGCGGTCGAGATAGATCCACACCACGACCACCACCAATACAACGACCGCCAGCAGACCCAGCAGAATACCCCCGATGATCTTGAACAGCTTGCTCATGGCGTCCCTCCCCCGCGTCCCGTCTCTATCCTGTGTCGGCTGCGACGCTCTGGCGGTTGATTACCGCCGCGATATGGCCGGCGGCGTAGCCGTTGTCGATGTTCACGACGGACACCCCGGTGGCACAACTGTTGAGCATGGTCAGCAGGGCCGCCAGGCCGCCGAAGCTCGCGCCGTAGCCGACGGAGGTGGGCACCGCGATCACCGGCGCCCTCACCAGCCCCCCTACCACCGACGCCAGGGCCCCTTCCATCCCCGCGACGGCCACGATGGCGCTGGCGTCCTGGAGCGTCTCGGCCCTGGCCAGCAGGCGGTGGATGCCGGCGACGCCGACGTCGTAATGCGTGGTCACCGCGGCGCCCATGATCGAGGCCGTCACCCGCGCCTCCTCGGCCACCGGCAAGTCGCTCGTGCCGGCCGCGACGATCGCCACGTGCCCGACCGGCTCGGGCTGCTCACCCTGCAGCAGGCTGATCGTCCGGGCGTGAGGATCCCACGCGGCGGCGGGGAAGTCCTCCGCCACCGCGGCATATTGCTCAGCCGTCGCCCGCGTGGCCAGCACGTTGTGCCCCCGCGCCGCCAGAGCCGCGAAGATCGCCCGCACCTGGTCAACCGTCTTGGAGGCGCAGAAGATCACCTCCGGCGACCCGCACCGGATCGACCGGTGATGATCCAGCGTCGCGAAGCCCAGGTCCTCGAAGGGCATGTACCTCAGACGACTCAGCGCCATTTCCACGTCCACGTGCCCGTCGGCGACGGATGCCAGCAGTTGTCGAAGGGATTGCTCGTCCATGGCGTACATTGTATCGCAGGTGAGACCGGGGGTGAAATGGACAGCATGGACGGAATGGACGGCTTTGTGCCGGCCTCATGGCCGCATCGTCGGCGTGGCTTCCAGGTCGAGCCCGGCGGTCCGGCCGGCGCGGAGGTGGTGGTAGGCAACCGCGGCGATCATGGCGGCGTTATCGGTGCAGTACTTCATCGGCGGCAGGCGAAGCGCCAGGCCGAGCCTGGCGGCTTCGGCCGCCAGGCGGGCGCGGATGGCGGTGTTGGCGGCGACGCCCCCCCCGACGACAATCGAGGCGGGGCGCACGCGTTGGACGGCGCGGCGAACCTTGATCGCCAGGACGTCGGCGACGACCCCCTGGAAGCCGGCGGCGATGTCGGCGAGCTCCCGCTCGCTGAGCCCGTCGGCCCCCTTGCCGTACCCGGGGCCCTTGGCGGCGATCGCTTCGGGCGACAGCTTGGCGTTGGGCACGCCGTTGACGTGGTAGAGCACGGCGGTCTTCAGCCCGGAAAAGCTGAAATCCAGCGAATCGGCCGCCAGCAGCGTTCGGGGCAGGCGGACGGCCCTGGGGTCGCCGCCGACGGCGGCACGGTCGATCGCCGGTCCACCGGGGTAACCCAACTTCAGGATCGAGGCGACCTTGTCGAACGCCTCGCCCGCCGCGTCGTCGATCGTCTGACCCAGCAGGGTCACGTCGATCGGCGAGCGGGCCTCGTACAGGGCCGTGTGGCCGCCGCTGATGACCAGCCCGACCGCCGGATAGGCGATCGGCTCGCCGTCGACGGCCGGTGCATACACGTGCGCGTGGACATGATTGACGGCGATGAGCGGCTTGGACCACGCCCACGCCAGCGTCTTGGCGGCCATCAGCCCCACCAGCAGGCTGCCCACCAGCCCGGGCTCGCTGGTCACGGCGACTGCATCGATCCCATCGGCCCCCACGCCCGCCGCGGCGAGGGCCTCGTCGAGGACCGGGCCGATCGCCTCGATGTGGGCGCGGCTGGCCACCTCGGGCACGACGCCCCCAAACCGCCGGTGCAGGTCGATCTGTGTCGCCACGACGTTGGAGAGGGCCTCCCGCCCGTCGGCGACGACCGCGCAGGCGGTTTCGTCGCAGGAGGATTCCACGCCGAGGATGACGGTGCGTTCGGTACTCATCGGCCCTGCGCGTTCCACTCAACGTCGGCCGGGACGTCGCCGTCGGGGTCTTCGCCGGCCCCGTCGGTCTCCGTCAGCCGCTGCCGCAGGTGCCGCACCGCCTCCGCCAACGGCGGATCGGTCCGGAGGATCTCGTCGAGCGGATCCTCGGCCGGGTGAGACGACACCCCGGACGCCTCCGTCTCGTCGTCCCGCGGCGCCGGCAGGGCCGCCGCGCGATAGCGATACACGGCGATGCCCTGCGCGATCAGGTCTGATACCGGCACCGGCACGTCCGGTTCGACCCCCGCCGGCTCGACGGCCGGACGGGTCTGGGCGAGCAGCTCGGTCGATTCCGGCAGCGCCGGCGGCTCGGCGAAGAAATACCGCCCCGTCGTCAGCATGACGGCGCCCAGATCGCCCCGAAGATCGAAGGAACGTTGGATCAGGTCCTTGCCGTACGTACGCGACCCGATCAGCATCCCGCACCCATGCCTGCGGACGGCCCCGGCGACGACCTCGGGCGCGCTGACACTGCCCTGGTTGATCAGCACCACCAGATCCACCCGATCCACCTGCGGATAGGTTCGGTCCGCGTGGGCCTCGTACCGCTGATCGCTCATCCCCCGTCCGCGGGTCAGGAGGATCAGCCCGTCATCGACGAACCGGTCGGCCGTCTCGACGGCCTCGCGGAGAGGCCCGCCGGGGTTGTCGCGCAGATCGAGGATCAGCCCGTCCAGCCCCTTGCGCATCAGCGGCAACACCACGGTATCGAGGGCGTCGGTGGTCCCGTCGGCGAACTCGGTGATGCGGACGTACGCGATTCGCAGGTCGGGGTCGATGAGGTGTTCCCACGAGCCGTCGCCGTCACGATAGAGCCCCACGACCGTCTCGGCATCGTAGGGTTCGGCCGTCAGGTCGACCTCCAACACCTCCGCCTCGCGGGCGATCCGCAGGTGGATGGGCGTTCCGGCCTCGCCGGTCAGCAAGGCATCGACCTGCCGACGGCTGGGGTCCAGGAGGGGTCGGTCATTGATCGCCAATACCTGATCGCCGGCGCGAAGACCGGCGTTGCAGGCGGGGCTGCCGGGCAGCGGGCCGATCACCACGACGGCGCCGTCGATGATCTCGTAGTGCAGCCCGACCCCGCACCGCTGGCCGCGGAGGATTCGCTTGATGTGGTCCGGGTGGGTCGGCGGAATATACTTGCAGTAGGGGTCCAGAGCCGCCAAGTATCCCCGCAGCGCGCCTTCGATCACTTCGGGCCCCACCTCGCGGTAGTACCGATTGCGCGCTAATTCATCGAGACGCCGCAACGGTTCGAGCCGCTCATCGCGCGGCATCGCGGTCGGCGTCGCGGCCCGCCGCGAAAGCAACCCTACCAGAAGCACCGCGATCAACGTGGCGGCAATCCAGACCAGATTCCGCTTGGGCATACCGATTCCACCCGCGACGGCCCGACCGGCCGTCGCCGAACAGCTGGAAATGGGCAGAGGCGGACTTGAACCGCCGACACCGGCATTTTCAGTGCCGTGCTCTACCAGCTGAGCTATCTGCCCGGCTCGGCATCGCCGAGTGAATCATACTATCCAACCGGCCCCGCCTGTCAAGCGCCCGAAACGCCGATTTTACTCGGCCTCGCCCGGGCGGACGGTCTCCAGACCCGTCCGCGCCTCGATCTCGGCCGGGTCCATCCACCGCCACAACGCCTCTTGGCGGTCCAACAGGGCCAGCACCGAGAGGAGGCCCTCGCGCTGCTCCCGGTAGTCCTCTTCACGCGCGGGCGTGTATTCCCTGCGCTGGGCCACCGCCGCCGAGAGCACCTCCGGCAGTTCCACCAGGCAAGCCGCTCCAGCCGGCGCCGAGGACGTCGGCGTCTCGGACGGCTCGGCGGGGACCATTTCGAAGATCGCGTCGAGGAATACCTTCCGCGTCGCCTCGTCAACGGCGCCCAAGGGGCCAATCGGCGGGGCAAATTGTACGAACGGCTTTTGCAGCGCCGCGATAGCCAACCCTTCGGGCGTCACCGTCTCGATGAGTTGATGACTCTTGCTGCCGGACTGCATCAACTCGGCCACCACCGCCCGTGCCTGAAGGGCCTGCCAGTCCATGGCAGCCGGAGCGTATCCCGCCGCCATCAGCTCGCGCGCCGCAGTAAGCGGATCGGCAATCCTCAGCCGCGTCAGATCCTCGACGCGATGGACCTCCATCTCGCGTTCGGCGGCGATCGTCTCCAGGGAGGCTTCGCCCAAGCGGCTCATCGCGTCGTTGGCCGCTTGGACAGCCAGGTCGTAGGCCTTCATCGAACGCCAGTCGCTCGTGAGCGCCTCGCGGATCGTCTCGTCGATCTCGGCCGGGGGCGACGATTCCCGCGCATCGGTCACCCGCCACACCCGGAAGCCCGACCGGGCGCCGTACACACGCATGACCTGGGGGTAGATCTCCCCCACACTCGTCGCCGCGCTCGATCGCTGGGACTCGTCCAACAGCTCGG
>CAZHRW010000218.1:0-2918 GCA_964535025.1 uncultured Planctomycetales bacterium
GCGCGATACTGGGGCTTCACCAGCGCCCAGATCGCCGCGACCGCCGGGACAGCGACAAGCAGGAAGACCAGCACCATCGTCCACTTGAACCGCAGCGCCGCCCGAATCGGCGTCGCCGGCCGCTGCTGGGGCGCGCCGGCCGCCTCGTCGGGTAGGCCGTCCGGCGCGGTCACCAGCCAGCCGCCGGCCGGGCGGGCCGCCGGGCGGTGCACTTCGATCGCCCCTCCTTCGGGGAGGCCGCCGGAAGCGTTGTCATACATCGGATCTTGGGGTCTCACCGTTCAAACCCTCCATCGCGCCACCCGCAGCCGTCCGACAGGCGGTCCTCGCCGTCGCGGCCGCCGGGGGCGTGGCGGAATGCTTACACGTCTGAGCCGTCATCGATTCCATCGTGACGGCTGTCATCACGATACGGCCGCGTCTTCCGTCCCCCTTCCGTCCCCGCCGGCTGGCGGGGGGAACTCGTCGATAAGCCGCCCCAGCAGGGCGCTGCGGCGGCCGCTGGATTCGAGAAAGCCGTTGACAGCGATATCCGCCTCGATCCTCGCGGCGCCGGCGGCGGCGAGCGGGACGTGGATGATCACCTCGAGCGTACGGCCGCTCGTGTCGTCCGGAGGCGGCTGGGCCCACTGACGGCGAATGTCCGCCTCGGCCCCACCGGGCAGGTGGACGGCCAGGCGGAGGAAATCGAGCTGGCGGCCGAACTCGCACAGGCCGGTCCACCAGTCGTCCAGACCGCCGCCCTCGCGCAGGCGCAGTTGGGCCGTCTCGAAGACGTCCTTATCGGCCTTGACCTGCCGCGTCCGGATGTGATTGCGCCGGACGGCGGCGATGGTGTCGCGAATACGGGTCGCGCCGCAGAGGCTGAACACCACGAACAGTCCCAGTACCCCGCCACCCAGCAGCAGCAGCGTCGCCCCACCGCGATAGGCCATCATGGTCAGCCCCACCGCGGCACCGGCCGCTGAGATGCCGTAGATCACCAGCACCGCGCCGGGCTGCTTGAGTCCGCGGTCCAGCAGGCGATGGTGCAGGTGCCCGCGCTCGGCGGCGAAGACACTGCGGCGGTCGATGACCCCGCGTCGGATCATCGTCAGCAGCGTGTCCATCAACGGCACGCCCAGCGCCAGGGCCGGCAGCGCCAGGCCCACCAGCGTGGCGCTCTTGGCCTGGCAGGCGACCGAGCCGGCGCCGATCATGTAACCGAGGAACATGCTGCCGCAGTCGCCCATGAACACCTTGGCCGGGTGGGCGTTGAAGAACAAAAAGCCCGTCAGTGCGCCCAGCAGGCCCACCATGAGCACCACCATCACCACCTGCCCGGTCCAGAAGGCGAACAACGCGATCGTGCCGCACACGATGGCCGCCACGCCGGCGGCCAGGCCGTCCAGCCCGTCGATGAAGTTGATCCCGACGGTGATGGTGCAGATCCACACGATCGTGATCGGCCACGACAGCACGCCGAGGTCCAGATCGACCTCGCCCAGCCCCAGGTGCTCGATGCGGGCGCCGGTGGCGCCCAGCGCCGTCGCCGCACCCAGAATTGTCGTCAGTTTCAGCGTCGCCGGCAGGCCCCGAAGATCGTCGAACAGGCCCACCACGGCCATCACCGTCGCGCCGGCCAGCAAGACCAGCACCTGCACCTCGATCTTCCGCAAGGCGTCACCGATCATGTTGTCCATCAGCAGCACGGGAACAACCCACATCAGGGTCGCCGCGGCGATCGCCACCCCGCCGATCCGCGGGACGGGCGCGCGGTGCACCTTCCGCACGCCGGGTTGATCCACCAACCCCAGCGCGCGGGCCAGCCGCGTCAGCAGGGGCATGCCGAAGGTTACGACCACGGCGGCCCCGAAATAGACGCACAGATAGGTCTTCACAATAGGATGCCTCAGCCGTCTGCGGACCCACGCCCCCGCCGACGACGACAGCACATCCGGCGCGTCGTCTACGCCGGTTCCAGCAGTGATGCGTCGACTTCCACCGCCGCGCCCTGGCCCAGCATGCTCACCTGCAGCACCAGCCGGGCCGTCCTGTCGCGGCGGAGAACGATCCCTTCGATCCCCCGCAGCGGTCCGGCCTTGACGCGGCAGCGCGCCCCGACGCCCGCGAACGGGTAGGGATCCAGGTTGGCCTTGCTCGCCAACGCCCGTTCGACCTGGATCAACTCGGCTACCAGGGCCCGGTGATCGGGCGGTTGGAGCGTCTGGCACAGCCGGTTCGTCGCCAGGGCGCGGCAGCGATCGTCTTCGCCGCCGCAGAAGAAGACGTAAGAGGGAAACAGCGGGACCATCAGCCGGCGCTTCCGCCCCCCCGACACCCGGACGCAGTCGATCATCGGCAGGAAGTAGCCGATCCCCTGCCGCAGCAGGTCCCAGGCGAATGCCTTCTCCGCGCGGGCCTTGGTGTGGCCGACCCACCAGGTGCCCGACAGATCGTGCAGATCCGGCATGCCCGGCGAACGGATCGGGGGATTATCGGCATACTTCAACATGGTCACCTCCCGTCAGCACGTCAGAGACCGAACCCCAGATGTCAAACGCCACACCCACAACGAGGTCCGATCCGCGTCTTCAGCGCAGACTCCGTCCCCGTCGGTGCACGCTCGGCCTCGAAAGACCGGCCGATGCCCTGCTCCGTAAGCCTCCTGCCATGTCAAACAATCGCCAGGCGCCCAACAGCTTACGACTCGCGTCGTCGGCCTCCGACGGCCGGCGACGGGCGCGGCGATCGCCCGGAATGCTGACAGTGAACCGATACGTTCGGATCCTCCGTGACCCCACCGGCCTACGCAGCCGCTCACCGTCCGGTTACGACACCGGCGGGCTGGCACGCCCGTCGGCCGACCAAGCTCATTCGCGCTCCGTCGTCGCCTTCCGTTTCACAACCGACGACGGATAACCACATGCTGTGAAGGG
>CAZHRW010000219.1:0-6835 GCA_964535025.1 uncultured Planctomycetales bacterium
GCCGCCCCCCCCCGCCCGCAGGCCTGGTCCGGGCGGGGGCCGGCCCGCGGCGGCCCGCCATTGAACAGCTCATCCGCGAGCTCGACGTCGCCGACGCCGTCCACCTGCTGGGCGAACGGCCGGACGTGCCCGACCTGCTGGCGGCGGCCGACGTGTTCGTGCTGTCGAGCCTCTCGGAGGCCGCCAGCCTGTCGATCCTCGAAGCGATGAGCGCCGCGCTGCCCGTGGCGGCCACCAACGTCGGCGGCAATCGCGAGATCGTCCGCCACGGGCGCACGGGCCTGCTGAGCCCCCGCGCCAACCCCTGCGCCCTGGCCGGCCACGTGCACCACCTGCTGGCCGACGCGGCCCTCCGACGCCGGATGGGCCAGGCCGGACGACGGCGGGCGCGGGCCCTGTTCGACCAGGCGCGGATGCACGACGAGGTCGTCGCCCTGTACCGCCAGATGGCAAGAGGTACGGCATGACCCTGGCCGTCACGTACAAGTTGCCGCGATGGACGCCGGCGGCCGCGATGCGCGTGCTGCACGTGCGCACCGTCAAGGGCAACGGGGGCGGGCCGGAGAAAACTCTGCTCCGCAGCGCCGGCCACCTGGGCCGTCTCGGCGTCCACGCCGAGGCGCTTTACCTGCTGGACGCCCACACCCCCTCCGACGCGCTGCTTGAACGGGCGCGCCGGTCCCAACTGCCCGTGCACGTCGTGCGGGAGCGATCGGCCCTCGATCCCGCCGGGGCCGGGGCCCTGGCCCGCCTGATCCGCGGGGGGCGGTTCGACATCATCCACACCCACGACTACAAGGCCAACACGCTGGCCCGCATGCTCACGATGGCCGGCCGCTACCGGATCGTCGCCACCGCGCACGGCTACAACCAGACCACCCGGCGGGAGGGGGCGTACTACGCTCTGGAACGGATGATCCTCCGCCGCGCCGACGCGGTGATCTGCCCGTCGCGGCTTCTGGCCGACCTGCTGGCCGCCAGCGGCGTGGCGCCCGGGCGGCTGCACGTCATCCACAACGGCATCGAGCTGGACCGGTGGCCCTTCCGCCCCCGCGCGGTCCGCAACGACCCGCCGGTGGTGCTCTACGTCGGACGGCTCTCACGGGAAAAGAACGTCCAGGCCCTCCTCCAGGCGGTCGCGATGCTCGGCCGCGAGGGCACCGCCGTGAAGCTGCAGATCGCCGGCCAGGGGCCCGAGGAACCCCTGCTGGCCGAGCTGGCCGACCAGTTGGGCCTGGCCGGGGGCATCGAGTGGCTCGGCTGGCGGGACGACGTGGCCAACCTGCTCACTGGGGCCGACGTGCTGGTGAATCCGTCGACCACCGAGGCGATGCCCAACACGGTCCTGGAGGCGCTGGCGGCCGGCACGCCGGTGGTGGCGACGGACGTCGGGGCGACCGACGAGCTGATCGCCCACGAGCGGACCGGGCTGCTCATCCCGCCCGGCGACGTCGGCGCCCTGGCCGAAGCGATGGCACGCCTGTTGGCCGACGGCGACCTGAGGCGCTCGCTCGCCTGGCGCGGGCGGTCGCACGTGGAAATGCATTTCGACTTTGTCCATCGCATGGCCCACGTCGTCGCGCTCTACCGCGGCGTCCTGGCCGCGGCGGGCCGACGGCCATGAAGGGGCCGGTTAAACGCACCGCGGCCGCCCTCGCGTGGCTGTCCGCCGCGCCGTGGGGCCTGCTGTACGGCTTGTTCGGCGCGGTCGTCGGCCGGGCCGACGCGTTCGCGTGGGCGTCCCAGCGGGCCGCACGATGGCCGGGCCTGTGGGGCGCGTATCGCCGGCGGGCCCTGCTGCGGCTGATGGGCGCGCGGGTAGCGCGCGAGTGTCACATCGCGTTTGGAACGCTGCTGAGCAAGCCCAGCGCCGAGATCGCGCCCGGCACGTACGTGGGGGCGTACTGCTGCCTCGGCGATGTCCGTATCGGGGCCAAGACGATGATCGCCGACGGCGTTCACATCCCCAGCGGCGCCGCCCAGCACGGCACGGCGCGCACGGATGTGCCGATGGCCGACCAGCCGGGGCGGTATCAGACCGTCACGATCGGGGCCGACTGCTGGATCGGCGCCGCCGCCGTCATCCTCGCCGACGTCGGCGACGGGGCCGTCGTCGCCGCCGGCGCCGTCGTCACGGCCCCCGTCGAACCCTACGCCATCGTCGCCGGCGTGCCCGCCGAGCCGATCGGCTCGCGAAGGCCGCTCAGGGCCTGAAACCTACGAAACGCGACCCTCTTCGGCGAGCTGCTCGCACAAGCGGACCAACGGGTTCATGCGAGCGGACCAACTATAGGTGCCCGTCACGGTTCGGCGTGCCGCCCGGGCAAGCGACTCAGCGAGGGCGTCGTCGGCCAGCAGGGTCACCAGGTGCGCCCGCCAGGTGTCGGGAGTGTCGGCCTGGAGCACGTCGATGCCCGGGCGGACGTCCAGACCCTCGAGAGCTTCGCCCGTAGCCACCACGGGACGGCCGGCCGCCATGGCCTCCAGTACCTTGTTCTGGACCCCGCGGGCGATCCGCAGCGGCGCCACGGCCGCCCGCGCCGACGCCAGATAGGGTCGGACATCGCCAACGGCGCCGGTGACGACAACCCCCGGCACCTCGGCCAGGGCCCGCACCGCGGCCGTCGGGTTACGCCCCACGATGGTGAACGTCGCCGACGGCAGCGCCCGGCGGACCTCGGCCCACACCTCCCGAACGAACCAGCAGACCCCCTCGACGTTCGGCCGGTAGTCCATCGTGCCGGTGAACACCAGCGACGGCGACGGCGGCAGCGGCGAGGGCGTGAAGTACTCCAGGTCCACGCCGTTGCCCACGGCCAGCACGTTGGGCGCCCGGCGGCTCAGCGCCGCCGCTTCGGCCTGACTGACCAGGACGACGCGATCGCACGTCCGCAGGACCCGCCGTTCCAGCCGTCCCACACGCCGCGCCTCGGTCCGGTAGAGCCACCGCTGCGGCCCGGTCGCCCGGGCGGCGTACGCCGCCCACTTGGCGCTGTCGACGTCGACGAGGTCCATCACCCGCGCCCGCGCCGGCGCCGCCAGCAGCGCCTCGGTCATGGCCGAGCAGTAGCCGATCGCCACGTCGAAAGGTCGTTCGCGGGCGGCCTGGCGGATCAGGCGGTTCATGGCGCGACCGGCGAAATACCCCTCGGTGGCCGAGCGCCCGCGGATCACGCTGCGCAGCCCTCCCGTCCACCGCCGCAGGGGCGGGCGCGGGGCGAGGATCACGTCGGTGCAGTACATCCGCAGCGCATTGACGGCCACCGCATCCTCCGGCCCGTCCACCGACGCCGCCAGCGTGACGTCGAACGCCTCGCTGAGCGCCCGGATCTCGCCGAAGGCGCGAAGACGCTCGCCCTTGTCGGGCGGAAAAGGCAGCTTGTGGGCGATGAACAGCAGGCGTTTGGTCGCCGACGGGGCCGGTCGGTCCAGCGTCGGCGGTCCGGCCGTCAGGCCGGGCGAAGCCAACGGGCGAGTTGAGGCGTCCATACGTTTGCTCATGAGGCCATTCCGCCCCATCGGCGGGATACCGAAGCCCGGGCGTTCTTCGCGGACTGCGCCTGAAGAACCACCCCCGCCCAAGCCGACTTTAAGTATAGTGCCCGCCGTGCAGTGGCGTCAAGGGAGTTCGCGGCGTCCACCGGGGCGATTCGGGAGTACCCATGACGGACCCTGGGTTGGATTTCGTCGTCTTCAGCGACGACTGGGGACGACACCCGTCGAGCTGTCAGCACCTGTTCGTCCGCCTGATGCGGCGTCACCGGGTGCTGTGGATCAACACGATCGGCATGCGCGCCGCCCGGGCCGATGCGTTCACGCTGCGCCGGGGGCTGGAGAAGCTCGCCGAGTGGCGCCGGCCGCTGCGGCGGGTCAACACCAACCTGCACGTCTACGCCCCGCCCATGCTCCCCGTCGCCGGCGGCCGGGTCGGACGGCTCAACGTCCGCCTCGTGGCGGCCGGCGTGCGGCGGGTCATGCAGCGGCTGGGGTTCGTGCGCCCCGTCCTGGTCGCCAGCGTCCCGACTGCCGCTGACTACCTCGGCCGCCTCGGGGAAGCCCGAAGCGTCTACTACATCACCGACGACTACCGCTTCTGGCCCGGGGCCAATCCCGAGGTGATCGCCGCCCAGGACGCGAAGCTGACGGCCGAGGCGGACCTCGTCCTGCCCTGCGGCGAGGCCCTCGCCGAGGGCCGCCGGGCGGGCGGGCGGATGATGATGCTCCCCCACGCCGTCGACCTCGACCACTTCGCCCGGCCGCCCGAGGGGGGCGAACCGGCCGACCTGGCGGGCATCGGCCGTCCGCGGTTGTGCTTCTTCGGCCTGATCTACGAGAAGATCGACCTGGACCTGATCGCCCGCGTCGCCCGCGCGCGACCCGATCGGCAGATCGTCCTGCTCGGCCCCGTGGCGACCGACCTGGCGGCGGTGGCCTCGCTGTCCAACGTCCACGTCCTCGGTCCCAAACCCTACGAGCAGTTACCCGCGTACCTGCACGCGATGGACGGGCTGATGCTGGCCTATCGCCTGGACGAGCAGACCCGGCGGAACGCGCCGTTGAAGATTCGCGAATGCCTCGCCGTCGGCAAGCCGGTCGTCGCCAGGACCATGACCGACCTGCTGCCTTACGCCCACCTGATCGACCTGGTCGACACCGACGAGGCCTATCTGGCCGCCTGCGATCGCGCGTGTACGGCCCGGCCGGACGCGGAGGCGATGCGGGCGGCCGTGGCCGCCGACACCTGGGACGCCCGCGCCCGCCAGGTGGAAGCGGCGCTGGCCGACCTGGCGCCGCGGCCGGCGCCGGCGGGGGTGCGCATCGATGCCGGAACGGATCGCCAGGCGTGGGACGCCTTCGTCGCCGCCCACCCGCAGGGGTGCGTATGGCACCGGTGGGACTGGGCGCCGCTGATGGACGACGTGTACGGCCTGCCGGCGCACCTGCTGACGGTTCGGCGCCGCGGGGCCCTGGCGGGCGTGCTGCCGCTGGCGCTGCAGTCGTCGCGCCTGTTCGGCCGCCGGCTGGTGAGCCTGCCGTGGCTCGACCACGCGGGGATCCTCGCCGACGACGACGACGCCCGCCGTGCGCTGCTGGACGAGGCGATCGCCCTGGCCGATCGGCTCGACGCGGCGTTGACGATCCGCCAGGTCGCCGACGAGGCCGCCGACGCCGCCGCCGATCACGTGCGGACCGACAAGGTCGCCATGGTCCTCGACCTGCCGTGCGACGCGGAGGCGCTGTGGGGGTCGCTGCGGGCGAAGGTCCGCAACCAGGTCCGCAAGGCCCGCAAGGCGGGCCTGGAGGTCGAATGGGCCGGCGCCGAAGGCCTGGAGGCCTTCCACCGCATCTACGCGACGAACATGCGCGACCTGGGCTCGCCCCCGCACGCGACGGCGATGTTCGCCGGCGTGCTGGAGCGGCTGGCCGACGTCGCCCGCCTGCTGCTGGTGCGTCATGGCGGCCGTCCGGTCGCCGGCGCGCTCGTGTTGGCCGACGCGACCGAATGGCAGGTGCCGTGGGCGTCGAGCCTGCGGACCGCCAACGCCCTGTGCCCCAACGTGCTGCTGTACTGGACGCTGCTGGAGGCCGCCTGCGGCGCCGCGGAGCGGTTCTGCTTCGGCCGCAGCAGCCGCGACAGCGGAACGTACCGTTTCAAGGCCCAGTGGGGCTCACGCGAGCGGCCCCTGCTGTGGCGCACCTGGACGGGACCACGACGGACGGCCGCCGACGCCGACGGGCGGCCCGGACGCATGATGACGCTGGCCCAGCACATGTGGCGACGGCTGCCGGTGCCCCTGGCCCGCACGCTCGGGCCGCACATTATCCGATGCGTGGGATGAATCATGGGTGACAACACACCGCCGCCTGCGCGGCATATGCTCTCGTTCGACGTCGAGGAGTATTTCCACTGCGAGGCGTTTCGCCAGGTCATCGGCCCGACCCGCTGGGACCGGTGGCCCAGCCGCATCGACGGGCAGATCGACGCCCTGCTGGCCCTGCTGGCCGAGTATGACGTGCGGGCGACGTTCTTCGTGCTCGGCCACCTCGCCGACACGCATCCCGACGTGGTTCGCCGCATCGCCGCCGCCGGCCACGAAATCGCCTGTCACGGCCAGTCGCACGAGATGATCGCCCGCCTGGGCCCGGAGGCCTTCCGCGCCGACACGCAGACCGCCAAGGCACGTCTTGAAACCCTCACCGGCCGGGCCGTGCTCGGCTATCGTGCGGCGACGTTCGGCCTGATGCGCCCGACGGCGTGGGCGATCGATATCCTGGCCGAGGTCGGCTTCGCGTACGATTCGTCCGTCCAGCCGATCCGCCACGACCGTTACGGCGTGCCGGATGCGCCCGCGACGGCGCACTACGCCGCCGGGCCGGGCGGGGGCGTGATCCTGGAGATCCCCCCCATGACGCGACGGCTGGCGGGGCGGAACATCCCGCTGGGCGGGGGCGGCTACTTCCGCCTGCTGCCGGCGGTGCTCTTCGACGGCGCCCTGCGCTGGTGGGCCCGTCGCGGACAGCCGGCCATGCTCTACCTGCACCCCTGGGAGTTCGACGCCGACCAGCCGGTCGTGCCCACCGGCGCCCTCAGCCGGTTCCGCCACCGCGTGAACCTCGCCCGCACCGCCGGCAAGCTCAGAACGCTCCTGGCGGCCCACCGCTTCGTCCCCGTCCGCGAGTTGCTCGACCCGCTCCGCGCCTCGGCGCCGGCCCGCTTCGAGTACGCCTCGCCGCTCAGATCGGGTAGGCGGGGGTGATTGCTCACCCCCACCTCCCACACCACCGTGCGTACGGGTCCGTACACGGCGGTTCACAGGGAGTTCGCAAGGCGTCG
>CAZHRW010000220.1:0-11470 GCA_964535025.1 uncultured Planctomycetales bacterium
GAGATGGCCGAGACGTACGCCCGCGGCGTTCGCCGCGAAGACCTCGACCTCAGCCGTCGCGAGGACTACGCCCGGACCTACGGCGAGGCGTACGAAGAGGTCGTCGGCATCATCCGCGAGCTGTTCGGACCGCTGCCGGGCGAGGACGAACCGGAACTGGTCGAATCCCGCTACGGCGCCACGCGGGGGGACCGGGCACGGCTCCTGATGGACCGGCTGCTCTCCGCGGAGGCGTGGGTCGCCGGCGAGCCGGGCCAGCCCCTGCAGAAGCGGCGGATCCCGCGCACCGAGCAGTTCGCCGGTACGCCGCTGGCCGGGCTGTTCCCGATGGTCGAGCGGGACCTGGACAAGATGCTCCGGCCCGAACCGACCTTCTACTGGCGATACTTCACCGACGAGAGCCGCGCCGGCAGCCTGTTCGGCGGGGTCGGCCCGGAGATCCTCGGCACGCTGCTGCTGGCGGGAACCGCCATGGCGTTCGCCTTCCCCCTCGGCGTGGTCGCCGCGGCGTACCTGGTCGAGTGCACCCGCGAAGGCCCCGTCGTGCGGGTCGTCCGCGTGTGCGTCAATACGTTGGCCGGCGTCCCGAGCATCGTCTTTGGCCTGTTCGGCCTGGCGTTCTTTGTGCTGTTCCTGATCCCCTTGTTCGGCGGGCCGAGCAACGCCTGCATCCTGGCCGGAGGCCTGACGCTGGGGGTGCTGGTGCTGCCGATCATCATCCGCGCGTCGGAAGAGGCGATCAAGTCGGTCCCGCCGTCCTACAAGGAAGCGGCGCTGGCCCTGGGGGCCGGGCAGGCACGGACGTTCCTGACCGTCACGCTCCCGGCGGCGCTGCCGGGGATCCTGACGGGCGTGATCCTGTCGCTCAGCCGGGCCGCGGGGGAGACGGCGCCCATCCTGTTCACCGCCGTCGTCGCCTCGGGGTCGTGGACCACGTCGCTGCTGAAAGACACCCCTGCCCTGCCCTACAGCGCGTATATCTTCGCCACGGGCGACGATCTGGCGGCCAAGGCGCCGCACAATCAGTATGGAATGATCATGACCTTGATTCTGCTCGTGCTGATCATGAACATCGGCGCGATCGCACTGCGGAGCAGGATCGCCCGCAAGCTCCGAGGCCAATAGAATGACCGGCGTGTTTGCGAATCCAGACCGCTGCCAGGAGGATGATGTCACGATGGACTCCGCTCCCGCGACACCCCCGGCGTCGTCGACGCCGGCCCTGACGCCGCCCCACCTCGCCGCCCGGCGCGGCGCCGCCGCCGGTGACGACGCCGCGACCGCCCGGCCCATCATCCGTTCGGACAGCTTCAGCTTTTACTACGGGACCAACGCCGGTGTCGAGGACATCACCCTGGGCATCCTGCCCCAGTCCGTGACCGCCATCATCGGCCCATCCGGCTGCGGCAAGAGCACGTTCCTGCGGAGCATCAACCGCATGAACGACCTGATCCCCGAC
Organism: uncultured Planctomycetales bacterium; assembly: GCA_964535025.1. Classification (GTDB taxonomy): domain Bacteria; phylum Planctomycetota; class Phycisphaerae; order SM23-33; family FEN-1343; genus JAAYZK01. The sequence continues at coordinate 1,460 of CAZHRW010000220.1, forward strand.
ACCCGCGCCACCGGGCTGCTGTCGGTCAACGGGCAGGACGTCTACGACAAGCGGACCAACCTGGTAAACCTCCGCCAGCAGGTGGGGATGGTGTTCCAGAAGCCCAACCCGTTCCCCAAGAGCATCTACGACAACATCGCCTTCGCCCCCCGCCTGCAGGGCGTCCGCGGCCGCTCGCGACTGGACGGGATCGTCGAGCGATGCCTTCACGACGCGGCCATGTGGAACGAGGTCAAAGACGAGTTGAACAAGTCGGCCCTGGCCCTCTCCGGCGGTCAGCAGCAGCGGCTCTGCATCGCCCGCGCCCTGGCGACCAATCCGAAGATCCTCCTGATGGACGAGCCCTGCTCAGCCCTGGACCCCGTCGCCACCGGGCGTATCGAGGAGCTGATCCGCAAGCTCCAGGAGACCTACACCATCGTGATCGTCACCCATAACATGCAGCAGGCGGCCCGCGTAAGCGACCGGACCGCGTTTTTCTGCCTGGGCAAGCTCATCGAGTACGGCCTGACCCGCGACGTGTTCACCAACCCCACCGAGGAACAGACCGAAGCCTACATCACCGGGCGGTTCGGCTGATCGGGAGATCCACCTTGTCTGAACTGCAGGAACGACTCGAACGGCTCTCGCTGCGACTGGATTTGATGGGCATGCGGGTCGAGCAGGCCCTCGCCGACGCCCTGGGCGCTCTGGGCAACGGCGACGTCGACGCCGGCAAGACCATCGACCAGCGGGACTCGGCGATCGACCGCGAGGAGGTCGAGATCGAGCAGGAATGCATCCGCCTGCTGGCCCTTTACCAACCGACGGCGATCGACCTGCGCACGCTGTGCACCATCATCAAGGTCAACAACGACCTCGAACGCGTCGCCGACTTCGCCGCCGGCATCGGACGCGGCGTCGCCGACGCGGTCGCCCATGACTTGAACTGCGCCCAGTCGGCGGCCTTCACCACCCTTGCGCAGACGACCGTCGACACCCTCGGGCGGACCGTGCGGATGCTCCGCGCCGCCGACGCCCAGGGCGCCCGCAACGTCATCGCCTCAGACGCGGAGATCGACGAGGCCTACAGCGTCTTCGTCCACGACGTCCTCGCCGCCGAGGACTCCCGCGTCGGCGGCGCCGAGGCCGCCCTGATCAAGATCAACGTCGCCAAGGCCCTCGAACGCGTCGGCGACCTGTGCACCAACATCGCCGAGGACATCATCTTCCTCCGCACCGGCGACATCGTCCGCCACGCCAAGGCGTTCGACGAGGACGCGTAGGCGTCGCCCACCTCCGTGCCTGACGCATTCCCCGCCAAACCGCTCTCCCCAAGGGGGGAGCGGTTCAGTTGGTTTCCGCACGCCCCCGGGATCCCGAAGGGCTAACTCTTTGTTAGCCTTTTGTTCATCAATACTTAACTGACCGCTCCCACTTTCTTGACGTTTTGCGAGCCCAAAGTGCCCCGGGCGAAAGCCCGTCATGGGCTCGTTTTCTCCGACCCGGGACAGAGGCCCTGAACGGCCGCTTAACAAAGGCGCCTCGGGGTCTGAACCGGTTCTGAGCGAACGCTGTTCCGGTTGAACTGCCTGGCGCGCACACCTCGGGTGTGCCTTGCCGGCGTGGCCAACCGTTCCTGGCAATGGCTTAATGAAGGAGATGGATCAATGAAGGAAACATTAACGAGTCTGGCGTGCCTTTTCGCCGCCGTCCTGCTGCTGTCGGCGACGGCGGCGGCCCAGCCGGCCGACCCCGACGCGATGACCGAGACCCTCCAGGACATCGAACGACGGATGCAGCAGCAACAGGAACGGATCGACGTTCTCGAGGACCGCCTGGCCGCCGAGCGGGAGACCGCCGCCCAGGAGGCCCAGCCGCTGCCCGAGTGGTTCGCCCGGGCCGGCAAGTGGCTGGACAATCTGAACTTCTTTGCCGACCTGCGCCTGCGCTACGAAGGGCAATTCCTCGAAGGCGGCAAGGACCGCCACCGGGCCCGCTATCGCCTGCGGTTCGGCTTCGCCCACACGTGGCTCGACGAGCAGTTGGAGGCCGCGTTCCGCCTGGCCAGCGGCAACCTAGACGACCCGACCAGCACCAACCAGACCTTCGGCGGCTACTTCGACCGCGATGAGATCGGCATCGACTGGGCCTTCGCCCGCTACCGGCCCGACGCAATCGAGGGTCTGACGGTCACCGGCGGCAAGATGAAAAACCCCCTCGTCCACACCAACATGATCTGGGACAGCGACGTCAGCCCGGAAGGCGTCTGGGGACAGTACCAACTCGACTGCGACGACGTCTCGCCCTTCGTCAACGTCGGCTACTGGATCCTCGACGAGAACAGCGCCGACCACGACGTGACGATGGCCTCCTGCCAGGTCGGCGTGGACGCCGTCTTCGACGGGGTGACCTGGACGATCGCGGCCACCTACTACGACTACGACGATTACGTCGACACGTTCCCCGACGACGACGGCAACCCCGCCGCCGGCGGGGTCCTGACGGCCGGGCAGTTCCACCTGCTGAACCTCACCAACAAGGTCCGTTTCACCGTCGCCGACCTGCCGGTCGCGGCCTACCTCGACTACGTCCTCAACTGTGGCGACACCGACAACTCGGTCGGCTTCACGAACGAGGACACCGGCTACGCCGCCGGCGTCACCGTCGGACGCCGCGCCGCCGCCGGCGACTGGAGCGCCAGCTACAAGTACGCCTGGATCGAGGCCAACGCCACCGTCGGCGCCTTCAGCGACTCGGACTTCGGCGGCACCAACCGCCACGGCCACGCCCTCGGCGCGACCTACATGCTCACCGACAGCCTCATGCTCGCCGGCCAGCTGTTCCGCACCAGCCCCATCGTCGACGCCGACGACCGCGCCCGCTACACCGTCCAGATGGACCTGGCCTGGAAGTTCTAGGAGATCCCCATCAAATCTCCCACGGCCCGCGTCTGTCCCACTTGGGCGCTTGACCTGCTGCGCGGCTGGTCCTACGATGCCCGGTTCACGCGACCCGCGGCGAACGACCATGATGACCCGACCGTTTCAACTGAGCACGCTGAAATTCGACCCCTTCACCGTCGTCGGCTACTCCATCGCCGGGGAGGAGACGGTGATCTGCGTGCCCGAGTTGGACGTCGTGTTCGACATCGGCCGTGCGCCGCGGGAGTCGCTGGCAATGAATCACGTCCTGCTGACCCACGGGCACATGGACCACGCGGCGGGCATCGCGTATTACTTCAGCCAGCGGGACTTCCAGGGGATGTCCGGCGGGACCGCCCTGGCCCCGGCGCCGCTGGTGGGGCCGCTGGAGCGGCTGATGGCCGCCTGGTCGAAGGTGGAGGGCCACCCCAGCCCGCACGCCTTCGTCCCGATGAACCCCGGCGACGACTACGAACTGCGGCGGAACCTCCTGGCGCGGGCCTTCGCCACCTGCCACGTCGGCGTCACGCTGGGCTACTCGATCCTCGACGTCCGCTTCAAGCTCAAGGCCGAGTTCCTCGGGCTCGATTCGCAGGAAATCGTCGCCCTCAAGAAAAAGGGCGTCGAGATCACCCACCGCACCGAGGTGCCGCTGATCACCTACTTCGGCGACACGGCCCGCAGCAACTACTCGGACCTGGAGCACATCCGCACCAGTCGCGTGCTGCTGCTGGAGTGCACGTTCTTCGACCCCGACCACGTCCGCCGCGCCCGCAAGGGCAAGCACATCCACGTCAACGACCTGCCGGAGCTACTGGAGGGAATGGACAACGAGCACATCGTCCTGATCCACGTCACCCGGCGAACCAACATGGCCGCCGCCCGCAAGGCCCTGCGAAAGACCCTCGCCAAGGACCAACTCGAGCGCATCAGCTTCCTGATGAGCCGTAAGTTCATCGAGAGTGATTAGCCGTCCGCGTCTTGCCGGATGCTCCGCAACGTCTCGGTGAGCACGCAGGCGAGGATGATCGCCCCGCCGATCGCCGTCCGCAGCGAGACCGTCTCCCCGTGGACGACATACCCCCAGAACGCCCCGTAGAACGGCAGGAGCGTCGCGAGGATGCCGACCGTCTTGCCGCTGAGGTGCTTGAAACTGGCGGTGTGAAGCACCTGCGGCACCGCGGTGAACACCACCCCAAGCAGCACCAGCAGGCCCAGCGTCCTGGTGGAGTACCCGACCGGTCCGGCGAACGTCGCCGGCAGGTGCAGCGCGTCGGCCGCGGCCTGCTGAACACCCGGCAGCAGCATCGGCAGCAGCGCCACGCCGATCACGAACACCTGCCAGAACATCAATGTCGAACTCGAATAGGGCTCCACGTACTTCCGCGTGATCAGGTTTCGCACCATGAAAAACACGCCCGACGCCACCCCGAGCATGATCCCGACCGTCACCTGGTTGGACAGGCTGAACTGCGGCGTCATGATGATCACGCCGGCGAACACTCCCGCCGCCAACAGCAGATCGAACGCTCGCAGCTTCTCGCGGAACACGAACGGCTCGATCAGCGCGGTCAACACCGGGTACGTGTGCAGCGACAGGATCGCCACCGCCGCCGTCGAGACCTTCAGCGCCTGGAAGTACGTCAGCCAGTGGGCCCCCATCAGCACCCCCAGCACGATCATCACGCCGTAATCGCGGCGGCGCCGCAGGCGCAGCGCCCCCTTGCCCATCAGCACCATTCCCACCACCGCAACCGCCGCCGCCAGCGACCGGCCGCCCACGATCGCCGTCGTCGGCCAGGCGATGCCCTTGGAGAACATCGCCGTCAGCCCCCACATGCCGACGGCGACATTGAGTTGGATGAGGTTGACGGTCTTGGGTTTCATGAACATCCTGCCGCGGCGCCGGTCGCTTGCACTTGCTTCGGCGGTGGCCGGCAACCTTACACGCGGCCGGCGGCGGCCGCAAGAGGCGATCTTCCGTTGTCGAACGCGACGGTCTTGTTTATGCTGTGCGGCAAAAGGAGAGTCCCCATGATTCGATCGACCGCCGCCGCCATGATGCTGCTGACCGTTCTGGCCGCTTCCGCGCCCGCCGCTGGGCCGCCGGGGGCCACCCTCACCGACGACATGGCCGCCGTCGACATCGGTCTGCAGGACGGCTACGCCGCCGCCCACCCGCGTCTGCTGTTCGGCCCCGACGACCGCGAGGCGATCCGCCGGGCCGCCAAGGCGAACCCGGAGCTGTGGACGCGCGTCCGCCGCCAGGCCGCATCGTTGGGCAAGTACGTGCCCGACAGCGAAACGATCCGCACCGGCAGCCAGTACTGGCGGGCCGAGTTTATGCTGTCGGGGGCGATGGCGTGGGTGGTCACCGGCGAGCAGGCCCATCGCGACAACACGGTCAAGTGGATGATCGCCCACTGCGCCGAGGACACCTGGGGAGTCGGCTGGAGCGAGAACGTCGACCTGTTCGCGGCGTGGTACCTGTACTACATCTCGCTGGCCTACGACATCCTTCACGACGAGCTCACCGATGCCCAGCGCAAGGCGATCCTGGCGGGGCTGATCTCTCACGCCGAGGCGATCTACCAGTCCAAACTGCCGCCGAACCCGAGCGGCTACCGCTTCGACCAGAACCACACCTACATCCCCACCACCGCCCTGGCGACGGCGGCCCTGGCGCTCAGCGGGGAGGTGCCCCAGGCCGACAAGTGGCTGCGGCTGGCGGCGGCGCTGATGAACCGGTCCCGCTACGTGCTCGGCACCGACGGGTACTACTACGAGGGCACGAGCTACTGGACCTATGCCCTGCACTGGCACGTCCGCTACGCCGACCTGGCGGCGCGGGCCTTCGGCGGTCCCTGGCATGACCTGCCGGCCCTGGGGGAGAACTGGCGGTTTGCGCTGTACATGTCGCTGCCCGGCTGGCCATTCTACTGGGACATCGGCGACGGGGGCAGCTACGACGGCGACCGCGCCGAACAACCGAAGGTGGCCTGGAACCACATGCTGTACGGCATCGCGGGGGCCAATCGCGACGGGGCCGCCCGCGCCGTCGCCGATCGGCTCGTCGCCCGCGGGCGGGACGCCAACGACCCAGCCATGCAACTGCTGTGGACGATGCGGGCCGCCGACGTCGAGCCGGCGGACCTGGCGGCCCTGCCGCCCCACCACCACTTCGCCGACCACGACGTGGTCACCTGGCGGTCCGGCTGGGGCGACGACGCCACGTGCTACCTGTTCCGGTGCGGCCCGCCGCAGGGACACGCCGCCGCCGGGAAGCTCAAGCGGCTGACCGACTGGACGATGAACTCCGGCCACGTCCATCCGGACATCGGGGCGTTCTGGATCTTCGCCGGCGGGCGCTACCTGGCGGTTGACAGCGGCTACACCGCCCGGAAGTTCACCGACGACCACAACACCCTCCTGGTCGACGGCCAGGGCCAGGGCGTCGACGGCACCTACTGGGTCTACCGCGGCTGGCCCTACGCCTGCTTCGACGCCGCCCGTATCGTCGAGACGCACCTGAGGAACGACTACGGGTACGTCTGCGGCGATTTCGGCGAGGTCTATCCCCCCGCCGACAGGCCCGCCTCGCTGAGGCTCCGGAGGCACCTGGTGATGACCGACCGGTTCCTGCTCGTGGTCGACGACATGGCCGACGCCCAGGACCACACCGTCACCTGGCTGGTGCACACCACGACCGACGCGCCCATCGACGCCGACGGGACGACCTTCACCGCCACGGCGGGCCCGACGCGGCTGATTACCTATCTGCTTTCGCCGGAGGAGGTCGAAGCCGAAGTCGGCCCCACGGAGGTCCTTGCCGGTCGCGCACCCGGTGAGGGAACGCTCCAGAGGCGGGGCCACCAACTGGCGGTCCGCACCACCGAGGCGGCGCGGCGACAGCGGTTCGTGGTGCTCATGCTCCCCCTGGTGGCCGAGCGGCCGGCGCCGACGAAGGTGAAACTCGAAGCGCTGACCGAAAGCCAGGTTACCGTCAGCATCGCCTGGGTCGATCGCCCTGCTGAGACGGTGACGCTCGACCTTGCCAAGGCGACCGTCGCGGCCCAACGGGTGAAGATTCGCCAACGCGAGTAGACCCGGCCGCCGCTCTGCCGGCGAGCCATCGGACTCCGGTAGCCACAAGCCGTTTTTGCTTCGAAGCTTATCGATTTGTCCCGAGCGACCGCGTCGGCCGTGCGCGATTCGGTCTTGTCCTGCCGAATAGCAATGTACCGCCGGCAAATGTCCTTGACGCCCCATATGTGGAGACTAGAATGGCCGTCCGGCTACCAGATATAGGTCGGCCGGTTGCCGTGCCGAGGGCAAACCATGCAGTGTCCGTTCTGCGGCCAAGATTCTGACAGGGTTGTCGATTCCCGCAGCAGCGAGGGTGGGCGGGTCGTTCGTCGGCGTCGCCAGTGCCTCGCCTGTCAGCGGCGTTTCACCACCTACGAGCGGATCGAGGACACGGTCCGCATGACCGTCGTCAAGAAAGACGGCTCCCGCGTCCCGTACGATCGCAACAAGATCCTCGCCGGCCTGCAGGCGGCGTGCTACAAGCGGCCGGTCAGCGAGGGCGATCTGCGGAAAATTGTCGATGCCACCGAGGAGGAGATCTTCCGCCGGTTCGACAAGGAGGTGCCGTCGGCCTTCATCGGCGACGCGGTCAGCCGCCGCCTCCGCGCGGTGGACCAGGTGGCGTACGTCCGGTTCGCCAGCGTCTACCGGGCCTTCGAGGATGTCGGGGAGTTCCTCGACGAGGTCGCCGAGGTGATGAAGGCCTCCGGCGACGTGCCCGAGCAGGGCCTGTTGTTCGATGAATCCAACGGCGAACGATAAACGACGAAACGGAAAAGGCACCAGACGACGGGGTTCGGCCGTTTTGACGTTTGCTGTCTTATTCGTTTGAGATTTATTTCGAATTTCGTGCTTCGGATTCCGTGCTTGGCGTGCGTGGCTCAGGGTCCGAGGCGCAACTGACATGGAACAGGACGCCCCCTCGGGGGGAGGATCACGGATGATCCAGGTGCTGAAACGAGACGGCGCGGTCGAGCCGTTCAACCTCGACCGCCTCTGCGCGTGCCTGCGGCGGGTCCTCCGCCCGGCCGACCCGACCGACGTGCTGCCCCGGCTGCTCTGCGAAGCGATCGGGATCTACCTGCGTCGTCGGGGCACCACGAAGGTGTCCAGCGCGGCGGTGTTCGAGATGACCGTCCTGGCGCTGCGCGAGATCGACCAGGACGCCGCCGCCGACGCCCTGGAGGCCCACCGCCGCCGGCGCCGCCGGGACCGTCGTGCGCTGTGGCGGGTCGACGACAACGGTCGCCGGACACCCTGGGACCGCGGCTGGCTGACCGGGCGGATCCAGACACGCTGGAGCCTCTCCCGCCCGGCGGCCCGGGCGCTCGGCGCGATCATCGAGGACGAGCTGCTCGGCCGTCCCGGCGCCATCACATCCGCCAGGCTCGACGACCTGATCGACGAACGGGTCGAAAACTACGGCCTGGCCCCCTGGTGCCTGATCGCCTCGCCGTCGGTGCCCACGCACAAGAGCAAGGGCTCCTGAAGCCGCGACGAGGCCCCGGCGAACGGGTTTTTCTTGCATCCGGCGGCGAATGGTGTAACTAGGCAGGACCGTCGTCCGTTGTTCGAAGACCCTCGACCAAAGGAAGGACACCATGGCTACCGGAAGTATCGTCGCTCAGATGTACACGATTCGCGACTTCTGCAAGACGCCCGTTGACATCGCCGCATCGTGCAGGAAACTCAACGAGATCGGCTACTCCCTCGTTCAGGTCTCGGCCGTCGGCCCGATCGAGGCGGCCGAGCTGAAGAAGATCCTCGACGACAACGCCTTGCACTGCGTCGTCACCCACACCAACTGGACCGTCCTCACCGAGGGCCTCGATGGGCTGATCGAGGAGCTCAAGACCCTCGCGTGCGGCCTGACGGCCATCGGCGGGATGCCCAAGGAGATGCGCAGCCCCGAGGGGCTCAAGCCCTTCGCCGAGGGCATGAACAAAGCCGCGGCGGCCCTCAAGGCCGAGGGGATCGAGCTGGGCTACCACAACCACAGCTTCGAGTTCGAGCCGCTGGCGGATGGACGGCTGCTGATGGACCACCTGATGGAGCTGACGGCCGCGGGGGGCATGTGGGCCGAGATCGACACCTACTGGGTCCAGCACGGCGGCGGCGACCCGGCCGCGTGGATCCGCAAGGTCGCCGGGCGTGCCCCGCTGATCCACGTCAAGGACATGGGCATCCTCGACGGCCAGCAGGTGATGCGCGAGGTCGGCGAGGGCAACCTCAACTGGCCGGCGATCCTGGACGCCGGCGAGGACGCCGGCGTGAAGTACTACGCCGTCGAACAGGACCGCTGCAACGGCCTGGACCCCTTCGACTGCCTGGCTACCAGCTACCGGAATCTCAAGGCCATGGGGCTAACGTAGACCCGTCCTGCCGGCCACCGACACGCCACCGGCCCGCCGCTGATCGACGGGCCGGTGGCGTTGGTTTTTGCGCGTCGCGCAGGCGTCTGGATATCCGATCCAGCTACTCCTCTATTCCGCCACCTTTTCCGCGTTGAGATCGAATAACCCCTTGACAGATCAGGGAATCGGGGGTCTAATACGCGTAGCTCCAGACCCGCCAAGGGAGCGGCGGAGTTGTCCCTTCAAGCCGGCGAGGCGTTCTCGCTCATTCGCCCCGCCGGGAGGCCACCCGCGGCCGAGTTCCCACACCGTTCGGATAGCGTCTGTTCAAGCTTTTGTGCCCGCGCCGTCGGTCGTTGCGCGGCGTCGTGAAGTGAAATCAGGCAAAGGGCGGCCGTTGGCCTGTTGGGTCGACCATCGGCTTGCCCTTGCGAGAGCGTCAAAAAGGTTTGCAGGACTGTGTTGGTCCTGCACAGATCCGTTGAGTCTCCTGACAGGGAGCCAGAGTCACTTTCTTAGGAGAGAGTTATGATGAGAATATTGGCAGCTTTAACGGTTGGGCTATGCCTCGCGACTGTCGCCGGCGCCCAAGTGGTGCTGATGGACAACTTCGAGAGCTACGCCCTGGGGTCCGTCCATCAGCAAGGCACGTGGCAGTGCCAGGACAA
>CAZHRW010000221.1:0-9150 GCA_964535025.1 uncultured Planctomycetales bacterium
AAGGCGGTGGCACACTATCAGGATGCGGCGCTCCTGGCCGACATCAGCCGCAACCTCGGCGAGGCCATGGTCGGCCGGAACATCTCGACGATGCCGGAAGAAGAAAGGATCGCCGGCCGGGGGTGGTAACAGGCCCGCCGGCATAATTCCTACCACCGGGGATGCGCACTTGCTAACTCGCTGATTCCGGCGAGGCGCACTTAACAATGCGCGTTGACGGCAGTCATTGGCTTCGAGGTGCGGGGCGGTTTTGGCCGCCGTCATGTGTTGACGGCTGAGGACTGTGACAGTAGGGTAGGAACATGGCAAGGGTTGCGCGAATCGTGGGGCAGAGGAGGCCACGTGGGTGAGCGGAGGAGAGTTAGAGCGAAGTGCGGTAGGATGTCCCCCGAACCCCGAGCGAAGAGGTAGAGCGAAGTTGGGTCGGATGTCCCCCGAACCCCTGCAAGTCGAGATGAGACGTCGACCACCTAACAGTGTGATGCGGTATCTGCGACAGGAAGTCGGTTTTGCCTGTCCTGTACCGGACTGCGGAGACCCCATTCTTGAACTCCACCATTTTGACCCACCGTGGCATCTAGAGCATCACCATCGACCCGAAGGCATGATTGCCCTCTGTCGGAAGCACCATGCTGCCGCAGATCACGGGCTTCTCACAAAGGAACAACTTCGGAGCTTCAAGCGGGCCTATCAGCCGCGATCACTTGTTCAGAGCAAATGCCCGTGGTTTGAGACGTCTGTGATATGGCGGTTAGGAGGCTGCTACGCTCACCATACGCCGACCATCCTGTCGCTCGGCCGCGAGCCCATCCTCCAGGAAGCTTCAGCCCTCGACGGCAGACTCTTGATCAGTGCTCGCGTTCGACAGGCTGACGGCAAGTTGGCGTTTGAACTCGACCGCAACGTGTTGACTGCCTATGTAGGCAACATGTACGATCTCCAATTAACGACCAGCGGGACCGCGATGAAGATGTGGCTGCGCCGGCAGGACATCGGGCTCGACCTTCACGTGGGCCACAAGACGCCTGAAGAGTTTGAGAATCTGGTCGCCGCGGATGAGGATGCCGCAACGACGGTCGGAGGCTATCGCAAGACTCACTGCAAACAACGGCCCCTGGACCAGGAGAACTATTCCGTCGACCATTCCGTGCCTAGTGTCTCCCCACTGCTCTCTTATGCTCGAGAGCATTGTGTTAACTCAGATGGCCTGATTCCTATTATCGACATAAGAAACCTACACACCTATTCACCATCGGGTAGATCCGTGCGAGTAAGGAACGGGATTCTATCGGAGGTTCGCTTCAGTAGAGTTACCGTGAGTGGATGTTACGCGGGCTTTTGCGTGCGGGGGACATAGTGTGAGTGCGATGGAGTCCCATACCTGATAGCCGGGGACAGCAGATAGTTGTTCATCTTAACACTCTCTCGGCCGTGGCGTAGGGTATTGCCATTGCACGCAAGGCACGCGTTGTTGTGCCGGGGATGCCGCACCATCCAGGCTTCGCCAAGGCTAGGCCGGACAGGTGTGACGCAGCGGGCCTGCCGTGAGCGGCGTCGAACGGGCAACCGGCGTCAGCAGACGTTCTTCTGCGACGAGGACTATCGGGCGTACTTGGCGTCCCGCGCCGGGGACTGGCCCTGGAGCAGTGCCGCGGCCCACGTGACGGGCCAGGCGGACGCCATTGAGGAAACCGCCTGGCTCGCCGAGCGTGCGGCCGGCTGGATCTGCACGCGGGGCGAGTGCCTCGCCCGCGAGGACTGCGAAACGGTGGCCCCACTGCTTCGTCGCGGCGAAACGACCGGCCGCCCGATCGGCGACGCGGGCTTCCTCGCCGCCCTCGGCCGCCTGATCGGCCGCGATCTGACGCCGACCACACGAGGCCTGACGCCCAAGAGCCACCGAACAGGGCGGTGATCGGAGAAATAGGAAATGCGCGTCCCCAGAACTCATGATTTCCATGATTTCTTGAAGTCGCCCGGTTGGGCTACTGTTTGGGGGAGACTATGAGCTGGCTAAGCCGGATGCGGACTCTGTTGTGCTTGTTAATCCCTGCCGTGGTTTCTTGCGGCTGCGGCTGCAATGGCAGTCCGACCTCAACTACGGGAAAGGATGCGAACTTGATCGTGTTCGCCAGCCGGAGTTTGGACACTGGCAAGTTTCATGCGTTCGAGATCGACGATCCGGTTGTCGTGGAGAAGGCACGGCAGGCCGTCGAGGAAGATTTGAAACACCTCGACAAACGGTCCGGCTTAGGTCTTGGAATGTCGGTCAATCACGTGCTGGTTCTTCGAGACAAGGATGGCAATACAACCTCGTTTGAGATACTGGGAGATGAGTTCATCCTCGTTGATTCGAAACGCTACCAGGCTGAACGAACCATTGAAGTCCTGAAGAACGCCCGTGCTGGTGGTGGCGCTGTTCCCATTGATCCAGAGCAGGCAAAGCGTCTCGCGCCGTGCGTGCAGGGCTACTTGGAGTAGCCTTATCCCCAGACCCAGGCAGGGCCCCTCGCGCTGCTGTCCCCCGACCTCCCGCCTGGCCAGGAGACCGGCCTTGACAGGCCAGGCCGCGCGTGGTAAGCTCATAGAATATAAGCGGCTTGCCGGTGTGCTGCCGGAGGGCCTGAGGCACCGCCCAACGGGGCGGGAAGGCGGCGGGGATGCCCCGAACGGGCACGACCGTCTCGCTCGCCGTGCCATGTCCCAGGCCATCCACCGGCCGGGTTTCCCTTCAGACACCTCGGCAGATTGTACGGATGCGACTGCCTGGAGCGCGGGGCAGCCGCGACTCCATGAGGAGAACGCAATGAAAGCGACTGTGGCGAAGACGGCGGCGGGCACGGCGATCGTGCTGCTGATGTCAGTGGCGGCCGCCCGGGCGGCGACGATCGGCATCGATGCGGTGCACGGCTGGGACGCTGCCGCCGTGATGGGCACCGGTGGCGATTTCGAGACCTATCGCGCGGTGATCGAATCGAAGGGCCACACGATCGTCCCCTTGTACGATTTCAAGGCGGCGACCCTCGCGGGACTGGACGCCGTGGTCGCCTTGCAGCCGTACAGTCAGAACGACCACCTGTTTGCGCCGAAGGAGATCGAGGCGATCCACGACTTCGTCAGCGCCGGCGGCGGCTTGGTGCTCCATGCGGACTGTGGCGTCGGCTCCGACAGCGGACTGGCCGGCCTGAACGCGCTTGCGTCGCCGTACGGCGTGACCTTCGCCACCGGCCAATCCGAAGGCGACGGGCATACGGTCACCGACCTGGTGCAGCATCCGGTCACGGCGGGCGTGTCGACCATCGGCGTCGACTATCAACGGCGCCTGACCGGGATCGATCCGCCGGCGCTTGACCTGACCCGCAGGCCGGACGCGGACGATGTCCTCGCCGCCGTCAACGGCGGCCCGGTCAGGGAGGGAAACGTCGTCTGTCTGAGTGATTCGGGCCTCTGGGCTTCCGAGGGCGACCGCATCATCACGTTCGCCGACAACCGGCGCCTGCTGGAAAACACGATGGACTTCATCACGGGCGAACCGCCCGCCCTGCCCGGCGACGCGGACCTCGACGGAGATGTCGACCTCGACGACTTCGCCATCCTCAAATGCAACTTCGGTACCGACGGCGCTCTGTGGAGCGAGGGCGACTTCAACGCCGATTGGGTCGTCAATCTCGATGATTTCGGCATCCTCAAGCGCAACTTCGGCGCCGCCGCCGTCCCCGAGCCGGCCACCGTCGCCCTGCTTGCCCTGGCATCGCTCGCGATGCGACGACGGCGGGCCTGAGGAGACGGCAGACGGCGGGAGGGGCGCAAGGGTCGGCCCTACCTGCCCAGCTCGCGGCTGCGCCGGGCGGCGGCGCGGACGGCGCGGGTGATGGCGTCTTTGACGCCGTCGGCGTCCATGGCTTCGAGGGCGGCCTGGGTCGTGCCGCCGGGGCTGGTGACCTTGATGCGGAGGGCGGCGGGCGAGTCGCCGCCGCGGGCGAGCAGCTCGGCGGCGCCGGCGCAAGTCTCGCGAGCCAGGAGGGTTGCGGTGGCCTCGTCGAGCCCCTCGGCGACGCCGGCGGCGACCATCGCCTCGATGAAGTAGAACAAGTACGCCGGCCCGCTGCCCGAGACGGCCGTGACGGCGTCGAGGGCGGGCTCGTCGACGACCACCACCTCCCCGGCCGCGGCGAACAGCCGCCGGGCGAGGTCGACGTCGGCGTCGGTCGCGCGGGGTCCGCGGCAGATGCCCGTGCAGCCGCGACCGACGAGCATGGCTGTGTTGGGCATCGTGCGGATGATCCGCCCCGCCCCGCCGAGGCCCTCGGCCAGGACCGCCGTGGTGACGCCGGCGGCCAGGGAGATCACCAGGGCCCCGCCGGGCGGCAGGTGCCCGGCGAGGGCGGGCAGGACCTCGGGGATCTGCTGGGGCTTGACCGCCAGGACGTAGGTCTCGGCGCTCGGGGCGTCGGCGAGGTCGGCCGCCATGGCGATGCCCAACGCCGCGCGAAGCGCCTCCCGCCGCCGCGGGCGCGGCTCGACGGCCGTAACGGCTGCCGCGGCCAGCACCTTCGCCGCCAACACCCCGCGGAGCAATGCCTCGCCCATGTTGCCCGCACCGATCAGGACCAGTTGTGCATCACCCATCGTCTAGCCTCCCGCGGCCGCCGGGGCCATCGGCTGCCCGCGAATTCGCAATACTAAGGATCTAATCACTTTATGAAAACCCGCCCCCGCCGACGACGGGCGAATACCCAAAGTTGGGTTTTTAAAACCCAAACGTGGGTTTTCGCGCCCGCCACAAAACGGGGACGCCGGCTTAACAAACGCGGGGTATCTCGGTATTGCAACTCCGAAATTGTAAGTCCTTGTCATTGCTCATTCCGACCTCGGCATCGGCCGGGAAAAGACGGCATCCGATTTGTCCATCCTCATGGACACTCGACCCGACGACCCAAGGATCACCGGCGGCGCCGGGGGGTGAAGGTCGCCTAGGCCGGCAGCGTGATGTGGAAGGTGGTGCCTTGGCCGAGCGTGCTTTCGACGGCGATGTCTCCGTGCATCTTGTGGAGGAGCTGCTTGCAGACGGCCAGGCCCAGGCCGGTGCCGCCGTCGGCGGCGTCGCCGCCGTGCTTGGTGGTGAAGAAGGGTTCGAAGAGGCGGCTGATGTGCTCGGGGGCGATGCCGGTGCCGTTATCGGCGACCGAGAGGGTGACGGTCTCGTCGGCGCGGGATGCGGTGATGGTGATGCGTCCGCGGGCATCGGTCGCGGCGATGGCCGCACGGGCGTTGATCAGCAGGTTCACCAGCACCTGCATCAGCTCGGCGGGTCGGGCCATGGCGCTGAGGCCGCCGGGCACGGCGATGTGGACCGTGATGCCGTCCTTGGCCGGGTTGCGTCCCATGGCCAGGAGGGACTGCTCGACCAGCTCGGCCAGGCGGACGCGGACGGGCTCGCGGGTGCGGTTGCGGAGCATGCTCAGCAGGGCGTCGCAGATGTCCACGGCCCGCCGGCCGCCCTCGGACGTCTTGCGGATGGCCTTGGCGACCATCTGCTCGTCGCCGTCGGCGGCGAGGGCGGCGTAGTTGATGATCGGCGTGAGGATGTTGTTGAACTCGTGGAGGATCATCGCCGTCATGGTCCCCACCGAGGCGAGGGCCTGGCTGCGCTCGAGCTGCTCGCGGAGCTGTGCGTTCTCGTTGCGGAGTTGCTGGACGGGGCTGACGGCCCGGTGGAGGTGTTCGGCGGTTACGCTGGTCACGGGCGTGTCCTTCTGTTATAGGATCACAAACGTCCGCACCGCACCGCGCCGTGCGCGGAGTGTGCCCTGTCAGGTGTATCGGCGTCGCGGGGCGATAACTTGAGCGGCCGGGTGAGGCCGGGGTGAACACCGTGGATGCCGTCACGCAACTCGAATCGCTGCTGGACCTGGCCGACGATGTCGGCCTGGCCGTCCGCCGGGTGCCCGGCGGCGCCGATACCGACCACCCCGGCGGCGCCCTGGTGCGGCTTCGCGACCGGGAGGTTCTCTTCCTCGATCCGGACGCCTCGGTGGCCGACCAGTTGGCCGTCGCGGCCGGGGCCCTGCGGGGGCGGCCCCAGCTCGACGAGCGCTACCTGCCGCCGGAACTCCGCGAGTTGATCGAGGGGGCGTAAGGGGAGCGTCAGAACAGCGACGTGCACGCGCCGAACGGGCACACCCGCAGGCAGGCGAGGCACTCGATGCACTTCGTCTCGTCGAACGTCACGGCCATCGTCGCGCGGTCGGCGACGTGCAGGGCCTGGGTCGGGCAGTGCGTCAGGCAGTTGCCGCAACTCGTGCAGCGGTCGGCGTCCCACGCCACGCCGTGGGCCGTGGCGTTGATCGTGACGTTGAACGTTCGGACGTAGTCCAACGCCCGGGCGATGTCGGCCTCGCTGCCGGTGACGTCGAGCACGAGGTAGCCCTCCTCGTCGGGCGTCACCCGCGCGCGGAAGACGTTGACCACCAGGTCGTAGTCCTTCACAAGGTGGTAGACGATGGGCTTTTCGCACTCGCAGCGGGGGAACCACAGCATCAGCCGTTGGGTTACTGTGGCGGTCATGAGGGCTTCTCCTGGTCACGAAGCGGATGAAACGCCTTGTCGCGCGGCAGCGGCGCGAAGGGCTCGGCCAGCAGGAAGTCCCCGCGGGCGACCTCGTCGCGGAGCAGGGCGGCGATCTCCTGGGCCATCGCGTAGGACGACATCGAGCCGGTCTCGATGGTCTGTCCGTCGAGAGTGATCCGCCCGCTCTTGAGCTGCTCGTAGGTCACGTGGGCGATCACGCGGCCGGTGGCGTTGGGGTAGTCGCGGCCGTAGTCGACCACGGGGGCGAGGATATCCCGGTCGCGGACGCAGGTCCGCTTGAGGATGTCGGCGTTGAGGATCGGGATCGGCACGCCGACGCCCAGCGCCAGCGAGACGCCGTACCCGATCAGGCTCACCCCGCGGACGAAGCGGCTGTCCATCTGTTTCATGTCGGCGGTCAGCGCCAGCGTGCCGGCGGCGCCGGTGGGGACGCCGTCGGCGGTGCGGTCGCACGCGCCCTCGAACTGCGTGCCCTCGGCGTAGACGTGCCCGTGGGCGCCGGCCAGCCACACGCGGGTGCCCAGGCCGATCGTCTCGTAGTAGGGGTCGTTCAGCAGGGGGCTGAGCTGCCCGGCCGAGCTGTAGCCGGCGTTGCCGCGGTTCGGTTCGAGGACGCCGAGGTAGGTGTGGATCCGCCGGTCGGTGTCGTTGACGGCGACGTTGTAGTTCTGGTAGCAGTTGCGCGGGTTGACCATGATGGCCTGGTTGAGGTCGTCGATCGTGAAGTAGGTCCGCAGCTCCCGCCGGGGGTAGTCGTCGGTGCCGTACGAGAGGGCGAACAGTTGCAGCTCGCGGCCGGCGACGAGGTCCTCGATGACGTGCCCGCCGCCGTAGGCGAAGGCGCCGGGATAGTCCATGTTGGCCGGGTCCTTGTCGCGCAGCTGGGTGGCGCCGAGGTAGAGATCCACCGCCGCCAGGCCCGAGTAGGCCGACACGTCGTTGATCCACGCCTCGGTGATGCGGATCTTGGGGGTGGCGTGGCCGAAGTTCAGCACGCAGCCCGACGAGCACATCGGCCCGAACGTCGCCGTGGTGACGACGTCGACGGCCTCGGCGGCCGCCTCCAGCCCCTTGGCCTCGACGTAACCGATGATCTCCTCGGCCGTCAGCACCACGGCCTTGCCCGACTCGATCCGCGCGTTGATCTGTTCGTAGGTCTTCATGCTCACTCCGATCCGCCCCTGGCGGCAACGTCGTAAGCCGCCATGATACCGCTCGAGCGGCGTCAACGCTACCTTCGGACGATCCGGGCGTCGAACCTACACCCACCAGGGCAGCCGCTCCAGGTCGCCGTAGGCCCAGAGGTCGAAGACGACGTGGAAGAGGATGGGCAGGGCCAGGCTGCCGCCTTTCTCGCGGAGGCCGCCGAGCAGCGCGCCGACGACGAAGGTGCCGATCGCCAGCGTCGCCAGGGCCGTGCCTTCGGCGGCGGGGCGGGCGATGAACAGGGAGCACTTGTAGGCGGTGTGGGCGGCGGAGGCGGCCGCCGCGGCGAGGATCCAGCCGTAGCGGCGCAGGCAGCCCTGGACGAGCCCGCGGTAGCCGACCTCCTCGGCCAGGCCGATCAAGGCGGCGGCCAGGGCGATGACCGTCAAAGCCCCCGGCATCGGCGCGCGGCCCTGGGCGGCGCGATACCAGCCCGCCAGGGCCACCCCCGCGACGACCGACAGGACCAGCAGGCCGAGCCGCTTCGGCCCGATGAGCCGCACCGCCAGCAGCGCCAGCGGCCGGCGCTCCCGCCCCAGGACCCACGCCAGGGTCGCGGCCGCCGCCAGCCCGCCCATCACGGCCAGCGGAGCACGTCCCGGACGGCCGATCGACAGGCCCCCGACGACCATGGCGGCGCTGAACAGCACGGCCGCGATCACCGGCCGGCGCATGCGGTCACTCGATGCCGTCGGGCGCGGAGGGCCACCCCGCCGAGCACGCCGCCGGCGACGACCGCCACCATCCACCGCGAACCCAGGCAGAAGCCCTGGATGATCACGTCCGGGCGGGCCTCGCGGAGCCGGTCGATCTGCGCCTGGTTGGCCTCGACGGTGTCCGAGGTGAACAGCACCGCCTCCAGGTCGTTCAGATCCTCCAGCACCGCCAGGTGCGACACATCCTCGGGCAGGTTCAACAGGGCCACGCGGCGCAGGCGGGGCAGGCCCGCCAGGGGCGCGAGGGCGTGGACGTCGCCGGCATTCCACAGCGCCAGGATCTCGAGGCCCCCCAGGCCGGCGAAGACCTCGAGCGCTGCATCATCCACCGGACAGGGAACGACCAGGCTCCGCAGGTGGGCCAGCCGGCCTATCGCGTCATAGGACCCGGGGCGGGAGGACGTGTCGCCGTCGGCCTCGCCGAGCGAGAGCACGCGGAGTTGTTCGTAATCGGCAAGCCAGGCGAGCGATGGGCTGGCCGCCGCGTCGCCCCCGAGGCGCACCAGCGTCCACAGCCCCTTCGGCCGCGGCGGGCGCGGGGGGACGGCGGCGGGGCACACGAGGTGGCGAAGCCGGTCGGCCTTGGCGACCAAGGCCCGGGCGGACCGCTCGTCCTCCACCACCAGTCCGGTCGGCC
>CAZHRW010000222.1:0-3104 GCA_964535025.1 uncultured Planctomycetales bacterium
CAGGTGCTCAGCGAGATGCTGGGGGCGTTCGGGGTCCACTTCGGCGGTGTGGGTGACACCGTGGGAACGGTGATCAGTGGGATGAAGAAGGCCTATCGCGGGATGGTCACGGGGTGGGTTGCGGGAATGACCTTCCTGGAGGTGGTGGTCGTCAACTGGAAGGACTCGCTACGGCTGGCGCTGAATGCCGTGGCGCTGGGCGTGGTCAAGCTGGTGCTCGACGTCAAACACTGGTTCACTGTCGTGATCCCGGACTTGCTGCACTGGTTCGGGCGGAATTGGGTGCAGGTGTTCATCGATCTGAAGAACGCGACCAAGGCCGTGTTTGTGAACATGTGGAGCAATATCAAGAGCTTTGTGGACGCCGTGTGGGCCTATATGAAGGGCGAGGGGTGGGACTGGCAGTGGACGGGGCTGCTGAAGGGGTTCGAGGCGACGCTCCAAGAGATGCCGAAGATCGCCAAACGGGAACTGACCGACCTGGAAAAGGAATTGGGGGCGAATGCGAACGAACTGGCCGGGAAGCTCGGCGGGGAGTTCCGGCGGAAACTCGCCGACCGGATGAGCCAGTTCGAGACGGACGCGGCGGCGGCCGGCGGGGAACGCGGGGCGAAGGCGCCGAAGGCCGATATCACGGTCAATGTGCCGACGCCGGCGGCGATGACGGCGGCGACGACGACGCGGGCGGGGGTGCAGGCGGTCGAGTCGCGACTGCTGACGATGCAGGCGCGGTCGAAACAGTATGCCGAGCGGACGGAGAAAAATACAGGCGAGACGGTCAAACAACTCCGCGAGGTCAAGCGGGCGACCGAAGAGGTGGCGGCGGCGGTGCGGGATCTGAGGAACGACGACGGCGGCGAGGGGGCGGGCGTGGCGGTGGTGCGGCTGTAGGAGACGGCGGCCCGGCTTCGCCTTCGGCTACGCCGTGGCAGGCGAGAGTGGAGTGAACGATGGCGGCGACGGTGACGAGGACGGGCGAGCATAGCCTGAGCGACGGCAGGCAGGGCCTGGCGGTGCGGGAGACGTACGAGGTGCTGCTGGAGACGCCGTCGGCGATCGGACACCTCCAGGCGAAAAACGCGCCGGGGCTGCCCTACTGGGGACAGAGGCATCCCAATCACGCGACGCTGGTGGTGATCGACCGAAACGTCAAGCCCAAAGGCGAGGCGACCGGCCTGTACGAGGTGCAGATCACCTACGGGCCGCCGAACCTGAGCCGACGCGAGGAGGACGATACGGGCGATCCGACCAGCCGACCCTGGCATACGCAGTGGGCGTGGATCGCCTGCAATGAGGCCGTGGATACCGATATCGCAGGCAGGCCGATCGTCAACTCGGCCGACGAGCCGATCGACCCGCCGCCGACACGCGAGATCCTCGACCGGCTGTGCACGATGCGGGGGACGCTGCCGGACACCAAGGCCACACGCGACCGGCTGGACGACTACAACGATACGGTCAACAGCAATACGGTGTTCGGCTACCCCGCCGGCCGCGGGCGGATGCGGACCAGCTACGAGCGGATGATCACCTCCGACGGCCGGCAGTACCTCGAGGTGACCGTCGAGATCGTCTTTCGCCTGAAACTCGCCGCCGGGACGCCCGACTACTGTGCGTGGGACCGCCGAATCCTCGACCAGGGCTACAGGGAAAAGATCACCAGCGACGGGGAAACCGTCTACAGGACGATCGTCGGCGACGACGGCCAGCCGGTCAGGGAGCCGGTGCCGCTGGACGGCAGCGGCGGGCAGCTGGCCGAGGGGGCGAACCCGGTCTGGCTGTACTACGAGGAACATGAGCGGCGAAACTTCGGGGCGATCGGGCTGCCGACGGAGGCGGTGTAAGAACGGCAGGCTTGAGGCTGGAGGCTGGAGGCTGGAGGTACGGCCACGGCCGACGGCGGACGGCAACGGCAACGGCGAACGGCAACGGCGCGGCGACCCGGCTTCGCCTTCGGCTACGCCGTGGCAAGCGGCAGGCGGGGGATGGTGAGAAGGAAGGATTTGAGCGATGGCGAATAAACTGGTGACCGGGGCGGATCTGGGTGCGGCGGGCAGCTACAGCCCGTCGGGTGTGCCGGTAAACGACGATGAGCTGTGGTTCTACTCGGGCTCGCCGGACGAGATCACCGATAACCTCGACGCGCTGGCGGCGGTGACGCTGACGGCGTGCCATTTCCTGCAGGAATGGACCGGGACCGTCAGCGATTATATCGAGCTGGGCATCACGACGGTCTATATCGGCGAACACTACGGGACCGGGACGCCGGGCGGGTCGCCCAACCTGCGCGTGAAGGTGGCGGGGGCGGCCACGATCCACGTGCTCGATACGTCGACGACCTCGAGCGAGGATTACCAGCCGCCGGTGCTCGTGCACCTGAACAGCGCGGACGCGGAACTGAATGTGCGCAAGGGGATCGTCGGGCTGGGGGCCGCCACGCCGGGCGAGACGGCCGAGGTGGCGATGGTGCGGGCGAGCTATGTGACCAATATGGACGGGGACGCGCGGGTCATGATCGGGCCCGGTGTGGGCTGCGGCGGGGTGGAACTGACCGGCGGGCGGGTGCAGGCGTTCTGCGCCCTGCCGGATATCACGGTGGCCGCGGGCGAACTGGTCGTGGACGGCAGCGGGGCGCTGGGGAATGTGATCGTCAGCGGCGGGCGGCTGGTCAGCAATACGACGGGGACGACGACCGAGGTGACGCTGAGCGGGGACGGGATCGTCGATTACCTGCGCAACCCCGCCAATCGCACGGTGACCGACATTATCGTCGAGGGCGGAACGCTGCTGATCGACGACCCTATCGTGGTGACCAACGGCGTGACCGTCAGCGGGCGAGTGAACCTCCAGGGACGGCGAGCGTAAACGATGGCCTCCGACGAGCCGGTCCTGCTGACACGCGGGACCGTCGAAAAACTGTTCCGTGCGTACCACCAGGTGC
Source organism: uncultured Planctomycetales bacterium (assembly GCA_964535025.1). Lineage (GTDB taxonomy): Bacteria > Planctomycetota > Phycisphaerae > SM23-33 > FEN-1343 > JAAYZK01. Next base: position 2,942 of record CAZHRW010000222.1, read on the forward strand.
AACAACTGATGCGCCAGGGACAGAGCACCCGACGACGCGGGGGCGGGGGGGGCGTGGTCGGCATCCGCGCGCGGATCACCGACAGCACACTCATCGACGGAACGGATCAATCCTACGTCTATTCGCTGGCTCAATCTCGCCAGACAGCGGCGGGGCCGGGGAA
>CAZHRW010000223.1:0-16548 GCA_964535025.1 uncultured Planctomycetales bacterium
CGGGCGAAAGCTCAGGGTCGATCAGGTACACGGTGCCGTACGGGATACGACCGAGGGTCAGGGTGGTGGCCGGCATAGAAACCTTTCTCTAGTTTCGACTTGAGATCTCAAATCCCTTTGGGCGGCAGACAGCGGGTGACGGTCAGACGCCCCTGAAGCCTAGCCGTCTCCACTGCGGCCGGCAAGAAGACCCGCGAGAAGGGCCGCAGATCGAGCGCATTGCCGTCGGCGACGAGACGACCTGTGCCGTCCAGGACGATCAGGATGGAAAAACGGTTGTCCATCTCGAGCGGGCAGGGCGCCTCGCCCGTCGTTTCGATTCGCCGCAGTTCCAGCCTGTCGGTCCGGTCGGCGCCGAGCAGGACGGTTTCGCTCCCGCCGGGCGCGTTGCCCAGCCGGCGGGGGCGGGGGCCGAAGCGGCGGTGCACGTCGGCGGCCGAGTACGCCGTGTAGTCGAACAGGTCCATCACCGCCTCGAGGCCCAGGCCCATCGTCTGGGCGATCTCGTCGCTGGTCAGTCCGCCGTGAGCGAACTCGCAGCGGACGACGTAGTCGGTCGGCTCCTGCACCTCGACCATCAGCAGCCCCGGTCCGATCGCGTGGGGCACGCCGCCGGCGACCAGCAGGACGTCCCCGGGTTTCACCGGTACGCGATCGAAACACGCCAGCATCGCGTCGGTGTCCTGTTCGCGGACGATTCGCTTCCACTGCGCCGGCGTCGGCGGGCGCTGGAAGCCGAAGTACACCCAGGCCTCCGGTTGGCGGGTCGCGAGGACATACCACGCCTCCGTCTTGCCGTTGGGGCTGTCGAGGTGCTCGCGGGCCCACGCCGCCGAGGGGTGGGCCTGGATCTGCAGCCGCATCGACGAATCCAGCAGTTTCACCAGCAGTTGCGGCTGCGGCCCGTACGTGGAGACGTGAGCGTCGCCCATCGCTTCCACGGGCTGTTCGGTGTAGACCCGTTCCATCGAGAGGACCTGCCCGTCGCAAGTGCGCGCCGTGCCGATTCCCTCGACGAGGTGCTCGCGCCCGGGGTTGATCGCCCGCGTCATCGAGCCGACCCAATCCTCGGGGAAATACCCGTCAGCCGGCTCGGCCTCGCCGGCCAGGCGGTCCAGGACCGCGCCGCCCTTCCACGACCGCCAGACGCGGTTGGGCTCCAGGGCGAACGGCTGGTGGTAGTTCAGGCCGCTCATGATCGATCCGGCTCCTCGACCGCCGCGAGGACCTCGTCGGTGTGCCAGACGGCACAGGTGACGGCCTTGCGCTGACGGAGGTGCCCGTGGCACTGGGTATTGCACTTTGTGCAGCGGTTGATTTCGTCCTCGCGCCCGTCGCGAACCTTGGCGGGCCATTGGGCGTCGGCAATCATCTGGCGCCCGACCGCCACAAGATCGCATCGCCCCGCCGCGAGGGCCTCCTCGGCGGCCGCCGGGTCCTCCATCTTGCCGACCGCGATCACCGGCACGGGCAGCGCCTCGGCGAACGGCTTGGCGCGGTCGGCGGGGACCTGGTCGGTCGCCGGGGAGATGTCCAGGACGTCCACGCCGGCCTCCACGAGATCCTCGGCGAAGGCGAGACTGTCGTCGAGCCCGTACCCCTCGCCGACCGGCGTGTGGCGGTAGAGGATCAGCAGGCGCTGCTCGACCGCCTCGCGGACCCTGCGGACGATCGCCAGGGCGAACTGCCGGCGGGCCTCGGCCGAGCCGCCGTACCGGTCGCTTCGCTTGTTCTTATCAGGCATGAAGAACTGGCTGATCAGGTACCCATGGGCCCCGTGCGGCTCGACGGCGTCAAACCCCGCTTCCAGGCAGATCCGTGCCGCGAGGCCGAATTGCTCGACGATCGCATCGACCTCGGCGGTGCTTAATGCGTTCAGGTCGGCGCTCTGGCCGAACAGGATCGGGAACAATTGGATCGCCGCGGCCCCGCCGTGGGCGTGCAGCACGTCCACGAGCGGCTTGAGCGTCTCGCCCGTCAGCTCCTTGCCGAAGCGGGGCACGCCGGTTGCCTCGACGATGATCATCCCCGCCCCGCCCCGCGCGAGCCGTCGATACCACGCCAGCCCCTCGGCCGAGAGGATCGGCCGGCACTGCACCATCGGCGGCACGACCGCTCGGTTGGGCAGTTCGACCGTTCGCAGCCGCAACGGCGAGAACAGGTGCTTGTACGTTGTCATGATCCCGGACCTCCGTGGCGGCCTACCGTACGACCGATCCCCGCCGGCGTCAACGGCGTTGGGTGGTGGGAATGGCGGTGTTCGCCAGCGCGATCGGGCCGTGGTTGTTCGGGTGGACCCTGGCGACGGCCGGGGCGTACACCCTTATCGGCTGGACGTGCCTGGCGATGCTGGCCGTCTTCCTGTGCGGGGCCTGGTGGGCCGAGAGCCCTCAGCGCCGCTACGCGCGGTGATGCGGCCTTTCGCCCGGCGCCGCAGCGTGCTATACTCACGACCCTTGGCCCACGGTTGTCTCGGACGGCAGGAACCTCCATGACCATGCGTACCACAACAACCCTGTCGGCGCCGGCCGATCACGCTGCGGCGCCCTACACCGGCTACACGCGGGACCACTGGCTCGAGATCCTCACCCGCCTGGCCCGCGGCGTGCTGGGCCACGTCGACCTCGACACGGGAATCCCGACATTGCCCGGCGATCCGGCCGAGACGGCCCTGCCGGCGCAACTGGTCAACCCCGGCGGACCCTTCGAGGCGCTCGATCGGACCATGATGATCATGGCGCTCACCATGGCCGTCACCGGCGAGACCACGCTCGACGGGGTCGACATCGCCGGACTGTACCGCCGCGGGATCGCCACGAACCTCCAGACCGTCCGCCGTACGACCACCGGACGTCGTCGCCGCTTTATCGGCACCGGCGGGACGCTGTCGATGCTCATCGCCGGCGAGCACCTCTACGAGCCGCTCGACGAGGCCACCAAGCAGGGCGTGAACGAGGAACTCGAACGGTTCACCCGTCGCCGCTGCAACGAGAGCAACCTGCTGCTGTTCTCCATGATGCCCGCGCCGCTGCTCGACCGCCTCGGCGTCGACTACGACCGCGGGCTGCTCGATGGATACTTCGACCGCATCCTCAGCATGTATCGCGGCGACGGGTGGTTCATCGACGGGTGGAACCGCCAGTTCGATCACTACAACTACTGGGGCTTCCAGTTCTACCTCCACGCCCTGATGGTGTTCGACCAGCGCTGGCGCGACCGCTACGCCGAGCGCGTCCGCGAGATCACGCGCGCCCACGAGGCCACCGTCCCGTACTGGTACGGCCGCGACGGCGGGCCCGTGCCCAAGGGACGCTCGCTGAACTACCGCTTCGCGACGCTGTCGGGGCTGGCGATGGCCCAGCTATCGGGCCTGAACGCCATGGCGCCGGGCCAGGCGCGGCGGATCGCGTCGGGCTGCCTGAGGTACTTCTGGGAGCACGGCTGCCAGAATGACCGGGGGCTGCTGTCGATCGGGTTCCGCGACTCGAATGCGGCGGTCGGCGAGGACTACACCGACACCGGCGCGCCCTACTGGGCCGCGACGGGCCTGATGGCGCTGTTGCTGCCTGCCGACCATCCGTTTTGGACCGAGCCCGAACAGCCCATCCCCGCCGACACGCCCGGCGTGAAGCGCTGCGCGGTCCGCGGGGCGCAGATGGTGCTCAAGGCCGACGGCGACCGCGGCGAGGCCCGCGCGATCGTCGCCGGCGAGCCGTTCCTGCACCGGACGGTCTGGCAGGCCGGCACGAAATTCTACCGACATGCGTTCAGTTCCTCGCTGGGCTGTGCCCTGGCCGGCGATCGGGGGCCGGAGCTGTCGGCCGGGCGAACGGGCCTGTCGGCCGACGGACGGCGGTGGGCCTACCGGACCTGGCCCCGTGTCATCGCCCTCGACAGCCAGCGCGCCCGCCACGAATGGGATGCCTGGACGGCCCTGGAGGGGCTGACCGGCACCGTCGTCACCGAGACGCTGATCGGCGATCGCGGAGAGGTCCACGTCTTCTGGCACACCGACCCCCGGCCGCGCTACCTTCGCCTGGGCGGCTACGCGATCCAACTGAGCCACGAGGAAGACGCCCCCGACGAGACGACGGCCGATGGGGCGACCCTCGTTCGCGGCGAGCGGATGGAATCGATCCTCCAGCCCCTTGCCGGCGGCCCAGCCGGGACGGTGACGGTCGAACGCCTGCGGCCGCGCGAGGGCTTCCGCCACGCCCACCTGTTCGGCGGCTGGGCGGCCTGGCCGGTGTGGACGAGCGACGCGCCCGTCGACGCGGGCGTGAAGGTCGCCATTTACGTCGACGCCGCCCGTCGCGGCGACGGGCCCGGCGTCGGCCGCTGCTGGTTGACGACGGCCGACGCGTCGCTGCGCGATGTGCTCGCCGAAGCGGGGCCGTGATGGGCGGGCGATCGAACCATGCCCACTACTGGCGGTTCTTCTGGCCGCTGTCGCTGACGGGGCTGGCGATCGTGATGGCGCGGCAGTTCCAGAACGGCGCGGTCGGCCGGTTCGCCGATGCCACCGAGCAGTTGGCGACCGTGGCGTACGCCTGGAGCGTGTTCCACCTTTTCAACGCGATGCTCGCGTTCCTCCCGCAGACGGTCAACGTCTACGCCCGGTCGCGACGGTCGCGCCGTCTGTGCCTGCGGTTTACGCTGGCGGTGGGGGCGGTGCTGACGTTGCCGGTGGCGGCGCTGGCGTTCACCCCGATCGGTCCGGCGGTGGTCGGCCGCGCCTTCGCCGTCGACGAGAGGACGTTGGCCGCCATCGTGGGCTACCTGCGTTATCTCACGCCGCTGATCCTCATCGCCGCCTTGCGGCAGTACGCCTTCGGCCTGCTGATCCAGGGCCGGCAGACGGGGGTGGTGACGGTGCTGCACGTGACGGTTCTGGTGACGCAACTGGCCCTGCTGGTCACCGGCTTTTACGTCGGTTGGACCGCGGTGAACACCGTCGCGATCGCCCAACTGGCCTCGGGGTTCACCTCGGCGGTCCTGGGGCTGCTTCTGGTGGCGCGGGTTCGCCGCTCGCCCGTGGCGGACGCCGGCGTCGACACGACGTGGTCGGCGGTGCTGGGGTTCTACTGGCCGGTGGCGATCACCGGGATGATGTTCTCGCTGAGCCGCCCGGTGATCTATTCGTTTGCCGGGCGGGTGGCCGAAGGCGTCGCCGTGGTGGCGGCGCTGCGGGTGGCCAGCGACCTGGCGATGGTGTTCCAGTCGTCGGTCAATCAGTCCCGTCACCTGTTCGTCACGTTCGGCCGCTCGCACCTGCGCGACCTGGGGCGCTTCATGGTGAAGGTGTGGGCGGGCGTAACGGCGTTGATGCTGCTGGTGGTGGCCACGCCGGTCAGCAATCTGGTGTTCCGCGATGCGCTGGGCCTGGAGGCCCACGTCGTCCCTCTCGCCCGGCAGACGGCCGGCGTGCTGTGCCTGCTGCCGCTGCTGGTGACGGTCCGCAACTGGTTCCACGGCATGGCGATGACCGGCAAATCCACGCTGTCGATGGCCGCCGGGGCCGCCAGCCGCACCGGACTGGTCTACCTGCTGGGCTGGTCGCTCTTTAACGCCGGGTGGCTCACTCACGTCACCGGCGCCGCCATTCTCGTCGGCGGCTTCGCCATCGAGATCATCGTCGCTATGACGACGCTTCGGCTGCAGGGGCGTCTGCACACCGCGGTGGGCCCCGAGGACGTCGAAGGGTGAGCATTGACGCCTCCCCTGTCAGGGGGCTATGCTGATTCGGCCGTGCTTCGTCATGCACAGCGGTGTTCGATTGAACCAGATGCAAAGGACCGACCCATGAAGACGTTGGTGACCGGAGCGGCGGGGTATCTCGGGCGGGGGCTGATCGTGCCGTTCGAGGGTGCCCACGAGCTGCGCCTGATGGACGTGGTCGACTTCGAGAGTCCCCACGAGGTGCTCGTCGGCTCCGTGGCCGACCTGGACACCTGTCGCGAGGCCGTCAAAGGCTGCGACGCGGTGGTCATCGCCCACATGGCCTCGCGGGGCAACAACGCCTACGCGACGCCGGAGATCCCCTTCGACGTGAACGTCAAGGGCACCGCCAACCTGTTTTTCGCCGCCGTCGAGGCCGGCATCCGCAAGGTGGCGCTGATCAGTTCCATCGGCGCCGTCAGCCACCACCAGAAACAGGGCACCTTCCTGACCGCCGATCTGCCCCTGCACGGCGGCGGGATCTACGGTTTGACGAAGATCTGCCAGGAGGTGATCGCCCGGCAGATGCACCTCGAGCACGGCGTCGCCGTGGCGGTCCTGCGGCCGGCGTACATTACCGACGCCGACACCTGCAAGGACAAGTACGGCCGCGAGGCCCACGAGTGCAACTGGCAGTTCATCGATCGCCGCGACATCGGCCTGGCCGCCCGCCTGGCCCTGGAGCTTCCCGATCTCGGTTACGAGATCTTCTACACGCTCGGCACCCCCATGGCCGCCGACCACGCCGACATGACGGCGATCTACGAACGCCTGGGCTGGAAGCCCGAGCATCCGTTCGTGGACAAACTGAAAGCGACGTAGCCGGCCGCTACGCTCTGCCCAGGGCCTCGGCGAGGTACGTCGCCGCGGCGGCGGCGAGGTCCCACGTCGCGCCGCCGAAGCAATACTCGACGCTGACCGAGCCGTCGTAGCCGGCGGCGAGGACCTCCTTGAAATAGGCCTTGTGGTCGAAGACGCCGTTGTCGAGCCAGGTGGCCTCGCCGTCGGCGGTCTGGTTCTTGAGGTGCATGTGGTCGATGACGTCGGCGAAGGCGCGGTAGCCCTCGATGCCGCCGAACGTGCCGCCCTCGGGGTGGATGAGCAGCTTGAGGTTGGGCGCGTCGACGGCCTCGAGCAGCCGTCGGGTGCTTTCGGGGGTGTCGGCGAGCGTCTTTTCGTGCGTCTCCAGGACGAACGTCAGCTCCGGCGCGGGGGCCATAATGGCCTTGAGGCCGGTGATGCAGGCGTCCCACTCGGCCTCGCCGGCGACGTCCGAGCCGATCCCCGTGGGGCCGACGTCGGTGAAGGTGCGGATCTTCGTGGCCCCGAGGATCCTCGCCGCGTTGACGACCGCCGCGGCCCGCTCGATCGAGGCGTCGTACTCGTCACGCCCGCGGGTGAAGCACAGGTACGGCGAGATCACCAGCGTCGGCAGGCCCAGCTCGTCGGTCAGGTCCCGCAGGCGCTTCAACGCGTCGTCGGACATGCCCTCCAGGTGCCGCCAGAAGATCTCCGTCGCGTCGTAGCCCATCGGGTTCAGACGCCACAGGACCTCGCGAATGGGTTCATCGCGAAATGCAAGGGTGCAAAAGGCCATCGTGACCATGAATGTCGTTCCTTTCCCGCCCCAAAGGGCGACAGATTCCAGCCGGGCCCCGGAAAACCTCTACCGGACAGACCGGGCGTGCGAGCCCCGGAAAGCTCCTATGCCTGACAGCCCCGAAGGGGCGGCAGATTTTAGCCGGGGGCGCAAGCCCCCGGAAAACGGCTTCCTATACCGGACAGCCCCGAAGGGGCGGCACTGCTGTCAAGGGGGCGCAAGCCCCCGCCGACGGTTCACCCGTCCAGGGCCGACTCAACCCGGACGGCCTTACTCGAACTCCCGCGGGTGCCGCTGCCGCAGTTCCTCGATGGCCCAGCCGCGTCCGGTTGTCTCGAGGTACTCGCAGTAGCTTTTCAGGTGGCCGCGAGCGTGGAAGGGCCCGCCTTCGGCGAGGACCGTCTGCATCGGATCGACGGTAGACCCGTCCAACTGCGTGGCCATCATGGCGTCGTGCCATTCATTCAAGAGGTAGACGCACCGGCGGACGACGTCGGGCCGGTCGGCGGCGAGGTCGTGCTGTTCGTGGGGGTCTTCGGCGATGTTGAAGAGCATCTCGGTGGGGAACAGGTGGAACCCGTCGTGCCAGGTGCGGATGTACATCCACGGTCCGGTCCGCACGGCCCGCTGGCAGACGTGGCAGCACTGGGAGACCACCAGGTAATCCCGCCCCAGGTCGCTGCCGTGGGTGATCGTCCCGGCATAGCTGCGCCCGTCCCAGCTCGGCCGCCGGTCCTCGCCGAGCAGCTCGGCCAGCGTCGGCGCCAGATCGAGGTTGTAGTGCAAACCGTCGTCGACGTGCCCGGCCTTCCCGCCGGGCCAGCGGACGATCATGGGGACCCGGCAGGTGATGTAGTCGGCCGTGCCGTGCTCGGCGTAGATGCCCAGTTCGCCCTGGTTCTCCCCGTGATCGCTGGTGATGATCACGGCGGTGTCCTCCCAGACGCCCTTGGCCTTGAGCGCCTCGACGATCCGAGCGATGTGCCCGTCGAGATAGCGGATGCTGCAGTCGTAGCCGTCCATGTGGCGCTTGACGTCGGCGAGGCTGTTGAGCTCGCCGAGCTGGCGCGGACGGCCGGGGAAGGTGCGGTTGTCGTACATGCTGATCTCGTGGGCGCAGTGCGGGCCGACCCGCCGGAGGTGGTCGGCCAGGACGTCGGCGGTCAGCCAGTCGTCGATCGGGTCGTCTTCGAAGGGGTTGCCGAACTCCTCCGGGGCGCGATAGACGGTGTGCGGGTCCCAGTAGTTCACGTGCAGCAGCCACTGGTCTTCACCGCCGCGACGGTCGATCCAGTCGAGGACCGTCGGGGTGATCTCCTCGGCCGACTCGTTGCCGCCCTTGCCGGGGTTGTGCATCTCCTTGAAGCCCGCGTAGAACCACCACGCGGCGTGGCGCTCGGCGAAGGGGCTGATCGTGGCCGTGTGCCAGCCGCGGTGCTTGAACATCGCCGGCAGCGACTCGAAGGCCATCCGGTCGCGGAAGCCGCGCTCGCTGCCCTGCAGGCGCATGTCGGCGGCGGTGCCGCCGTGGTTGACGACGCCGGTGTGGATGCCGAACCGCCCGCTCATCAACGCCGCCCGCGAGGGCAGGCAGGGCGCGTCGGGACAGTAGTACTGCGTAAACCGCACGCCCTCGTCGGCGATGGCGTCGATCGTCGGCGAGGTGTTGCGGTGGTAGCCGTAGCAGCCCAGGTGGTCGGGCCGCAACGTGTCGATGTCGAGGATCACAACACGCATGGGATCAGCCGCTCCTTTCCAAGTAAAGCAGCCCGTCATTAGAGCAGCACCCCCCGCCGAGGGCAAGGACACTCGCAATCATTGCAGCAGCTTTGTAACGTAGGCGCTCGAGCAGAGGAAAGGTCAACGATGGCGCGTCCGAACATCATTGTGATTCTCATCGACGACATGGGCTGGCGGGACCTCGCCTGCACGGGCTCGCCCTTCTACGAAACGCCCCACATCGACACGCTCGCCCGCGACGGGATGCGATTCACCGACGCCTACGCCGCCTGCCCGGTCTGTTCGCCCACGCGGGCGAGCCTCCTGACGGGCAAGTACCCCGCCCGCGTCGGCGTGACCAACTTCATCGGCGGCCACACGCAAGGCCGTCTCATCGATGCGCCCTACGTCCGCCACCTGCCCGCCGAGGAGGTCTCCCTCGCCCGGGCCCTCAAAGCCGGCGGCTACCGGACGTGGCACATCGGCAAGTGGCACCTGGGCGATACGCCTTTCCTGCCGACCGATCACGGCTTCGACGTCAACATCGCCGGCTGCTTCTGGGGCCACCCCAAAAACGGCTACTTCTCCCCGTGGGGCATCCCCGGCTACCCGGACGACGGCCGCGAGGGCGAGTACCTCACCGACCGGCTCACCGACGAGGCGATCCGCCTGATCCGCACCCACGACGGAGGGCCCTTCTTCCTGAACCTGTGGTACTACGCCGTCCATACGCCCATCCAGGCCAAGGCCGAGCTGGTCGAACGCTTCCGCCGCAAGGCCGCCGACAGGGGGCTGGACAAGGTCCGGACGTTCGAGGACGGCGAGCCGTTCCCCTGCGAGCACAAGAAGAACAAACGCGTCCGCCGGCGCCTCGTGCAGTCCGACGCGGCGTACGCGGCGATGATCGCGACACTGGACGCCAATATCGGTCGTCTCCTGGCGGTGCTGGATGAGACGGGCGTCGCCGACAATACGATCGTCATCTTCACCTCCGACAACGGCGGACTCGCGACGGCCGAGGGCTCGCCCACCTGCAACGCCCCGCTGGCCGAGGGCAAGGGCTGGATGTACGAGGGCGGCACCCGCGAGCCGCTGCTGGTCCGCTGGCCGCGTGTCGTCGAGCCGGGCTCGACGTGCGAGGTGCCCATCACCAGCCCGGACGTCTACCCCACGCTCCTGGCCGCCGCCGGGCTGCCGTCCCTGCCCGACCAGCACGTCGACGGCGAAAGCCTCATGCCGCTGCTCCAGGGGACCGGCGGCCTGGGCCGCGACGCGATCTTCTGGCACTATCCCCACTACGGCAACCAGGGCGGCACGCCCGGCTGCTCGATGCGCGCCGGCGACTGGAAGCTCATCGAGTTCTTCGAGGACGGCCGCCTCGAACTGTACAACCTCCGCGACGACCTCGGCGAGACCCGCAACCTCGCCGAGGCCGACCGCGGCCGCACCCGAACCCTGCACGCCCGCCTCGTCGCCTGGCGCCGGAGCGTCGAGGCCCTCATCCCCGAGCCGAACCCCGACTATGTCCCGGGGGAGGCCTGACGCCTGAGCCTTGAGGAAGCGCTACCTATGTCGTGACACTGAAGTGTTGCTTATGTCGTAGCCGCGCCCTGCGATGTCGTACCCTCAAGCCTCAACCCTCAAGTCTCAAGTCTTCCGGCGTGACAACGGTCGCGCGACGTCTACAATGGTACGGCGGCTACGGCCGCATACGGAAAGGGCATTTTCATGGCCAAACTCATCCGCCGCCAGTCGACCACGCGGGGGCTGCCGCCCGGCACGCCGGTGTTCGTGGGCGAACGTCGGGCCGAGGCGCCGGTGATCACGCTGATCGACTACGACGCCGCCGAGCTGCTCGAACGCGGCGTCGACGGCGTTGACGCGTGCCTGCCGTTCAAGGACACCGAGACGGTCACCTGGATCAACGTGGACGGCCTGCACGACACAGCGCTCGTCCAGGCGTTGTGCGAGGGCTTCGGCATCCACCCGTTGGTCCAGGAGGACATTCTCAATACCGTCCAGCGGCCCAAGTGCGAGGAGTACGACGACTACCTCTACCTCGTTTTGAAGATGCTCCGCTGGGATGATGACGGCGGAGAGATCCTCGCCGAGCAGGTCAGCGTGATCCTCGCCCGCGGCGTGGTGCTCTCGTTCCAGGAGCGCCCCGGGGACGTCTTCGATCCCATCCGCCAGCGGCTTCGCAACAGCAAGGGACGGGTCCGCACCAGCGGCGCCGACTACCTGGCGTACTGCCTGCTGGACGCCGTCGTGGACGGGTACTTCGTCGTGCTCGAACACCTTGCCGACAGACTCGAGGCCGTCGAGACGGCCCTGGTGGGCCACCCCTTGCCGGCGACGCTGCGAGCCATCCATCGCCTCAAGCGCGAGAGCCTCATGCTCCACAAGAGCGTCTGGCCCCTGCGGGAGGTGGTCCAGGGCATGGATCGCACGGAGTCGACCCTGATCGACCCGGCCACGCACCTGTACCTCCGGGACGCCCAGGACCATGCCGTGCAGGTCGTCGACACCGTCGCCACCGTTCGCGACATGCTCACCGGCATGCTCGACACCTACCTGTCGAGCCTGTCCAACCGGACCAATGAGGTGATGAAGGTCCTGACTATCATCGCCACGATCTTCATCCCCCTGACCTTCCTCGCGGGCATCTACGGGATGAACTTCCAGCACATGCCCGAACTGCACTACCGCTGGGCCTACCCCGCGGTCCTCGTGGTCATGGCGGCCGTCGCCGCAGTGATGCTGGTGTACTTCAGACGCCAACGCTGGCTGTGAACGGCGACGATTACTCCGTCTCCGGCGGCCCGCCCCTGGCCGCATCCTGCAGCCGTCGGTTGAGGGCGATCTCCGCGGCGGGCAGATCGAGGTCCAGGCGCCTGACCATCTCCATGATGGGCGTGTCGGGATCGTTCGACCAGAAGATCCCCCCGTCCTCGGCTTCGCTGTAGCGGTAGCCGGCCCGCTCGCCGAAGGTCTCGTCGAAGACGGCGCCGTTGGCGAGGGGCGGCTGCCAACCGAGCAGGACGTAGCTCAGGTCGATCTGTTCGACGAAGACCGGCCCCTCGCCGCGGGCCTGGCTGATCTCGCGGATCATCGCGCCGGTCGGGTCGAACAGCGAGGCGTTGTTCCGCCACGTGCTGGTCAGGACGTAATAGTGGTGTCGCAGGGCCCGCGCCGAGGACTTGATCTGACCCGGCGACTGCGTGGTCCACACCACCAGTTCGGCGCCGCCGCGGTCGAGGGCGGCCCAGCCGTCGTCGTAGGCCATGTCGAAGCAGATCTGGATGCCCAGCTTGCCGAAGTCGCACTCGAAGACGGGGAACGTGCGGCCTGGCAGCACGCCGCCCTCGAGGACGTTGTCGGGCCCGACGGCGACGGGAAAGACCTTGCGGTAGATGCCCGCGACCTTACCGTCGCGGTCGATCAGGACCGCGGCGTTGGAGTAGGTCCCTTCCGGCCCGCCGGTCAGCTCGCTCTCGGTGAGGAACATCGGCACGACGATATAGCAGCGGTGCTGGCGTGCCTTGGCGCCCATCGTCTCGAGGACCGCGCCTTCCAGCGGGAACGACACCTCCGCGGCGGTGCCCCTGCGTCCGCCGTTGACGGCGATCTCGGGCAGGGCCGCCAGGTCCAGGCCCGCCCCGTCGTACCGCTCGGCGGCCTGGGCGGCCATCATGTCGATCAACGCGCCGAGGCGCGCCAGGCGGTCGTCCAGGCCGTCAAAGGTCCCGTAGTACGCATCCATGGCGGTTCCCACGACGATCTTGCGGGGCGGGTCGGTCGACTGCGTTCGCGACATCGCTGCGGCGCTCCTTCCTAAGGGACTGGACGCATGGGGGGTCGTGCATCCGGCGATCAGCGCCGCCGCCAGCAGCGCCGCCGTCACCGTCAGGCTCGTACGGGTTGTCATGATGGATCTCCAGGCCGAGGCCAGATTCTCCCGGCAGGATATCGCCGGGCTGCGATCACCGCAAGCGCCTCGATCGCGGCGGCACGGGCCCTTGCCAACGAGGCCGCGGGCGGGTACACCTGCGGCAAGCAGTGAAAGGACATCGCATGCAGACCGATACCGTGCTCGCCCGGGAAACCCTCTTCACCGGCGAATCGCTTCGCCGCCAGGCGGCGGTCCGCGGCAGCGCCCGCACCGCCAACGCCGACGGCCGCAAGCTGCTGGCCGTGCGGACCAACGGGGCCGTTACGATCGCCCCGCCCCGGCGGAACCTCGACCCGTTCAACGTGCTGGTGGTGCACCTCAAGCTCGCCGAGCCGTTCGACGGGTCGATGTCGACGCGGATGGACTTCACCACCCGCGCGCCGGGCATGACCACCCACGACAGCCGCGTCAGCATCCTGCATTTTAACCAGCCGCGCCGGTGGACCGGCTGGCAGCGGCTGCTCATCCCGGCCGAGAACCTCGTGGCGATCGGCTTTCCCGACGACTGGCGGGCCGTCAAGAGCCTCACCTTCGACGTGCACGCCCGCACGGACGCCGGCGAGGTGATCTTCGGCGACGTCGAACTGCTGCAGGTGGCCAAGCCCACCGGCCCCCGCATGACCGACGAGGAACTGCTGGCGGCGCTCGATCTCGATCGCCCCGACCTGCGCCGCGTCGCCGTCCACGCCGCCGCCGGACGGGTCGATAAGGCGATGGCCGCTTTCGCCGGTGTGCTGAGGCGGACGCGACGGCCGAAGCGAATGAGCCGCGGCGGCAACCCGCACTACACCGCCACCACCGCCGACGCCCTGTGCCGGCACATCATCCAGGAGCAGCACCTGCCGGCGACCATCGACTGGCACGTCAACCCCATCGGCTACCTCGAATGGAACCACGCGTTCAACCGCCACGGCTGGATGACCACGCTGGCCGACGCGTTCTTCGCCACCGACAGCGCCGCCCGAAAGCGGAAATACGCCCGCAAACTCGATGAGTTCATCCGAAGCTGGTGCGAGCAGAACCCCGAACCGATCGGCCATAACGGCGGGCTCGACCCGGCGTGGGAGACGCTGTCGACGTCGATCCGCATCAACTGGGCCTGGGAGCACGTCCTGGCCGTCGCCGCCGCGTCGGAGGCGTTTTCCGATCGGACGCTGGTGGACATGGCCAAGATGATCCACGCCCACGCCGAGCACCTGCTGAACTACTGGGGCCACTGCAACTGGTTCATCGCCGAGTCGGCCGCGATCCTCACCTGCGGCGTGCTCGTGCCGCAGTTCCGCCGCGCGGCCGATTGGATCACCGCCGGCATGCGGCGGCTCGGGCGCGAGATGCAAGCCCAGGTCTTCCCCGACGGGGCCCAGTTCGAGCTGTCGCCCGGCTACCATACGATGTGCGCCCAACTGCTCTACCAGGCCTACGCCCGCGCCCGCTTCGCCGGCCGCGCGTTCCCGGCGACGTACGCGAAACGGCTGTGGAAGATGCATGACTACCTGACTCACCTGGCCCGCCCGGACGGGACATATCCTGTCCCCAATGACGCCGGCTGCACCCTCAGCCCCGGCAACGAGCGCCTCGCCGCCGTCGGCCGCGCCGAAAAACGCCCCGACTGGCTGTGGGCCGGCACCGCCGGCAAAGAGGGACGGCATCCCGGGATCGGCTCGGTCCACTTTCCCGACGCCGGCTATGCCGTCCAGCGCAGCGGCTGGGACCGCGAGGCCCGCTGGGCCTTCATCGACATGGGCGCCTACGGGGCCGCCCACCAGCACGAGGACAAGCTCCATGTGTCCCTTTATGCCCACGGCACGACGTTCCTCGTCGACCCGGGCATCAGCTCCTACCAGCACGACCCGGTGGTCCGGCATTTCCGTAACACTCACGCGCACAACACGATAACGATCAACGACGCCGGCCAGAACCGCCGCGCCACCGGCGACTACGCCCGCTTCTGCCGCTCCAGCCGCGGCAGCAACCTCTGGGCCGCCGGCCGGGGCCTCGACTATGCCGAAGGCACCTATGACCAGCCGTACAGCCGGCCGACCGGCGGTCGCGGCGCGGTGGCCGCGCGGGCCGCTGAGGCGCAACTACTTGAAGGGTTTACACATACGCGGGCGCTGGTTTTCGTCCGGCCGGATTACTGGCTGATCCTCGACAGCGTCACCGGGCCCGGCCGCCAGACGATCGAGGCCCTCTGGCACTTCGCCCCGATGCTCCTGCGGGCCGACCGGCGGACCACGACACTGCGGACCGCACGGCTGACGCACGCCAACCTCGAGCTGCTCTGCCGCGGCGAGTGGCAAACAGGGACTGTATCTGTCGTGACGGGTCGCGAACGTCCGTCCGTACAAGGCTTTATCGCAGTCGATGGCGAGATCAAACCCGCTCCGTGCGGCGTCGTGTCGACGCGGACGGCCCTGCCCTTTCACGGCGTGACCGTCGCGGTCCCCTTCGCCACCGGGACCGAGAGCCACGTCCGCGCCACCACCGAGGCCGTCTCGGGCCGTCGCGGCGCCGGGATGCTCATCACCGTCGAGCGGCCCGGGGGGATCACCGACCGGTTCCTCTGGCGGCATACCGGCTCGGGCGCCCTGGCCGCCGAGGGCATCGGCGCGGAGGGGCGGTTCGCGGCCGTTCGCACAAGTGAAGATGGCACAGTAAGTTGGGCCGCACTCATGGACGGTGTGGCCCTCGCGGCCCCGGCGATGAGCCTCAAGGGCGCCCGCGGAAAACTCGTGGAGACCCAGCCGTAGCGGAAGGCTTCGACTGCCCGCTGCAGGAGGGCAGGCCGCGCGTGTCAGCGGCGCGGGCGAACGGGGTGGAGCGACGGCAGGCCGCGCGTGTCAGCGGCGCGGGCGAACGGGGTGGACTGACGGTAGGGCGCGCCTGTCACGGCGGCCGGCGAACGGGCGGGCTAACGCGTTATATTACGGGACAGGATATATCGCGGCGCGCGCCTGAAAGAGGGGGTTTGCACGGCATAAAACCCGAATTCTCCGAATTCTCCGACCGATTTGGCCGGTTTGGGCGTGCTGAATACTCCCAATACTCCGAATTCTCGGAATTCTCCGGGCGCCAAAGGCTGACTAACAGGCGTTTTTTTGTTAGTCTGTCACCGAATAGATGCTCGCGCCTTGCATCCGGCATAAAACCCGAATTCTCGGAATTCTCCGATAGTTTACCCAGTTTAACACGTGCGGCGCGGCGGTGACGAGGGTATCAATTTGTTGAGCGCAGGCTTAATATTGTTGAGTGAAAGCTGAATAGTGTGTATGTCGGCGCGAAGATCGTGAGGGTCACGCCGTATATTATTTACTGTTGGGTTCACATTATTGAACGAGCCTTCCGGGGGCGGGACGAAGGGGCAGATAGTGCTATAGTAGCCCGATCGCGCCAGCGCGCGGGCCCGGCCGGCGCGCGCTCGGGGGGGGTCGGTGATGCGCGGCGCATCGGATCGGCGCGCCCAGGCGGTCGGTGGCGTCGGGCGGGGGCACGCCGGCGCATCGGTCCGGTCGGCGCGCGGGCGCGTGGGGCCGGGCCGGTGGCGACGGGTGAGGGGGCC
>CAZHRW010000224.1:0-3098 GCA_964535025.1 uncultured Planctomycetales bacterium
GAACTCTGTGGCCTGGCTGTGTCGTTGCTGTTCTTTCCGTTATGTCTTTGTGTCCTTTGTGGCTATCCCTGTCGTAGCCACGAAAATGGGAGGAGATCCGTTTATCCGTTTCGCCGTTTCGAGCTTATTTCGTATTCCGGGCTTCGGATCTCGAGTTTCCCGACCCGCGGGGTCGATCAAGTCAACCTCCGGTTGATCAGGTGGAAAAACTCCAGGCGGGTCGACTGGTCGTCGTGGAAGCTGCCGAGGACCGACGAGGTGGTCATCACGGAGTTCTGCTTCTCGACGCCCCGCATCATCATGCACAGGTGCTTGCATTCCATGACGACGCCGACGCCGTAGGGATGGATCGTCTCCATGAGCTCGCGGGCGATCTGGGCGGTCAGGCGCTCCTGGATCTGCAGGCGGCGGCCGTAATAGTCGACGATCCGGGCCAGCTTGCTGACGCCGATGACGTGGTCGCGGGCGATATAGCCGACGTGGCAGCGGCCGAAGAACGGCAGCATGTGATGCTCGCAGAGGCTGTAGACCTCGATGTCGCGGGCGATCACCATGTTGGTCGCCTCGGATCGGAAGATGGCCCCGTTGATCACGGCGGCCTTGTCGGCCCGGTAGCCGTGCGTGAGGAACTTCCAGGCCTCGGCGACGCGGCCGGGGGTCTTGCGGAGCCCCTCGCGGTCGGGGTCCTCGCCCAATTCGATCAGCAGCTCGTGAATGAGCTTCTCGACGCGTTCGGTGTTCATCGGCGAAACCTCTTTCGTACGGCCG
Source organism: uncultured Planctomycetales bacterium (assembly GCA_964535025.1). Lineage (GTDB taxonomy): Bacteria > Planctomycetota > Phycisphaerae > SM23-33 > FEN-1343 > JAAYZK01. The sequence goes on from CAZHRW010000224.1 coordinate 769, forward strand.
CCGGCGGGCGGGGCGGCTGGTGACGATGATAGCGACTTGAGCGGCGACAGCAAGCGCAGCGCCGTTCGCTCCGGTCACCGTGGGCGATACGCCCGGCCGTCGGCGGGTGTTCAAGGTCGGCGGCGCCGGCGACGATTGAGGGCTTGGCAAGCGGGGCGGCATCGGGTAGCATCCCGGGTTTTGTGTTCCGTCGCGGGTGCCGCGGGGGCGTGTGGCGGCGGAGCACCGGCAGTGGCCTTGCCCCGGGTGAGCATGATGATGGACATTCGACCGTTCCGCGGATGGCACTATACCGGCGACGTCAGCCGCTTCATCGCGCCGCCGTACGACATCCTCCGGCCGGCCGACAAGGCGGCGCTGCTGGATCGCTGCGCCGACAATATCGTCGCCGTCGACCTGCCGCGCGTCCCGCCCGTGGGCGTCGGCCCCGACGCCCTTTACGATGCCGCCGCAGCCAAACTGGAGGCGATGAAGCACTCGGCCGCGCTGCGGCGCGAGGACGAGCCGGCCCTCTACGCCTACAGCCAGACCTACACCTGGGCCGGACGCACCTATACCCGCCGTGCGATGCTGTGCGGCGTCCGCGCGACCGAACTGTACGAGGGGATCTGGCCGCACGAGAAGACCTTCCCGGGCCCCAAGGCCGACCGGCTGAAGCTGACCGAGGCGACGCGGATGCAGATCTCGCCGATCTTCGGCATCTTCAACGATCCCGGCGGCGTCTCGGGGGCGTTGTGGGGTGCGGCCGAGGCCGTCGAGCCGGTCGCCCGCGGCCGTCTGAAGGGCGTGGAAGAGACCCTCCGGGCGGTCAGCGATCCCGACGTCATCGCCGCCGTTCGCGCCGCGATGGCGGAGGTGCCGATCTTCATCGCCGACGGCCACCACCGCTACACGACGGCACTGAACTACCGCAATGCCCTGCGCGACCGCGGGGCGATCGATGACGACCACGAGGCCAACTACGTCCTGTTCGCGCTCGTGCCCGCCGACGATCCGGGCCTGCTGGTCCTGCCGACGCACCGGATGGTCCCGGGCATCACCGACGGCTACGACTGCGCCGCCCTCATGGCCGAGACCGCCGACGTCGCCACCTGGCAATCCGTGCCGCTGACCGACGCCCTGATCGAGACCCCCGATGGGGCCCTGGCCGCCTTCGGGGCCGGCGCCATCGCCTTCCTCGACGCCGGCGGCGACATGGCCCACATCGCCCGCCTGTCCGACCCGGCCGTTATGGAGACCCTCGCGCCCGACCAGCCGAAGGTCTGGCGCGACCTGGACGTCGCGGTCCTCCACAAGCTCTTCCTCGACCGCCATATCCTCCAGCACGTCCCCGCCGACACCCACCTGGGCTACACCGCCTGCGGCCGCGAGGTCCTCGACGGCCTCAACACCGGCGACTATCGTCTGGCCGCGATTCTCCGCTCGACGCCCCTCCAGTCGATCCTCGACGTCGCCCTGGCCAAGAGCGTCATGCCGCACAAGAGCACGTTCTTCTATCCGAAGCTGGCGACGGGGATGGTGCTCAAGCCGCTGGGCTGAGGCCTGCGGCCTCGGCAGGCTGGAGGCTGGAGGCTGGAGACTGGAGGAACGGCAACGGCGGAACGGCAACGAAGGAACGGCAACGAAGGACGGCCAGGGTTCAATGTCGTGCCGGAGGTATGACCCTTCAGCCTTCAGTATCCCGTTCGCGCAGTGAACGGATGAGGCCATTGAGGACCCTAGAGGTCTCGGCGCAATGGTCGCGGAGCGGCGCATAGGCGTCGTCGGGCAGGTATTTCAGCCGGTAGGCGAGAGATGCCTGATATTCCAGTTCATGGGCAGACCCGAAAGCCAGGTTGAGGAACCGGAGGTATTCGCGATGGGTGCTTCGGGCGCAGCCTTCTACGATATTCGACGCAATCGACACGGCCGCCCGGCGCATCTGGGCCGTAAGCCCGAACTGCTCTTCCCGCGGGAAAAGCCTCGTAACCCGATACACCATCAGCGCCAAGGCATCCGCCAGTTCGAACGCACGGAGCTTCGTATGATCTCGCATCTCAGGCTCCCGGCTGTTGGCACAAGACTGTCTGCATGGAATTGAAAGCGTCTGACACGCTATCGCCAAGCTGGAGTCTACAGCTTCCTGTGTCCGGCTTCCACCTTGGCAGTGCCGTTGCCGTTGCCGTCCGTCTTGTCGTTCCGCCGTTGCCGTTCGGCCGTTGCCGTTCCTCCAGTCTCCAGCCTCCAGCCTCCAGCCTTCTATGAAGCCGGGTCTGTCAATAGTGTGATTACGCTTGCACGTGCTTTTCTCTAGTTACTGTCGTTGCCGTTTGTTGTGGTTGTTGATCGTG
>CAZHRW010000225.1:0-7713 GCA_964535025.1 uncultured Planctomycetales bacterium
GCCGAGGCGAACGTGCGGTCGGCCTTGAGGAACATCTGGCCCCACTGCTCACCTTCCGGCACCAGGTTGTACGCCGCGTCGAGGCCGAAGAAGTTGGACAGGGCGAGCGTATCGAACTGGAAGGGCTCGACGCTGAGCACCTGGATATGATCGAACCCCCCGTCGACCTGGTCGCTCATCGGCACATACCACTCGCCGCTCTGGGCCGCGGCCGGGACGGCCAAGGCCAGCAGCACCCACAGACCAAAGCCACACACCCAGCCCCACGCGGCAACCGACCGCCCCGCCTCACGACCGGCGGCTATGGACTTCCCTCGCATATCACAACTCCGGGCCGACCCCGCGTCCCCATTGAACGACGGCGCAAGACTGCCCTGCCCCGGCTCGCAGGAAACGGACGATCGACCGTTCCTGACGACTGTTCCCGTGCGCACACTGACGGCGCCACACCGAGCGCCATGCAGCGATTGTCGATCGAGGCGAAACCCCGCAAACCGGCGCCCCACGCGCTGACGTCACCACGACACCCCCCGATGACCTGCGCCTAAGGCGCGCGGCCCATCGGATCCGCTCGACCAGTGACCGGGACCCCACGACTGATCGGGTACGACCTTCACAGCCGACGTGTTGCCCCAGGAATGGATCGACGACCAACGATGCCCGGGTTCCATCCCCACATGAGCCGCGATCCGAGACGACCGCCGACTCACCCATTCCCAAAAAAGGTCAATTGGCTCTTATAGCTGTGAATGCCGATCCTGTCAAGCCCTTGGATAAGGTTTTTCTGGTTCTCCTCCCATTTTCGTGGCTACGACAGGGATAGCCACAAAGGACACAAAGACATAACGGAAAGAACAGCAACGACACAGCCAGGCCACAGAGTTCAAGTTCACAGAGGGCTCAGAGAAAACGCCCAAGCAGTGGTGGAGCTTCTTTCTCTGTGTTCTCCGTGCCCTCTGTGGCGCAAGCCGTTGCCGTTCTTTCCTTTGCGTTCTTTGTGCCCTTTGTGGCTCCCTTGGCCGTGGCTGTTTGCGGCGACAAGCAACCACGGAAACGGGATGAGAACCAAATCTCAGATTTCAGATTTGAGCGATTTTCAAATCCCGGATTCCAAGTCAAAGCTGCTTTTGCCGGTACGACTCGACCTCCCAGTTGTCGATGAACGCCAGCGCCCGGGGGGTCATGTAGTCCAGGCCGCCGAAGGCGTCGGCGAGCTGCTTGACGAGGGCGCCGTCGCGGGCGAGGGTGAGGGCGAGGTCGGCGCGGGCCTCGCTGGCGCCCACGCCAGCGACCACGGCGCCGGTGGCGACGACGCGGGGCGGGTAGCCGTGCCGCTCGATGTAGGCGGCGACGGCGTCGGGCGTCACGTCGCCCCGCAGGGGATACGCCTTGGCGTAGACGATATGGTCGGGCGTGACGGGGCCGTCGAAGACGTCGAACGCCCCGCCGACGCGGACGGCCGCCGCGTCGGGGGTTCCGATCGCCCGGCGGATCCGCCCCGCGATCGCCTCGGCCGTGGCGTCGTCCGGCTGGGGGCCGATCGGCAGCTCGGTCGCCACGCCGGCTTGGCGGTAGCGGTCGGCCAGGGCGCCCAGCAGCGCGTCGTAGTGCCGGTCGATCGCCTCCGGCTCGTCGCCGGCGACGAAGACGCCGTGATTCTTCAGCAGGACCACCGACGGCTCGCGGCCGCGGTCGGCGCAGTAGGCGTCGATGGCCTGGCGGACGTGCATGCAGAGGGTGTAGCCGGGGTCGATGTAATCGACCCACAGGGCGTCGGGGAACAGCTCCGCGGCCGCGGCCCTGCCGTCGGCGGCGCAGGTCAGGCCGTTGACCAGCACCGGGTGGGTGTGGACCACGTAGACGGCCTGGAAGCTGTTGTGCAGGGGCGCCTCGACGGAGGGCCGTCCCGAGCTGTCCGGCCGGACGGCGGCGGCCATGAGGTCCTTGACGAGCGCCTCGCGGGCCGACGGGTCGTCGGGGGCGTCGACGGCGTAGAGGCGGGCGATCTTCGCGCGGTCCAGCGCGACGAAGGTCTCCGGCGTCATCGCCCCCAGCGTCGTGCCGGAGGGCTTGACCCACAGCGTGTCGGCCGACTTGCAGGAGGTGTTCCCCCCGCCGCCCTTGACGTAGTCGGCCGTGCCGAACCGGTGGGATAACTGCGTAATCGTTTCAAGCCTGCTGACCAAAACCGCCTCCAGTGTCCATCACGTAAAGGCCCGCCCGCCCCCGCCGCCGCCCTGCGGCGCGGGGTTGACGGTGAACCGGCCCTGGGGTTTGAGGTAGAGCGTCTGGGTCGGGAAGGCGAACTCCAGGCCCTCCTCGTTAAACCGCCGGAGCAGTTCGAGATTGAATTCGTTGTTGAACGCCTGGAACTCCCACCAGTCGGTGGGCACGAACCAGTACATCACCAGGATGCCGAGATTGTCGGCGTTGTAGTCGCTGAAGTAGACCTTGTAGGGGAACTCCGCGTGGAAATGCCGGGCCCGGGCGTCGAGCATCTCGTGGAGGATCTCGATGGCCCGCTCCATGCGGTCGGGCGGGGTGTTGTAGGTCAGGCCGAGGTTGAACATCCGCCGCAGGAACGGCCGGCGGGAGATGTTCTCGACCACGTCGTTGACCAATATGGAATTGGGGATCGTCACGTGATGGCCGGTGAGGGTGCGCAGCTTGGTCGAGCGGAAGCCGACCTCCTCGACCATGCCGTCATAGGACTGCACCTGGATCCGGTCGCCCATCGCGAAGGGCCGATCGGCGAGGATGACCGCCGAGCCGAACAGGTTGGCGATCGAATCCTTCGCCGCCAGGGCGACGGCCAGCCCGCCGAGGCCCAGGCCGGCCAGCAGGGCGCCGATGTTCAGCTCGAAGATGTTCTGGGCGATGAACAGCAGGGCGAGGATCACCACGAACACCCGCACCGTCTTGCGCAGCAGGGGCACGAGCTGGTCGTCGAGCTTGGTGTCGGTCCGCTCGGCGGCGCGGCCCAGCATCACCTCCACCACGTCGACCAGCCGGTACAGCCCCCAGGCGATCGCCAGCGCCAGCAGGGCCTGGCAGAACTGCTGCCAGAACGTGCGGATCGGGCCGTCGGGCATGACCGTCGCGGCCCCGTCGGCCACGCGCACGTCCAGGGTGAGGAACGCCTGGGCCGCGTACAGGGCCATCGCCAGCAGCGCCAGGGGGACCGGACGGCCGATCGCCCGCAGCACCACCAGCGCGGTGCGTCCGCGGCCGGCGCTTTCCAGCCGCCGGCCCTGGCGGTCCAGGAAGAAACTGATGACCTTGCCGACCGCGAACGCCAGCAGCAACAGGCCCAGCAGTGCGGTCCACTTCCAGACCTCGTTGTGCAGCCACTTTGTCATCCACAGCGCCTGGATCTGCCACGCCCCAATCATAGGTCATGCTCTCCGCTTGGGATCCGACGTTCGCGGACCCACCCGACGGGCCCGCCGATCATGACAAGAGCGTGTTATACGCGCTGGGCGATGGAAATGACAGACGTTAGTGGCATTTCCCCGCGCCGCCGGCGGCGGTCAGGGGTCGATGTCCGTCGCGCCGCGGGAGGAGTTGACGTGGATCGTCCCGGTGGTGGTGCAGTAGTACCAGCCGCTGGAATCGTCGCGGGGGGCGTCGGTGGCGGCGCCGCACTTGATCAGCGTGCCGGCCGGGCCGCTGACGTAGGGGTTGGCGGGCCATTCCGTCAGGTAGGGCCCGCACTTACCGTCGGGGTCGAGCTTGCCGGTCGGGGTGGTCGGCCGCGTGAGCCGCCAGGTGATCCCCGCCAGGGAGACGTTTGCGGCCTCGTCGAGGTGAACCATCCGCCCATCGTGCTCGGCGCGATACAGATCGATCGCCCGGCGGACCGCCGTAAGGTCCGTTTCCAGCGCCGTTTCCCGCGCCTGCTCGGAGGCGGTGACCACCTGCGGCACGACCACCATCGCCAGGATGCCGATGATGAGCACGACAATGAGGACTTCAACGAGCGTGAAGCCGCCCCGGGGCATAACCATGCCGACGGTTCCTCCCGAGACCCCACCCGACCCTTAAGGGTCTCTCTGACTACGGGCTGCATCGGTTAATCCCCCTACAAGGTTTAGTTAGCCCCACCGGCCGCCCGAGAGCCCCCCGCCGGCGCAGCACGGAGGCCTGCCGGCGGTAACATCCGTCCGGCAGGCCTCTTGCATGCGGTCGCACGGCGGCGCCGCGCCCTTATTCCTTGACCTCGTAGTTCGCGTCGATCACGTCGTCGCCGCCTTCGCCGCCGGCGCCGCCTTGGCCGCCTTCGCCGCCGCCGGCGGTCTTGGCCTGCTCGTAGATGACCTCCGCGAGCTTGTGGGAGCTCTGTTCGAGGTTCTCCATGGCCCGCTTGATCGCCTCGGCGTCGTCGCTGGCGATCGTGTCGCGCAGGTTGCTGATGGCCGATTCGATGTTGCTGCGGTCGGCGGCGGGGACCTTTTCGCCCTGCTCCTTGAGGGTTTTCTCGGCGGCGAAGGCCAACTGGTCGGCGTGGTTTTTCAGTTCGACCAGCTCGCGGCGTTTCTGGTCCTCGGCGGCATGCTCCTCGGCATCCCGCTTCATCTTCTCGATCTCATCTTCGCTAAGTCCGGACGAGCCCTTGATTTCGATCGACTGCTCCTTGCCGGTCGCCAGGTCCTTCGCCGAGACGTTCAGGATGCCGTTGGCGTCGATCTTGAAGGCCACCTCGATCTGCGGCACGCCCCGCGGCGCCGGCGGGATGCCGGTGAGGTTGAACCGCCCGAGCGTGCGGTTGTCGGCGGCGGTCGCCCGCTCGCCCTGCAGCACGTGGATGGTCACCTCCGTCTGGTTGTCGGCGGCGGTGGAGAAGACCTCCTTCTTCTCGGTCGGGATCGTCGTGTTCCGCTCGATCAGCTTGGTCATCACGCCCCCGAGCGTCTCGACGCCCAGCGACAGCGGCGTAACATCAAGCAGGACCATCTGTTCCTCGACCTCGCCGGCGAGGATCCCGCCCTGGACCGCCGCGCCCATCGCGACCACTTCGTCGGGGTTGATCGACTGGTTGGGGTCCTTGCCGAAGATCTCCTTGACGATCTGGCGGACCTTCGGGATCCGCGTCGAGCCGCCCACCAGCACCACCTCGTCGACGTCGTCGGCGGTAAACTTCGCATCCGAAAGCGCTTGCTTGCACGGCCCGACCAGCCGCTCGATCTGATCGGCGATGAGCTGCTCGAATTTCGCCCGCGTCAACGTCATCGTCAGGTGCTTGGGCCCGGCCTGCGTGGCGGTGATGAACGGCAGGTTGATATTCGCCTCCATCGCCGTCGACAGCTCGCACTTGGCCTTCTCCGCCGCCTCCTTCAGCCGCTGCAGCGCCATGGGGTCTTCGCGCAAGTCGATGCCTTCATTGCGCTTGAATTCGTCGGCGATGTAGTGGATCAACTCCTCGTCCAAATCGTCGCCGCCGAGGTGCGTGTCGCCGTTGGTCGAGACGACCTCGAAAACGCCGTCGCCGATGTCCATGATCGAGACGTCGAACGTGCCGCCGCCGAAGTCGAAGACGGCGACCTTCTCGTTCTTCTGCTTCTCCAGCCCGTAGGCCAACGCCGCGGCCGTCGGCTCGTTGATGATCCGCTCGACGGTCAGCCCGGCGATCTCGCCGGCGTCCTTGGTCGCCTGGCGCTGGGAGTCGTTAAAGTAGGCAGGCACGGTAATTACAGCACGTGTGACCTCCTCGCCGAGGTAGTCCTCGGCGGTCTTCTTGAGGTCCTGGAGGATCATCGCCGAGACCTCCGGCGGCGTGTAGTCCTTGCCGTGCACGTGCACCTTGACCAGCTCGTCGGACCCGCCGACGATCTGGTAGGGGACCATCTTCTCCTCGCTGGTCACCTCGTTGTGGCGACGGCCCATGAACCGCTTGATCGAGAAAACGGTGTTCTTGGGGTTGGTCACCTGCTGATGCCGGGCCGTCTGGCCGACCAGCCGCTCGCCGCGGTCTGTAAACCCAACCACCGACGGCGTTAACCGATTGCCCTGCTGGTTGATCAGCACCTTCGGGGCCGCGCCTTCCATGACCGCCACGACGCTGTTGGTCGTCCCCAGGTCAATGCCGATGATCTTGTTGCTCGCCATGATCGAACTCCTCACGCGTCGGATTCGCTTGCCTCGCCCTCATTCCATGGGGGCACAACCGCCCCGTCCTTGCGGAGAAGCAACAAGCGTGCCAGGGCGTTACTTCCTTGGAATGATAAGGGATTACGTTCACGCGGCCGGCGACCGCCGACGACGGGCAGGTGCCAATGAGGCAGTCGCCCCGCCGCGAGCGATCAATCTGACAGCCGTTCGCCCCGCATCTCCCCCGCCGCCGCCAGGCCGGCACGGCCGTAGTCGACCAGGCTCCACACCGTCGCGAGGATGACCGCCGCGGCGGTGCTAACACGCATAATATGAACGACTTGCGAACCGCTCTCGCCGGCGGCGGCGCCGATCAGGACGAACACCGCCGCGCCCTGAACGAGGGCCTTGAGCTTCCCGCTGCCCCGTGCGGCCGTCCGCCGGCCCGTGCGGGCCAGGACGATGCGGACGTAGGCCACGACGATATCCCGCCCGGCCATCACGAGCGGCACGCCGATCCAAACCCAGCCGGCCAAAGCCATTGCGAAGAACACCGTCAGCCGCGACAGGCTGTCGCACAGCGGGTCGACCAGCCCGCCCAGCTCGGTGACGGCCCCCGTCCGCCGCGCGACCGGCCCGTCGAGCAGGTCGGTCAGCTCGATCAGCCCCGCCGGCGCCACCAGCGCCACCGGCGCGGCCGCCCCGCCCGGGCGTCCGCCCGCCGCCGCCACGGCCGCCGCGAACGCCCCCGCCAGCGGCAGTCGACCTAATGTCAGTACCCACGGCCACATAGCCGACACTGTACCCGCCGCCCCCCCGCCCGTCAAGCCGTCGCCCCACCCGCTTGGCAAGCCGCGCGGCCCGTGGTATACTTCCCCGCGGCGGGTTCGGGCGTTTAGCTCAGTTGGCTAGAGCGCATCCCTTACAAGGATGAGGTCACAGGTTCGAGCCCTGTAACGCCCAGTACGATAAAGAGATAGGCTTGAGACCTGAGGCCTGAGGCCTGAGGCCTGAGGCCTGAGGTGCGGCAACGGCAACGCGGCCTGCGGCCGCGAAAAGAGAGGCTTCGGCGCCCTCGAGCCTCGGGTCTCGCGACAAAGGCTTGAGGCTTGAGACCTGAGACCCGAGGCTTGAGACCGGAGACTTCAGGGCGCCGCAGGAGAACCCGTATCGCGGCCGCAGGCCGCGCTGGCGTTTCTCAGGCCTCGGGTCTCGGGTCTCAGGCCCTGTTTGCGTTTCTCAGGCCTCGGGCCTCGGGTCTCAAGCCTGTTTTGCTTTTATCGCCCTTTCCGCCTCCGTGTCCTCTGTGCCCTCCGTGGCTAAGCCGTTTTGTGTCATGAGCTTGCCTATCCGGGGACAGTATCGCCACAAAAGATTCGCCGATTTCGGCCGTTTTCCATGCCGTCGCACGGCATAAAACCCGAATTCTCCGAATTCTCCGAGCGGCCGCACGCCGGGAAACCCGATCCCCGCTTCCCCCGCTTGCCCACCTTGCCCAGCTTGACGTCAAAACCCCCGCACTCGCGGGATATTCGCCCGCGATCGAGGGTTTTCGCCGTATAGCGTCCCCACATAGATGCGCGCGCCTTGCATCCGGCATAAAACCCGAATTCTCCGGTATTCTAC
>CAZHRW010000226.1:0-4410 GCA_964535025.1 uncultured Planctomycetales bacterium
GAACGGATTCGCCAGCTTCGCGTGGAATACGCCGGCGGGCGGGGCAAGGCGGCGTTCGCGCGGGAGCTGGGGATAAGTTCCTCGACTTACGACTATTACGAAACCAAGCGCGTGCCGCCGGCCGAGGTGCTGGTGCGGATCGCCGAGCTGACGCGGGTGGACCTGCGGTGGCTGCTGACCGGCAGCGAGCCGGCGGCCGGCGGGGCGGCCGGCCATCCGGTGGTGGCGCGGGTGGCGGAGGTGCTGCGGGACCATCCGCAGTATGCCCCGGCGCTGGCGGCGTTTGTGGACCTGCTCGCCGAGACCGGCGCGGTCTTCCCCGCCGCGCGGGCGGCGCCGCAGGCGCTGGTCGCCGGGGAGGTCGAGGCGCCGGCGGGCTCGAGCGAGCCGCTGACGGCCGCGACGATCGCCGAGGCGATCGAGGCCGACAAGCGAGCCGCCCGCGCCAGGCCCTCCGCGGCCGACCTGGTCGCCGGCGTCGCCCCGGCGGAGCCGACGCGAGGCCGGACGGGCGGGGAGGTCGAGACCCCGCCGGCGCACGAGCATCAGGGGTGGATCCCCATCCTCGGGCGCAGCGCCGCCGGCGTGCCGCACTTCTGGGCCGAAACCACCGCCGGCGGCGAGGGCGTGACCACACTGGCCGATCTGGTCGCCTGCATGCGGCCGCGCCGGGCGCGGCACATGGTCCAGGCCCGGGCGGTCGGCGACCTGTCCGAGGGCGCCGGCACCAGCGTGCAACTGGTCCTGCTGGACCAGCCCCAGACGCCCGGGACGGCCGAGTTCGTCATCGCCGAGCACATCGCCGACCGCTACACGGCCCCGTTCGCGGTGCGGATCGACGGGGAGAGCATGGCCCCGGAGATCCGCCACGGCGACGTCGTGATCCTCTCCCCGGACTGCCCCGCCGAGCCGGGACGGCCCGCGGTGGTCCAACTGGCCGACCAGATCGGCGTCACGTGCAAGCTCATCCGCTTCGACGGCGACCGGATCCACCTGATCCCCATCAACGACGCCTTCCCGCCGACCACCCACGCCACCGCCGACCTCCAGTGGGCCCTGAAGGTCATCGCCCGCGTGCGGCCGATGTAGGCGCCGCCGGCCTCTGTCGTCGGCGTGAGGATTATGGTATAAGCTTTCCATGGCGGCCCCTGCGGACGCCGCCCCAGTAGGACGATGCGACGATGACCGAGCCGCCCGACACCGCCGGACCCACCTTCGTGCTGGCCTCGCAGTCCCCGCGCCGCCGGCAGTTGCTCGAAGAGGCCGGCTACCGGTTCGAGGTGATCGCCCCGCCGCTGGACGAGCCGCCGACGGTGGCGGCGGCGGTGACGGCGAGCCAGCACGCCGAATCGGTGGCCTATTTCAAGGCCCGCTCGGTGATGGAGCGGTACCGGCCGCCCCTGCCGGTCCTCGGCGCCGACACCGTCGTCGCCCTGGGCGACGCGTTGTTCGGCAAGCCCGCCGACGCCGCCGACGCGCGGCGGATTCTCTCGGCGCTGTCGGGGACGCGTCACGCGGTGATCACGGGCGTGGCGCTGATCGACCCGCACGGCAGCCGCCTGATCGCCTCGGACGTCACGCACGTCCGCATGCGGGCCATGAGCGACGAGGCGATGGAGGCTTATCTCGCGTCGGGCCTGTGGGCGGGCAAGGCCGGGGCGTACGGCATCCAGGACCGCGACGACCCGCTGGTCGAGTGCATCGAGGGCAGTTTTTCCAACGTGGTCGGCCTGCCGCTGGAGCAACTGCCGGCGCTGTTCGCCCAACTGGTGATGAGGCACTGCCGATGAGGGCTCGCGGCCGACGGCTCGGTGCGGGGGCGGTGGTTCTGGCGGCGCTGCTGGCGGCGGCCGGCGGCTGTTCGGGCCGGTCGCAGGCCGAGCCGCCGAAGGTCGTGATCAACGGCCATACGTTCGAGGTGGAGCTCGCCGACACGCCCGATCGCCGGCGGCTGGGACTGTCGGGGCGGCCGTCGCTGGCGGCGGATCGGGCGATGCTGTTCATCTTCCCGGCCGGCCGCGTGCGGTCGTTCTACATGCGGGATTGCTATTTCCCCATCGACGTGGCCTTCCTCGACGCCGACCGGAGGATCGTGAACCTCACGACGATGGCGGTCGAGGCCGACCCGTCGCGGCCGACGCGGACGTATCGCTCGGCGGGGCCGGCGCGGTACGTCGTCGAGGCGGTCGGCGGCACGTGGGAGCGGATCGGGGCCGAGGCGGGGATGAAAGTCGAGTTTCTGCATGTCGTTGGGGCCGAATAGGTCCGATCGCTTCTAAAGGGCGCCCCCCCGGCGGTCGAAGAAGGTCCCATGGGTAATACCCGGCTACTGGCCGCGCCGACGGCGAAACTCCAGGCGGCGCGCAACACGTGGCTGTGGGTCTGCGACGACCCGCCGCCGCCGAACCTCCGGGCCGCCCTCGGCGGCCACGACCGCCTGCGCCCGGTCCCGCTGAACGATGCGATCGAGCGGCACGTGGCGCACGCCTGCGGGGTCATCCTCGGCGCGACCGGGCGGGGCCTCACCCTCCGGCGGATCGCGGCGTTGCTCGACCAACTCGAGCGGACCGACCTGCTGGGGCTGGTGCTCCTGGAGACGGCCCTGCCGGGCGCCGACCGCCTCATCGAGCGCGGCGGCCCGTTCGTCGTCGCCGACGCCGACAGCCCCCCCGAGGTCCTCGCCGCCCACCTGGAAGCCCTCCGGCAGCTCGACCCGGCGATCGCCCACCTGCGGACGGAGCTGGACCAGGCCCGCTCGTACGGGACGATCTCCGCCAAGACGCTCAGCCAACTGGAGGAGGAGCTCCGCCTGGCGGCACGGCTTCAGCGGGACTTTCTGCCGCGGACGCTCCCGCGCGTGCCCCCGCTGACATTTGGGGTCATGTTCCGCCCCGTCGGCTGGGTCAGCGGCGACATCTACGACGCCATCCGCCTGGACGAGACGCACGTGGGGTTTTACGTCGCCGACGCGGTCGGGCACGGCATGCCGGCGGCGCTGCTGACGATGTTCCTCAAGCGGGCCCTGCCCACCAAGCGGATCGCCGACGGCGACTACCGGCTCGTCGCGCCCGACGAGGCCATGGCCGAGCTGAACGCGGCGATCTGCGAGCAGGACCTGTCGAGCTGCCAGTTCTGCTCGGCGCTGTACTGCCTGGTCGACAGCGCCACGCTGGAGATGACCTACGCCCGCGGCGGCCACCCCGAGCCGCTGCTGCTGCGGGCGGACGGGTCGCTGATCGAGTTGAACGCCGGCGGGGGGCTGCTGGGCGTGTTCCCCGAGGAGCACTACGACCGCGGCCGCGTCCAATTGGCCCCGGGCGATCGCCTGGTGGTCTACAGCGACGGGGCCGAGGCGGCGTTCCGCGTTCGCAATTCCTCCGGCCACGACGAGTTCGTCGCGGCCGTCAATGCCGTCCGCCACATGTCCGTCGACCAGATGAGCCTCCAACTGGCCGGCCTGGTCGACGATCGCCACCGGACCGACGGTCCCGACGACGACATCACCATCCTCATCCTCGACGTCGGCGCCGAGGGGGCCTGAATCAGCCGTCCGGGCTATCGTCAGCCGCCAGATTCCTCATCACAGCCAATGCCCGTGGCAGATCGCGGGCCGGATCGGGGATCTTGCCCTCGATGGAGACGCGGCCGTTATAGCCGCCCTCGCGCAGGGCGGCGAAGAAGGGGGCCAAGTCAAACGGTTCAGCCCCCGGCGGCAGGCGGGTTGGATAGGTGGCGATGTGCACGTGGGCCAGCAGCGGCCCGTGGGCCACGATGGCCTCGATGGACCGATCGTCCGTCGCCCAATGCCAGGCATCCACCAGCAGCCGAATGGCCGGGTGGTCCACCTCTCGCACCAGATCGGCCGATTCACGCACCGACGTCAGCACGTTGCAGTCCTGCCGGTTCAGCGGTTCGATCGCGATCGTGACACCCTCTGCGGCGGCGAGGGGGGCGGCCATCCGGCAGAAGGCGAGGATCTGCCGATGGGCTTCGTCGCGGTCGAAGCCGTCGGGAATGTGCCGGGCGCCGCCGGAGCCCAGGACGATGGTCTCCACGCCGGCCCGGCCCGCGCGCCGGCACGCGATGGCGACGAACTGCTCCAGTGCCGTCGCATCCGCTTCGGGGCCGGTGATCTTCAGATCGGACGGGATGAACAGGTTCAGCGCCGGACAGGGCAGTCCGCTTTCCCGCGCCTTGGCCCGCGCCGACGCGAACGCCTTCTCGTCCTCGCGGGGCTGGAGCAGGCCCGGGACGGACCACTCGAAGAAGTCGTATCCGGCCTGTTTCGCCACGGCCGCTATCTCCGGCCCGCCGCACACGCCGTATTGCATCGCATGCTCCTGCGTGATCCGCGGTTCACCCCGCCCGGCCGTAGGTGGCGGCCGCGTCGAGCATGGCCATCACGTTCTC